>JAGXSZ010000030.1:2500-309977 GCA_018333515.1 Actinomycetota bacterium
GACCGGTGGACTGCAGACAAGAGAGAATGCTGGAATGAGTAGCGAGAGTCAGGCGAGAAACCTGACCGCCGTAAACCCAAGGTTTCCAGGGTAAAGCTAATCTGCCCTGGGTTAGTCGGGACCTAAGGCGAGGCCGAAAGGCGTAGTCGATGGAGAACAGGTAGATATTCCTGTACCACCAAAGTTGCGTTATCAGCGATGGGGTGACGGAGAAAGGTAGCTCAGCACGGCGATGGTCGTCCGTGTTTAAGCCCGTAGGGTGTCTTCTAGGAAAATCCGGAAGGCGTATAGCCTGAGAGGTGATGACGAGTCGATTGAGACGAAGTGAGTGATCCTATGCTTCCAAGAAAAACCTCTAGTGAGCGGCTTAGGTGCCCGTACCCCAAACCGACACAGGTGGGTGAGTAGAGAATACTAAGGCGATCGAGAGAACTCTGGTTAAGGAACTCGGCAAAATTGCCCCGTAACTTCGGGAGAAGGGGCGCCACATTAGCGTGTAAGGTTTTCCCCCAAGCGTGAAGTGGCTGCAATAAAATGGCCCAGGCGACTGTTTACTAAAAACACAGGTCTCTGCTAAGTCGTAAGACGATGTATAGGGGCTGACGCCTGCCCGGTGCCGGAAGGTTACGAGGAGGGGTTAGCAAAGTTTTCGGACGATGCGAAGCTCTGAATCTAAGCCCCGGTAAACGGCGGCCGTAACTATAACGGTCCTAAGGTAGATTTGCTGCCCCCCGCATTGGCAACAATGCGGTGTGCATCTGGCTATATGCTGGGAAAGCTGTCCCCTAAAAGGGGTGTAGAATCCCACACTACCTTTCCAATAACGAACACATGTTCTATAATATAGGGCAAGTGCTATGCGGAGGGGTGACAATGTGATGGGTGCAGAGAATCAGCAGGAAAGGCTTATTGGGCTTGGATGGGTTATTGGTTTTGTAGACGGAGAAGGGTGCTTCTCAATAGGATTCATAAGGCAGCAAGACCGGATGAATCGAAAAGGCTACAAAACCGGCTATCAGGTGAGTCATGAGTTTGCGGTAACGCAAGGTGCGAAGAGCATAGAAGTGTTACATGAACTCAAGAAATTCTTTAAGGTTGGCCAGGTCGTCATAAATAGACGGCATGATAATCACAAAGAACACCTGCATCGCTACGTTGTGCGTAGTAGAAAAGATTTGCTGGAGGTAATAATTCCGTTTTTTGAAAGAAACAGAATGAGAACCTCGAAGCAGCAAGACTTTGAAAAATTTGCGCAGTGCGTAGGAATGGTTAATAAGGGATATCATCTGTCCTATGAAGGATTGATAAGTATCGCTAAAATTACCGAAACGATGAATCGCCAAAAGCCTAGACATGAACTAATAAGAATCCTCAGAGACCATACGCCGGATATCCCAGACATGGGATAATGATATGGTCCCGTCTGCATGGCGACATGCAGGGATAACCTTGGAAAAGTTATCCACTCAGTATAAAACTGAGCAAGATTCAAGCGAAATTCCTTGTCGGGTAAGTTCCGACCCGCACGAAAGGCGTAACGATCTGGGCGCTGTCTCAACCAGAGACTCGGCGAAATTGTATTACCGGTAAAGATGCCGGTTTCCTGCAGCAAGACGGAAAGACCCCGTGAACCTTTACTGCAGCTTGACATTGGATTCTGGTCCACCATGTACAGGATAGGTGGGAGGCTTTGAAGCTGGGGCGCAAGCCCTGGTGGAGCCAATCTTGGGATACCACCCTTGATGTACTGGGGTTCTAACGACAGACCGTGATCCGGCTGTCGGACAGTGTCAGGTGGGCAGTTTGACTGGGGCGGTCGCCTCCTAAAATGTAACGGAGGCGCTCGAAGGTTCCCTCAGATTGGTTGGCAATCAATCGCAGAGTGTAAGGGCACAAGGGAGCTTGACTGCGAGACGTACATGTCGAGCAGGTACGAAAGTAGGACCTAGTGATCCGGCGGTTCCGAGTGGAAGGGCCGTCGCTCAACGGATAAAAGGTACTCCGGGGATAACAGGCTGATCCCGCCCAAGAGTCCATATCGACGGCGGGGTTTGGCACCTCGATGTCGGCTCATCGCATCCTGGGGCTGAAGCAGGTCCCAAGGGTTCGTCTGTTCGCCGATTAAAGCGGTACGCGAGCTGGGTTTAGAACGTCGTGAGACAGTTCGGTCCCTATCTGCTGTAGGCGTAGGAAATTTGAGGGGAGTCGTCCCTAGTACGAGAGGACCGGGATGAACAGACCTCTAGTGTACCAGTTGTTCTGCCAAGAGCATCGCTGGGTAGCTATGTCTGGACTGGATAACCGCTGAAAGCATCTAAGCGGGAAGCCAACCCCGAGATGAGATTTCCCACTCTTATGAGTTAAGACCCCAGGTAGACTACCTGGTTGATAGGCCGCAGGTGGAAGGGCAGCAATGTTCGGAGCCGAGCGGTACTAATTGGTCGAGGACTTGGTCGTCACTTAACGGAAGCTGTGTAGTTCTTAAAGATTGAAGGCGAGCATGCCCGGTGCATCGGGCATGCCGTGCTGGAGACTTCTGGGTTCATGGATCCCTGGCTTATACTGGTTCGGTGAAGAAGTAGCCGAATCATAAGCCACGAACCATGAGTCTCGATAATCTGCTATACTGACGTTACCGATTTATCGGTCCGGTATGGCTCAGGGCGTAAGCCCTGGTTTGAAAAGTTTACATTTTCGGTGGCTATAGCGAGGGAGTAACACCCGTTCCCATTCCGAACACGGAAGTAAAGCCCCTCAGCGCCAATGGTACTGCTCTGGTAACGGGGTGGGAGAGTAGGACGCCGCCGATTCTATAAGGCCTCTGTGAGAAATCGCAGAGGCCTTTCCTGTTTTTAGATGGCCTTTGAGCTAATGCTTGGGATCCTTTTTTTTACGGGTAATGCGTGAGCACGGGCGCAAAACAAACGATGCCTCAAGGTTGTAGTTCAGGTATAATCAGGGCTATGAGAGCGGAAAACGAACATGGAATAAAAAAGGAAAAACCGATAGAGAACCTTAAAAGGGTTTTGGGGCCGATATTGGCTGGATATCCGGTTGTCAGCGCCTATCTTTTTGGGTCGTATGCCGGAGGAGTTGTGCGCCCGGAGAGCGATATAGACATCGCGGTAAATCTCAGGCCCGGTTCAAGGCTCCCCGTTAACGAGGAATTAAGCTTGGGTCGGACGATAGAAAACCTGAGCGGCCTTAAACCGGTCGACCTGAGAGTAATAAACGACATGGCGCTCACGGTGCAAGGAGAAATTCTGACGAAGGGAATTCTGCTTTACAGCGCGGATGATAAAGCGCGGGTAGCTTTTGAAACAAGAACGCTGGCGCTCTATCTCGATTACCTTCCGCATCTCGAGCGTTTTCGCGAAGATTTTCTGGAATCCGTGAAGAAGCAGGGGATACTGTAATGGTGGATAAGGCCGCAATTGACAGGATGCTCGAAAACCTGAAAACATACGTCGCTCAGCTGGATAGATTGTCGGGGTTTGGACAAGATGAGTTTCTGTCGGACCCGGACAAACTTGGCAGCGCCAAGTATTATCTTATAATCGCAATCGAGAGCTGCCTCGATATTTCGAACCACATCATCAGTTCAGAAAATCTGCGCAGGCCAACGGACTTCGCCGATACGTTTGCCGTGCTTCACGAAAATGGCCTAATAGGCAAAGCATTGGAAGAGCGCCTGCAGAACATGGCCCGTTTTCGCAATTTGCTGGTTCACCCCTATGGAAAAGTCGACGATAAGCGGGTTCACGAGTTTCTCAAAACCAACCTCAGTGACTTCGATGAGTTTGCGAAGCGGATCGCTAATGCTATTGATAAATCTGAGCACTAAGCATGTTTTCGGTGGCCATAGCGAGGGAGTAACACCCGTTCCCATTCCGAACACGGAAGTAAAGCCCCTCAGCGCCGACGGCACCGTTATGGCGGCGGGCGGGAGAGCAGGATGTCACTTTTGATGTTCGAATCCTACCCGGGGAGCCCGCCCACAACAAACGAAATCTACCCCATCTGCGAGAGTTCTGCGACCCGCAGCGACCCGTCCTTTATCTCGTAGCACTGAGGCGCTCTTCGTGCGAGTTCCGATTTGTGGGTCACCAGCAGCAGGGTCAGACCTTCTTTGTTCAGGTCGAACAGGATGTCGCCGATTTGTTCGGCGCGCGGCGGGTCGAGGTCGTTGGTCGGCTCGTCGGCGAGGAGGATGGCGGGCTCGTTTATTAGCGCCCGCGCGATGGCGACGCGCCGTCTTTGGCCCAGGCTTAACTCGTGCGGCAGGTGTTTCAAGCGCTCGACAAGACCGAATCGCTCGGCGAACTCATGCGCCCGCGCCCGCTTATCGCGGCCGCCGCGTCGCTTGTTCAACCACGCCGGCAGCAATATGTTTTCCAGGACGGTCAGCGTTGGGATAAGGTGCGAGCCCTGGAAGATGAAGCCGATTCTCTCGTTGCGAAGGAGCGCGAGTTCTTTCTCGCCCATCGAAGGGATGAACGCGCCGTCGATAAAGACGTCGCCTCCGGTCGGCCTTAGCAGGCACCCGATGATGTTGAGCAAGGTCGTCTTGCCGCCCCCGGAGGAGCCGATAATAGATACCGCATCGCCTCCACCGATGCTAAGGTTTACGCCGGCCAATACCGGAAGGTCCCCGCCGCCGGGGCGCCGGTATGAGTGTCTGACATCGCGTAATTCGATCATCGCGTCTCCTGTGAAAGAAATCTACACCAATTTACATTTTTATGTCGATCTCACGGCGAAATTCGGGAAGTCCTCAAAGACCCACCCGTTCTCCTTTGTCTTGCTTGATCACTCCAACTCTCCCTGGGCGATGGCGCGTGCCGGGTCGAGGGATGCCGAGCGGTATGCCGGAATGAGCGCCGAGAGCGTCACCGTTGCGACTGCGGCCGCCAGGCATAATGCGTAGAGTCCCGCCGACTCCGTAAAAGATAGCGACAGGAACGGGAAGAGCGTGCCCTCCGTCGCCCACTCGCCCGCGCGCTGCGACACGAACCAGCCAAGGCCGATGCCGAACAACCCGCCGGCGACCGCCAAAAAGCCGCCCTCCCACAGGATGAGCCGGGCTACGCGCCCACGCATCGCCCCGAGCGCGCGCATGATACCTATCTCGGTCTTTCGTTCGTTGACCAGGCTCGCAAACCGCCCCAGCAGCGCGACGAGCGCGACGAGCCACAGTACCGCCGTCAAAGCGTAGAGTAAGGTCGTTATTTTGCCCATCTGCTGCCGCGTGTCTCTCATGACATCGGCCGATACGATGGCGCGCACGCCGGGCAGTTCGTTTACGGCTTTTGCTACCAAGAAAGAACGCTTCGGGTCTTCAACGCGAATCAACACCGCCGAGAGCAGTTGCTCGGGGTTTCTGCCGACCCAGAGCGCCTTCAGGTCGGGGCTCTCAGCCGCCAGACTGCGCGCGGTGGCGAGCGGTATGAACGAAGAGTCATCCAGGCCGGTGCCGGTCGGCGCGAGTTGGCCGACCACACGGAACATGCGCGCTCGAATTAAAAGCGTATCCCCGGTTTTGGCGCTGATTTTCGAGCCGACGATTATCTCTTGCTTGGCGAGCGGCCGCCCCAAGGAATTACGCAGCCACGGGGTGACGGTAAAATCGGTTTCAGAATCTATGCCGATGACCCGCCCGGCCATCTTGAGACCGCATCACGGCGCGTCGGCGGTTCTGGTAAAGAATTGCGGGGTGGCTTGTTTTACGCCCCGTATCTTTCGTATGTCGGAGTAGGTCTTCTCACCCATGTACACATTTAAAGGCATTCCGGTAAAGAGCATCTGCTCCGCCTTTAGCTCGATTTCTTCAGAGACCACAACGATGTCGGCGCCGAGCCGCTCTATTCCGACCCGCAGGCCGCGCTCCAGTCCCCGGCTCAACCAGAGGGAGGTAAGTAGGGCCGCTACCGCTATCGCCACCGTAAAAATAGTGAGCACTGTATGAAAAGGACGGCGCTGAATGTTGCGTAAGACGACTAAGAACATATTTCTCACCTTCTTCTTTGCCTATTTGATAAGCGGTTATTGACAAGGATTAAGAGAGCTTGATACAATTGTTACAATAAACCCTAGTATACCTGTATGATAAGAGGAATACAAGTATGCCAGACCCTAGTATAACCATAGGCACACTGGGAATACCGACAGATTAGCTTTTTGAAAAGGAGTACAGCCGGATATTTGCGGTTGGCCTAACCCAAGAACCATCGCAACGGTAAACATAGCTGAAGAGCGGTCTGGAAGTTTTAGACACGTGTTACGGATAAGACCGTCAACCTCAAATAACTTAGAGAGGAGGGTTGTGTCGATGCAAAGCTTACTACTTATTCTCAAGTCTTCTATGGAACAGGAGCAACACGCGCAATTTGTGTGGAATCTTGCTCAAGCGGCCGGAGCGAAGGGCCATCCCGTGGTCGTGCACATATTCGGCGACGGCATCTATAATTTGGTGCCCAACCTGAACGGCGTCGGGCCGGTCGGCGCGGTGGAGTCGGTCGGGGACGGAAACGTCCGCTTTATGTATTGCAACTTCAATGTTATTCAGCGAGGGCTCGAGGGTCAACTCGCGGCCGGGGCGAAGGCCTCCAACACGTCAGACGCGTCAATGGAAGTTCTAAGAAACGACCGGGTCCTTATGTTTTCGTAACCCGGCAGAGATTTTTCAAGGTGGGTGAATGTCTTGTCAGAACCGATGAAATTTTGCGCGGTAGTGCGCCAACCCCCAGTCGGCTCCAGGGAATCGCTAGAGATGCTCCGCTTTTCTTTTGGTATGGTCCTCCTCGGAGACGTTGCGCAGATTCACGTTGTCTTAGAGGGCGACGGTGTCTTTAATGCGCTAAGCGGTGCGCCGCTTAAGGCTATGGAGCGAGAGACGGCCCGATATTATGTGGATGATTGTATAGACTTCGATGTTCTCATGTATGCCGTTAAGGAAGACCTCGACGCGCGTGGCCTGAAACAGGAAGACCTCGTCGACGGCGTCCAGACGATAGATATAAGCCGGGTAGCGGAGTTGGTCGGAGGCGCCGACGTAGTGCATTTTCTGTAATTCGAGCAACGAGAGGAGGAATGACCAAATGGCAACATTATGCATCAGCGCCCTGTCGCCGGGCGCCGTCCAGCGCCACGACCGTCTGCTTGAGATAACGCGCGGGCTTGCCGAAAACGGCGAGAAAGTCGATTTTGTCTTTTACGGCAGCGGCCTCTACAGCCTCGTGGAAGGCAGCAAATCGGCGGAGGCTTTGGCTTCGTCGGGTGCATCGATTTATGCGGTCGCCGATGACGTCGAAAATCGGGGGCTTGCGGGTCGGTTGATAGCGCAGGCGGACTTGGTCGGCTACGACAAGATCGTCGACATGATAATGGAGGCTGACCGGACGATTACCGGCATTTAATCGGCAAAATAGCCGGGGGCCGCCGGCGCCAAACGGACAATCGGCACCAGCGCCAGGCGCGCGTCCGGTGGGTTTTAATAGAGTTAACAGCATGCACAATGTCGGGGAGGAGGGTCGTTAACCTAGTTGGACAAGGTGTGGAAGGCAAGGATTCGGGGACAGTATTAACTCAACGCCGGCCGAAAACAATAAATCAATCAAGCAAGGCTTGGCGTGTGATGACATCTAAAGGAGTGGATGATGTGCTAAAACGAAGAGAACTCAGTGTGGTGCTACTGGTATTGCTGGTTGCGCTCGCGCTGGTCGCGGCGGGATGCGGGGGTTCGCAAACGGCTGTCGACAAGAAAGACGCGGCCGCCCCGGCGGCAGAGCCGGAAAGCAAAGCCGTCGCGGCGGGCACCGCGTACGTCGCCGGCATGGGCGGCCATCTCGCCAAGGTCGATTTCGAAATAGACCCGACCGACACCGACGAGCCGATTAAAGTTTTGGAGCTGGACAAGCTCCGCCTCGGAAAAGCCGAAAGCTACGGGACCCATGATG
Source organism: Actinomycetota bacterium (assembly GCA_018333515.1). Classification (NCBI taxonomy): domain Bacteria; kingdom Bacillati; phylum Actinomycetota; species Actinomycetota bacterium. The sequence continues at coordinate 10,456 of JAGXSZ010000030.1, forward strand.
CCAGAATCGACCACGAACGGGGCGTTCTTTATTCGGCCGCTTTTGTTCGCAATCCCGACGGCAAGGTCAACGTAGTAAGCGTTGATTTAGGCACCGGCAAGGTAAAGAAAGACGTCGCGCTCGATATCAGTGCCAGATATATCGACGGTCCGCTCTACTGCGCCTCGGGCCAGAGCAAAGACGCGTTTATTCCGGTACTCATGGGATACGAGGGCTACATCGATGTAATCGATAAGGATTCGCTCGAGTTGAAACACAGGGTATACCTCGACCACCCGGAGCTTCCCAAGGAGTATATGTGGGGACACGGAGTCAACACTCCCGATATGAAAAGCTTTCTCTTGACCATCAACAGCACGACACCGGAGCGTGCAGGCAAGGGTCTGCCGAGAGGCAACGAGGATGTCCTTTTCTACTTGCTCGACATGGAACAACTGCTCCAGGGCAAGCTGCAAATCACCAAGAAAAGCGCTATCAAGGGCGACCCGGGCAAGACCGCGTCGCTCAGGCAGCACTATACGCATGACGGCAAATACCTCATCCAAACCGTACGCGACAGAATGTGGATAATCGATGCCGAGACGTTGCAACTTGTCCATGAAGAAAAATTCCCGGTCGACGAGGCGATAGAAATCACCGACAAAGACGCGGCCACCGGAGCGCCGATAGTCAAGAAGGCGCAGCTCGAGGTACATGACGCAATCGCTACCAAGGATGACAAGTACGCGATATTGACGATGCGCGTCCCGTTTAAGGGTGGCGAGAAAGAGGCGGCCATGGATGGAAGCTTGTTACTCTTCGACCTCGAAAACAAGAAGGTCATAGGCAAGCCGGTCTCGGTGTGTCGAAGCTGCCACGCCGATGAGCCCGATTTGAAAGACGCAACATCCAAACTTTGCGGTCTCGACGTAGTGTGGAAGAAGTAGGCTTGCGAATATAACGGGCAAGCATGGATTCGGCCTCCTTCAAGGCGCCCTCCCTGGGTCACAACGACCCAGGGAGGGCTTATATAAAAAATGTGCGAACGAGGTTTTGAGCGAATGCAAAACGTAGGCGTTTCATGGACCACTCCAAGCAGGCATATAGGTTTTGTCACGGTCACACTGCTGGCGGTAGGAGTTTTTCTATTGCTCGCGGCACACAGGGGGCTGGATAATAACTCGCTGGTATCATGGCGCTGGGTCTTTGCGCTGGTAAGCCCGGGCAGTCTGCTGCTACCTATTTGTTTGCTAATCGCCGGTGCTTATTGGTATGTGAAGCGCTTTGATTATGAGCGGTATGAGGCATCCCTGCTCTTCGTTGTCTCGTTTGCGGCGGGCGCGCTCTTTTGGCGGACACCCGAGGTCATAGTCGACGCTTCGAGGTATTTCACTCAGGCGAAGCATCTCGAACTCTACGGTGTCGGGTATTTCCTCAGGGAGTGGGGCTTAAATATTTTCGCATGGACCGATTTACCGCTCATCCCGTTTGTCTACGGCGTGATCTTTAAGGTCTTCGGCGAGTCGAGGCTGTACATCCAGGCCTTTACGACCATACTTTATGCTTTGACGGTCGTTCTGACATACCGGGTCGGGAAGATGCTCTGGGATAAGAGCACCGGTTTTTTGGGTGGGCTGCTATTGCTCGGTATGCCGTATTTGTTTACGCAGGTGCCGTTGATGCTCGTCGATATTCCGGCGATGTTCTTTCTGATGCTCGCCGTCTTCTTGTTTATCAAGGCATTGACGCAGGGCGGCACGGCCCTTATCGTTCTCTCGGCTGCGGCTATCTGGGCGGCGGTTCTGACGAAGTATTCAAACGTTTTGATGTTGTCGGTTCTACCCGTTGCGCTCGCCGTCTTTCTCGCCGTCAAGCGAAGCGGAGGCGAGGTGTTGCCGGGTTGGTCGAGGAGCACGGCGCCCGGTTGGCGCGAGATGCTCTTTCGGGGTATGGCCGTGGCGTTGGTCGCGTCCGCGCTTATAGGGGTCGCCGTTGCTTGGAAATACGATATCTTCGCGGCTCAGGTCGGTTTGCTCATGGACTACCAGCGCCCTGGGCTTAAGCGGTGGGGCGAAAGCCATCTGTCGACGTTTCTCTTTCAAGTACATCCGTTTATCACCGGCGCGGCGCTTTTATCGGTGTACGCCGCCGTTAGAAAGAGGGATTTAAAGTTTGTGGTCGTCGGCTGGCTGGTTTTGTTGGTGTTGCTCCTGCAAATCGAGAGAATTCGCTACATGATAAGCGTTTTTCCGATGCTCGCGCTTATGGCCGCGTACGGGCTGCGGGAGATTAAGAGCGCGGAGTTAAGGCGCTATGTCGCGTTTTGCGCGGTGGCGTCGTCGCTGGCAATCGGGCTGTTTGCGTATTTGCCGTTCATGGAGCGGATAAGCGCCGTAAACCTCAAAGACGCCGGAGAATATCTAAATTCTTCCGGCGCGAGGAATATCAGGGTCGTGACGACGTCGGCGGGCGATGCGCCCGAGGTCAATCCGGCGGTGGCGGTGCCCCTTCTCGACCTCTTTGCGGACGGGGCCATCGTATACGATTCGAGCCCCGCGCGGTCATTGCCGGAATCGATTTCGACATCATCGTTGCGGTTTACCTGGGAGCACAAGAGCCCGGAGTATTACTCGGGGGGGCAAAGCGGCGGTGATCAAGTGGTCGTGGTCATCTCCGAAGAAAAAGGTCGGTCCCTAACTGATGCCGCGGGCCGCGGGCTCGAAGGGTATCGTCGCACTAAGACATTTGATGATGGAGTAGGGTTTTTCCGCTACCAAACCGTCGTTACGGTTTATGAACCGTTAAGCATGGCGAGCGACGCGAGACCGGCGGCGTTTGCGAAATAAAGAAGTGCGGTTGTAGGTTACTAGTTTTGAAGGAGGGATATTAGGGCGTGGAAACGACGAGCAAAAGTAATTTGTATTGGGCATATTTTATCTTGGGGCTGCTGGCGCTAGTGAGCATAGTCTTCACTCAGGCGCATGTGTACTATGTCTACCTGGTAGCATATATTTGGTTTGGGGTTGCCTACGGAATGCTCCTCCAGTACGGCAGGTTCTGCATCGCATCGGCCTCGCGGGATTTGTTTGCTACGGGTGTGCCGAGGATGGCCGTGGTCGTCTTAGTCACACTCGTTTTTCTCAGCGTAGTGCAGGCGGCGTTAGCGGCCGCCGGTATGACCAGCCCGTTTTTCCAGGCGACACCGGTCGGGTTTCACCTGGTAGTCGCGGGCCTCATCTTCGGTTTCGGTATGGTTATCGCCGGCGGTTGCGCTACCGGCTCTGTGTATAAGATAGGAGAAGGTCACGGCACGTCTATTCTGGCGGTAGTGGCGCTCGTCTTCGGGCAAGCGGTCTTTGTCACCACCGGCGGGTTTTTCAATCGATTTCTGCCTCAATCTTGGGTCGACTCGGCGGCTACGAAAACATGGGTGCCTAGCGACAAACTGACATCATGGTACGACACCTATCTCGTCGGCTATGTCTTCGATAAACCGAGCATCCAGCTCTCTCAGACAAGCTTTGTTTCAGAGAATTTTCCTGGAGTTGCGCGCTTTTTTGTCGGCGATGCGCTTATTAACACCATGATTCCCGCCGCGCTGCTTCTCGTTGTCATCTATGTCTTCTTTGGCAGAAAAGGCTTTATTAAGAAGCGCAAAAAAGCTCAAGGAACGGTCGGGTTCAAAGACGAACTCGCCGGCATGTGGAACATGCTTACGGCGTCGAAGCGGACCATGAAAGTCGGCATGTTGATAGCGCTGACGATAGGTCTGCAGGTCATAGTCGCAAAGGGTCTGCATGTCAAATTCGGTGTCAACAACTTCGGCGAACTCCTTGCCAAGATGGGACATACGGCCGACTTGACCCCCGCCGGCAAGATCTTCGACCCCGGTTACTGGTTTATGACCACCCAGCAGTCGCAACTCGGTGCTTGGGTGCTCGGCAAAGTCGGCTTAAATATGCAGGATAACGTCTTTTTGGGTGTCCTAAGCGGTCTGCCGGCACCTTGGCGCAACCCGGCGCTTTGGATGACCGGGGGGATTATCTTAGGGGCGATGGTTACGGCGCTGATAAACAGGGAGTTCAAATTCAACCTGCCAAAAGGTGAACTCATTGTATGGGGACTTGTCGGCGGCTTGCTTCTTGGAATCGGCGCGAGGCTCGGCCTCGGCTGCGCGGGCGCGTTCTTCGTCCGTATCGCGGGCGGAGATTTTGGCGCCTGGATGTTTTTCCTGAGTATGGTCGGAGGCGCCTACATCGGGGTTCTGTTCTTCAATTGGTGGACCGACCGGAAAATGGCAAAAGAGATGGGCTAGCCCGGGTTTTAGCGGATATCGCGGTTGGCCGCGGTGGCTTGGGGGGGGTGAAGCCCTCGACGCATACGGCTCAACCGATATGCGGCGTACCGATAGATGGGAAATTTTTAGACTACGAAGGAGGAAGAAGAAATGGCGATGAAGTTTGACAAAACAGGTGATGGTGTATACACGCTCGATGTTTGCGGCTATGTCTGCCCGCATCCGCAGATATACACGAAAAAGTCGCTGGAGAAGATAGCCGAAGGAGAGGTTTTGGAGGTAGTCTTCGACAACGCGTCCTCGGCCGAGACGATAGTGCAAATGTGCGACCAGGACGGGCACGAGGTAATCGAGAACGCGCAAGGCGACGGCAAGTTTGTAATCAAAATCGAAAAAGGTTAAGCGAAGGGGTGGTGTGCTGTGTCTGCTGAGTCGAAACGTAACGCGCCGCTTATGTTTGCAACCACCTTTGTGGCCTTGATTCTCGTTTCCCTGCTGGGCTACAGTTTTTCCGGGATGCATGCGGCAGATGTCGCCGCGTCCGGTATGTCGCCGGCCGGTGCTAAAAAGCCCGCCGCCGACGGAAAAGCGGTCTCTTCTCAAGCCGACCCGGACGAGGCGTCAAATATCTGCAGTATGTGTGGCATGGAGGACTGCAAGATGGGCTGTGAAGCGAAAGCTGCAGCAGCCGCTGACGGGGACAAAGACGAGCCTCGCGAAGAGTGCCTGTGCGAAGATGCCGACGCCAAGTCGGGCTCGACATCGAGTGATGATGCACCAAAACCGGCACCAAAGCCCGAAGAACCGGCGAAAGCTTCCGGGTCGGGCGCCGCTGCGCCGGGGTACGGAAATTAATGGGTTTCTGATTAAAGCGACGGTGAAAGAGGCGGCGGTTTGGCGATGAGTGATGAGCGATGAGAATCGATAAAACGGGTGGTCCCCTATGAAATGCGCCCTTCTGATCCCGCCGTGGACGCCGACCGATATATTTCCCGCTAAGACGGCCGGGTCGCAGGTAAATTATTGGCAGCCGTTGGGCACGCTCTATGTCGCCGCCGGCCTGCGGCTGGCCGGCCATGAGGTCAAGCTCTTTGACGGCGCGTTCCTGGCCCGCGACGAGATGCTGGCCGAGGTGGAGTCGTTCGCGCCGCGTTTCGCGGGCATCTATTCGACGGCCTTTAGCTGGGTCGGAGCGAAGAGGCTCGCCGCCGCGATCAAGGGGCTGGATGAGCGGATATTTACTTGTATCGGCGGCCCGTATCCGATTGCGGCGCGGGAAAAGTGCCTTGCCGATGATGTGGAGCATGTTGTCGACGCCGTCGTAACCGGGGAGGGTGAGATAACCGTCCCCGAGATGGTCCGCGCGCTCGAACTGGGAGCGGGCCTTACGGGCGTCGCCGGAGTCGTCTTCCGCGACGGGGACGGTGTTGTAGCCAACGACGCCCGCCCGCTCGTCGACAACCTCGATTCGCTGCCTTTTCCGGCAAGGGAAGTCCTGGGCGACGCGGGTCTCTATCTCCCGCCGCCGGCGACTTACCGGAGACAACCGGTCGCGGTTATGCTGACGTCACGCGGGTGCAACCGCCGCTGTATATACTGCTTTCAGTTGGATAAGGACAGGGACAGCGGTATACGCTATCGCGGCGTCGAAAACGTCCTGGCCGAAATCGAGCTGTGCCTGGAGCAGGGCTATAGGGAGATAAAATTTATCGACGACACCTTCGCCGCCGATTACGGGCGCGCGCTTCGTATTGCGCGGGAGATCAAGGCTAGGCGCCTCGATTTCACCTGGTTTGTGTCGGCCTGCGTCAACCAGGTCGACAAAGAGTTGCTCCAAGCCTTTAAGGACGCGGGGTGTTGGGCGATTTTGCTCGGAGCCGAAAGCGGTGTCCAGAAGAACCTCAATACCATAAAAAAAGGAATAACCCTCGATCAGACGCGGCAAGCGGTCGCGGCGGCGAAAGCGGTCGGGCTAAAGGTCATAACGCCGTTCATCTTCGGTATCCCCGGCGAGAGCTTCGAGGACGGCCTTAAGACGATAGAATTCGCCTGCGAACTCGACGCGGATGTCGCGAATTTTCACGCCATCACGCCGTTTCCGGGGACGGAATTATACGATAACGCCGCGAAATATGGAGCCGTCTCGGATGAGCTTACCGACTACACCTATCAGGGGGCGGCGTTCGTGCCGTACACCATGAGCAGGGATGAGATAGTCGAGCTTCGCGCGACGGCCTTTCGCACCTTCTATTCGAGGCCCAAATTTTTATTGCGGAGGGCGCTCGCGACCAGAAATATCCACGACCTCAAAGCCGCTTGTGCCGGCGCTAAGAGCCTATTTTGGCTCTGGGCCGATTCGCATGCGCTGGATAAGCGCGCATCAGCCGGGAAGCCTGCGACCGGCGGCAAGAGGGCTAGCACAAAGAAAGGTTGGTGTTAAATTGAGATCATTTCGACCGCGAAATCCAAAGACCTATATGATAGTCATCGGCAGTGCCGTGTTATGGCTCGGTATCTTCTCTTATGCCGGCCTCGAGCTGACCTCGTCGACGCGATTCTGTCAGAGTTGCCATATCATGGAGTACGCGTATCTCTCTTGGTCCGAGGCGAAACATAGCGAACATGTCGAGTCGTGCGCCGACTGCCATATCCCGGGCGACTTCGGCGAGAAGGTGATATACAAGGCCAAATCGGGTACGAACGATTTCTACAAAAACCTGGTCGGTTTCTCCGGCATGATAGAGATTAAAGACGAGAGCAAAGCGATAGTCTTCGAGAATTGCCGGGGCTGTCATGCGGAGTACTTAAAGAGCGGCGACCACGAGGGCGGCAAAAATCCCAAGGAGTGCATAAAATGCCACCGGAATACCGCCCATATCAAGGAGACGATAAAGAAGCATTAGCGCGCGGCGCGTGAGATAGCGAGGCGACATGGAGCGATTAATCTCGGTCATAATCCCAAATTATAACGGCGGCGCGACGATTCGAAAATGCCTGGAGGCGATCTTCGCCTCCGACTTCGAGCGCTTCGAGGTCGTCGTCGTCGACGATTGCTCGACGGACGCGTCGGTCGATATCATAGAGGAGTTCCCGTGCGAGCTGGTTCGCCTGGAGAGGCGAAGCGGGGCCGCGGCGGCTCGAAACGCGGGGGCAAGGCGCGCCAAAGGGGAGGCGCTCTTCTTTATCGACGCCGACTGCGTGGCGCATCGCGATACGCTTGCGCTGGTCGATATGACAATCTCAAAGCACCGGGGGGAGCGGGTAATCGCCGGCGGAACGTACGCGAGGATAGCCCATGACGACACCTTTTTCAGCACGTTCCAGTCGGTCTTCGTCAACTACTTCGAGACGAAGAGCGGCGGTGAAGCGGACTATATAGCGACGCACGCGCTCGCGATCGAGCGCCGCCTGTTCGAGGAGAATCACGGCTTCGACGAAGAGTTCCTGCCGATTTTGGAGGATGTGGAGTTTAGCCATCGCCTGCGCGCGAACGGCTGCCGGCTCGCGGTCAATCCGGATATCATCGTCGGGCACATCTTCGGTTTCTCCATGGCTAAATCGCTGAGAAACGCCTACCGTAAAACGATGTATTGGACCATGTATTCTATCGGGAACAAGGACCTGCCGGCCGATTCCGGAACGGCCTCGGTCGCGCTTAAGTTAAACGGCATCGCGTATCTCTTGGGTCTGCCGGCTATCGTTGCGGGCCTGACATTTGAGAACGCCATATTTTTGGCGCTCGGCTCGGTCTTTCTGTCGGCGGGCGTTTTTGTAAGCAGGGGACTGTTAAGGGCCTTTCGGCAAGCTAAGGGTTGGGGCTTCGCAACCGCCGCCGCGCTCTACTACCTGCTGCTCTATCCCGCGCCGATTTGGGGCGGCGCTTTCGTGGGCACGCTTAAGTACCTGTCGCGAAGAAGCTTCAGCCGGCGCCGGGAGCCCGATCTTATCTTGGCTCGAAGGGAGTATGGTTAGCCGTGTATTCCCCGCTTCGCTACGCCGGCCATATTTTCTGGAAGAGACGCCCCGTGCAGCTGACCTTTTTCGTCACCAGGCGATGCAACGCCGGCTGCCCGTTCTGTTTTTACCGGCGCAAGGGCGACGCGCAGCCGCTAAGCGAGCCGGAGTTAGCGCTGGATGAAGTAGAGAGGCTCGCGCCTTTTGTGGGGCGATTGCTGTGGCTGGCGTTCTCCGGCGGCGAGCCGTTTATGCGCGAGGACATCGTCGACATAAGCCGGATTTTTTATAGGCACGCCAAGCCGTCGATAATGTTGATTTCGACCAACGGCCTGATGCCGGAGGCCATAGCGGAGCGGACCGAGGAGATTTTGCGGGATTGCCCGCGAACCACGGTCGTCGTCAAGCTGTCGCTCGATGGAGTGGGTGAGGCGCACGATGTCTTACGCGGGTCGCCCGGCAGCTTCGACAAGGTGATGCGGACCTACGGTTTGCTCGGCGAGCTTACCGGCAAATATTCGAATTTTGAGCTTGGGATGAACACGGTCTTCTGTCCGGAGAACGAAAATGAGATGGAAGAGATATTCGATTTTACCAGGGGGCTTAAGCGGCTGCGAACCCACACGCTCTCACTTGTGCGGGGCGAGGTCCGCGATAGCGGACCGAAGGCGCTCGATTTAAATAAATACCGTGAGGCGGCCGGCAGGCTGGAGGCCGACATTAGGGGGCGCTCGCAAACCGGATATCGTTTCTTTGGGGCCGGGCTCAAATCGGCGCAGGACATACTGCAGAGGCGATATATCTATGAGACGATCAGCGCCGGGAAGCGCCTTATCCCTTGTTACGCCGGTGCGCTCAACCTGGTATTGACCGAGACCGGCGAGGTCTACCCATGTGAGATGCTGAGCCGGCGGATGGGAAGTGTGCGCGATTATGATTATGACATGCGGGCGCTGGTCCGCTCCGATGAGGCGCGCTCGGCGGTCGGCCGGATTCGCGCGACCGAATGCCACTGTTCGCACGAGTGCTATTTTATGACCAATATCTTATTCAACCCGAGGCTTTATCCGGCGCTGTTGCGCGAGTCTTTAAAATTGGAGTCACAATAGTTCGGAATCGAAAGAAAATGCAGGAGGGGCTTTAAGTCCCTCCTGCATTCGGTGTTGCCGCATCGTTGGCCGCGTCTTCCATGCCTGGCCAACGTAGGACTTTTTCTTCATTCGTTAAGCCGCTATTTAGTTGTTAGACCGCTACCGAACCGGACAAGCATTGGATTTTGCCGGGGTCCGGGACATAGCTCCGAAGAAGCCGCCGCTCACTTTGACGCTTGCGCAGCCTTTGAAGGACTTGCCGCCATTGGTCTTTCCGGTCAGGCACGCTTCGGTGTCTCCCGCTTTAAGACCCGTCTTTGGAATCTTGAAGTAAAGGAGAATGTCGGGCAAGCCGTCCCCATTGTAATCGACCACAGTATTTCGCGCATGGTCGAGCGGCGCACCCGCGAAGTCGAGCGAGTTCAGGTCGATATCCAAAGCATCGAACTCCGGTTTCCCGTAGAGGATGACGCGGAGCAACCCGCTGCTTCTCAGGCTGATACTGCCGGGCATCACCTTGATGTCCGCTGTCATCACCGGCGGCACGGTCGGCGGCACGGTCGGCGGCGGTGTTACCCGGGGCCCGAACTTAAGCGCATAGACTCCCTTGTTGAAGGAGTGTTCTATCTGCGCGTTGTCAAATACCGCGACACCGAAGTAGTAGGCGTCATTCAGGTTGTCGAATTGAACGTCGAAACCGCTCCCTGTGACCAGGTTGCGGCTGAACTCGAGCGTCCAGGTCTTGGTGGACGCATTGTAGCCGACCGTAGAGGTCGTCTCGACTTGCGCCGAGATATCACCCCTATCACCGGTGAGCGGGCGTACCAGGATACCGGCTATCTCTTGCCCGACCGCGACTGCGCCCAAGGTCTCGGTAGTGTTTAGCACCCTATCCGCGTACGGAATAAAATAGGGGTCGAAGCCCGCTGTGTCGGTTGCCACCGGTTGTCCGGGGCCGGTGTGAGCCGGTGTCTGCGTGTCGCCTATCGTGGTGGTCGCCTCATTGTTGAGGTAGGCAAGTCCGGGGTCGCTTTTTCTGCCGGCGGAGGGAGTCGCCGTTGTCGGCAAGGTGTTGTCGACATACTGGTCATCGACGAAGCCCACCGTGCCGGTTCGAACCAGCTTCCAGTGCCACATATCGGCGATTTCGCCCGGGGCGTTGGTGTATTTTTTGTCGTTGGCTGTCCCGCCGCCAAACGATACGTGACAAAGAATCGCGCAGCCCTTCGTTTTGAAGTTGGCCACATTAGCGACGGTGGCCGTGGTATCTCTCGCACCCCAGATGACCGCGAACTTGTCCTCATAGGCCGCGTCGGCCGGTGGGGATGTTCGAAGCTGCGTGCCGCCATTAGTGGTGAACCAGCCGTTATCCGTCACGCTCGAGCCGCTTTGGCTCTTCGCGGGAACGCGCATCCAAGAACCAATTCCCGAGTCGGCCGTCTTCTTCCAAGGCCGGCGCCTATCGCTTAGCGAGTTATCGCCCCACTGCGCCAGGAAGTAAACCTTGTCATCTGTATAGAGCGCTTTCATCGAAACGTTGGTACTCCCCGCCCAACCGTAGTTTACCGGAATCGAAACCGCGGTCGCCTTGTTCCAGATGGCTTCGACAACGCCGTCGAGGACGGGCGCGGCCCCTGCGTCGATGGGCTCGGCGGTCATGGTGTCCACCAGGCCGATGGCGCTAGCGCCGCCGGAGTGGCAGTCGCCGCAAGCGAAATCACCGTTTACGCCGGATGGAAACGCGAACAGGTTAGCGGCGAATGTCGCCACGGCCAGGGCCGTAAACAATCCCACAATCGCTATGACTTTTAATCTCATAAAATCACCTCCTTTCGATATCGATGAAAAACTGCGGTCAAGAACTTTCAACCGCATCCGGCATTTTGCCCTTCAAGTATGCCAATATTGCCGATATGGCGTGGACTTAAACATGGAAATGATAGCTTAATCGTCTTCTTGCCTGGTGGGAAAGGAATATAAGTTACCGAGTCAAGCTTGACCTCAAAGTGATAAGACTAAGGTGTAAGGCCTCAAATAACGAGAACTCGAACGACAATGGCTTGTTGGTTAAGGGGGCTAATCGGGAGAGCCGTATGGCAAGCGCTGCAAAACTGCGTATCACAGGAAAAAATCGCGTATCACAGGAATATTAGAAATAAGAAACGCAAATATGTCATTGGGGGCGGAAGCAATACTCGCAAGCCCCAGTACCAATGATGTTGCCCCAATGTGCACACACATAACTGTTGATGCTGGTAATATGGAACACCATTAGAGCGGCCGGCACGTTTGAACACCACTTGTTATCAAAGTGAGAATATGATTTAATATCTAACAACATAAGCAAAAACAATAAATCACATAAGGCTTGGCAGGAACTCCCACAAGTTCCCATAAACTAATACCGCCCCACTGCATTTAAACAGCGATTATGGTGTGCCCCGAAGACACTGCGAAGGAGGTGTGTTATGAGAGTCGATATGAGAGGCATGTCGTGTCCGATGCCCGCAACCAAGACTAGGGAAGTGCTCAAAAACCAAGAAGATGACTTGGTCTTGCTGGTCGATTGCGGTGCCTCGATAGAGAATGTCACGCGGATTTTGAACGGCTCAAACCGCGCGTTCAAGACTATCGAGCATGATGGTTGGTTCGAGATTTCAGTTGGAAAGACTTAGGAGGGGTTATGAAAAAGTTTAGCCTGTTGTTTATGGTGGTGGGTGGATTCATAGTAGGTCTTACCGCTCTTATCCTAACAGCTCTAGGCAACCCGCCGAATATGGGTTTCTGCGTCGCATGTTTTGAGCGCGATATCATGGGAGCGCTCGGTTTTCATCGCGCGGCGCCTGTGCAATATCTTCGTCCTGAAATCATGGGTATCGTAATCGGCGCACTGGCGGCGGCTTTTGCCGCAAAGGAATTTAAAGCGAAGAGCGGTTCATCCCCGGCGCTTCGTTTCTTTCTTGGCATGCTCGTCATGATAGGCGCGCTCGTCTTTTTGGGGTGCCCGCTTCGCATGACGCTCCGTTTGGGTGGCGGTGACTTGAACGCACTAGTAGCCCTCGGTGGTTTTATCGTTGGCATTGGCGCAGCCGTTATGTTCTTAAAGAAAGGATTTAATCTCGGTAAAGCCGCGGACTCACGTCGCTCAGATGCTTGGGTGTTTCCTCTTATAATGGTAATCTTATTGATCTTTGTGTTCGCACAGCCCATCTTTAATCCAGGCACACCCGTGATGAGTCAAGGCAAGCCGGTAATCGTCGACGGCAAGCCCCTTACGGGCGCGCCGGGCCCTATTTTTGCGACCAAGACGCCACCGACCGAACCGAAACCGTTTCCCGGTGCGATGCACGCAACCGTCTTAGCCTCATTGCTCGGCGGACTAGTCGTGGGAGCCATCGCGCAGCGGACGCGTCTCTGCTTCGTCGGCGGTATTCGTGACCTTATGCTCATGCGAGACACGCAATTGCTCAGCGGCTTTTTAGCGATTCTAGTGACCGTACTTGTTGGCAATATCGTTCTCGGGAAGTTCAACTTGGGCTTTGAGGGACAACCGATCGCCCACACCGAGCACCTCTGGAATTTCCTCGGCATGGGCCTTGTCGGTTTCGCATCCGTTCTGCTCGGCGGTTGTCCGCTCAGGCAGCTCGTGCTGGCCGGTAGCGGCAATACCGACTCGGCGATGACGGTCTTTGGTATGATGGTCGGCGCGGCTGTCTCTCACAATTTCGTGTTGGCGGCGGGCAAACTGCCGGCAACCGGTGTGATGGGTGTTCCCGGCTATGGGCAATACGCGGTTATTCTCGGTTTGGTCATTGCGATAGGTTTTGCGCTGTTCAACTCAGACTTAGCTCGCGAACCCGCGGCCGAGCCGATTCCGAAAGCCGCCTAGTATGCTAGCACTAGTATGCTAGCACTAGTATGCTAGTGCGTTTTAGCGGGCGAGGGCTTACTATATGCTGTAAGCCCTCGTCACTATAGTATAAGCGAGTTCTGGTGTTGATGAAGAAATGAAAAAAAATTACTATTATTTCGATAACGCCGCCACGTCGTTTCCTAAACCGGCGTGTGTTGTGAGAGCGATGGTCGATTTCTCAGAGCGGGTGGGCGCGAACCCCGGACGCTCAGGGCATCGCTTGTCGATCGAGGCTGGGCGAGTGCTTTATGATACGCGAGATGCGCTCGCCGCACTTTTCAACATTGAGGACCCGCTCAACATCGTGTTTACAAAAAACGCGACGGAAGCGCTGAACATTGCCATATTTGGGCTGATTATGCCGGGCGACCACGTGATAACCTCGTTTTTTGAACACAATTCCGTGGCGCGACCATTGAGGTATCTCGAGCAACGAGGGGTCGAGTTTACGCGGATAGACCTGCACCACCACGATCCCGAGCCGGCGTTAAGGGCAGTGAGAGGCGCGATTAGGCAAAATACAAGGGCGCTAATAGTAAACCACGCTTCAAACGTGACCGGCGCGGTTGCACCGTTAGGCGTGCTCGGCAAGGCGGCTCATGACGCCGGTGTCGTTTTTATCGTGGATTCCGCGCAGACCGCAGGCGCACACCCCATCGATGTCGAGGCCCTCAAGATCGACCTCCTCGCGTTCACCGGCCACAAGGGGCTTCTCGGGCCGCAAGGAACCGGCGGTCTCTATGTCGACTCGAACATTCGGCTTGCGCCTTTCATTTTAGGAGGGACGGGAAGCGCATCGGAGAGCGACACGCAGCCGCACTTCATGCCCGATTTCTTGGAGAGCGGCACGCCGAATACCGTCGGCCTAGCCGGGTTAAAGGCATCCGTAGAGGATATCATAGAGCGCGGCGTGGTAGAAACCATGCGCCGCGAGGACGCGCTTCGTCTCCGTTTCGTCGATGGCTTGCGCGCTATTGCGGGCGTGCGGTTTTTTGGGCACGGCGATGGGGCCGAGCACATGCCGACGATATCGCTGGTCTTCGATGACCTCAATCCCTCGGAGGCGGGTTATGCGCTCGATAACGAGTTCAACATAATGGTGCGGGTAGGTTTGCACTGCTCGCCCTGGGCCCATGAGTATTTAGGCACGTATCCGGAGGGGACGGTACGGTTTAGCTTTGGCAGGTATACGACAGAGCAAGATATTGAATATGCTCTGACGGCGATAGACAAGCTGTGTGGAAACCCTAGGTGAGAATCGGCAATGGATAGAGTCATAACATTTTACTCATCGCATCTCGCAATTAAGGCCGAGAAGATACTCGATAGGAGTGGTATCACGGTGCGAATGATTCCGGTGCCGCGTCATATCAGCTCGAATTGCGGCATCGCGATTGGCTTTGAGCGGAGCTTAGAAGATGCTGTTGTTGAGTGCCTGATGCGCTCAAACATCGAGATAGAAGGCGTTTTCGACATGTAGCGGCTATCAGTTATCGGCCGTCAGCTTTCAGCTTATATATTAGCTTCAGGGATTTTGCGGTTCAAAATAGCAACCTTGCAACTAGTGATTTTAATTGATCGTAGCTTAAGCTCTTTGGGGCTGATAACGACCAAGCATATGTGATTATCAGGGCTAAAGCCCTGAGTGCTATGGGAGATAAAATATGAGCTGAAAAATTCCTGATTATGATGGTCGACGGCGCGACACAGTCGTCCGTTTTACGGCGCGCGGTTGCCCGGATAGGCGTAGCGGTTTCTTGCCGAGGGAGCGCGGCTTGAAATGCCGCGGGCCGGCCTTTATCTCGTCGATGGACTGTTTGGCCAGCCCGCCCACGGTGATGTTGCGCAGCCCGCCCTTATCGTATATGCGGATGCCGTGCTTGTCTTTTTGAAGAGACTCGAGAATCTCAATAGAGTCGCCGTCCCCGATGACCCCGAGCACCCACGCCGCGTGCCCGCGCGTCGTGTTGCTGGGGTTGCGCAAGAGTCCGATTACTTGGTGTAAACGGTTTTGCAGCAGGCTCGGGTTTTGCTCGCCGATTTTCCGCGCCGACCAGAGCAGCCCCTTCCACAATCTCGCGTCGTGGATAAAGGAGAAGAGCTTCGGTATCTCGTTTTCGAGCTGGTAGGAGCGCGCCGCAATGATCGCGCCTACCGCCTCCATGGAGCCCCAGGCATTGCCGCCGGAGCGGTCTTCGAGATTTAAAGTCAAACGGCTAATAATCGTTCGGAGCTTTTCGGCGCTGAAGATGTGGGGATTTCCGGCGATGGCCCCGAACCCTTCGGCGGCGCGCCAGCGCAACAGCTCATCCTCGCTGTATAGGAACGAGGTCAGCTGCCTGATCGTGCTCTTTTCTCTCGATGCCAACTCGACCAGCTTATCCGGCTCGTTGTTTCTCAAAAAGACTCTTATTTCATCCTTGACGGACAAAGGACACTCTCCTTCCGGTCGTTCGTCTTTTAACCTTAGCCTACCAGAGGTCTTCAATCAACAAGATTGGCGGACTCTAAGCGCGCAAGAGTTCCTTGAGAGACGATTTCGCGAGTTCGCCGACGGTAGTCTCGACCAACTCTCCGGTCTCGTAGACGACCAGAGAGCCGGCGTCACCGGTCATTTTTTCGAGAGCCGGACGAGCTTCTACGGCGCGCATCGCCCCCAGCGCCCACGCCGCATGGCCGCGGAGCGTCGCATCGGCGCTGTCCAGTAATTCCATCACCTTCGGTATGGACTCGGCTATCAGGTCGGGCCGTTTTTCGGCGATTTTCCGCGCCGACCAGAGGACGCCCCGGCTCAAAACCGGGTCTTCGATAAAAGAGAGCGCTATCGGCGCCAGGTCGGGATAGACGCTGATGCGCGAAGAGACGACCGCACCGAGCGCTTCAGGCGCAGGCCATGCCGTTGCCCCGGACTCTTCCATCAGCGACCATATCAAGCGCCGCGGAATGTTGCGTCCCGAGTCGGAGTTATTCGAGCCCTGCCTGCCGGCCACCGCGCCCAAAGCCTCCGCCGCGCGCCAGTGGAGGAGGTCGTCGGTCGAGTATAAAAAAGAAAAGAGATAGCGCACGACGCGCTGCTTGCCTATAGCCATCTCCGCCAGCGTTTCAAATTTCTTATTTTCGAGGAGGATCCTTACCTCATCTTTTAATGACACATTTTCGCCTTTGTCCATATCCGATATTTCCCGGGCATCCTTAATCCGAGCGGCATACAAGTAATTATGCCATGATTGTTCCGTATGTAAAACCGACGCGAGAAGCCTCCGGGGCCGCGATATGATGAGACACGGAGCCGGATTGCCGGATTGGGGTTTTGGAAGAAGCCGTATGCGGGTATATAAGGACGCGAACAGCAGTTGTCGAGAGGTCGGCGAAGCACAAAAAACGGAGGTGGTGTAATAATGGCTGAGAACGCGGTTTTCGAGGATGCCGGGACACTGGTCAGGAGGGCGCATGAAATCGAGGATATGATGCATAGCTATGTAACGGCCTGTACCGGACCTGAAATAGATGCCCTCAGGGAAGAGCTTATCGAAGTGACCTCAAAATTAGATGAGGTCAAAAGTAAGATGGGTGATAAGATAGATATAAAGTATTAACGACCACGATTATCGGCGAAAGCTTAATCGCGCGAAGCAGGCGGGGAGGCGAATGATGTGAACGTGCGGGAACTGCTCGGCGAATATGAAGAGTTGGAGAAGAAAGCAAAAGAACTCGAAGGAGAGCTGCGTTGCCGGCACGATTGTGAGGGGCTTTGCGTGACACCGGAGGTATGGCAGGCTAAAGAAGCGCTAATCCATGTTACGATGCGCATGGATGAAATCAACGAGCTTCTTGGCAGGGATAAGCGGCCGGCTTACCACTATTAGAACACAACATCGCATGATGGCCGCGGCGACAAATTGAGAGTTTTTTCGGATGGGAGGCATAGCTTCCCATCCTTTTATGCTATACGCCACCCGGTTATGTTATTAGAATTCATATTGACAATACAAACCATTAGCAATTAAAATATAAACAATTAGCTTCGCGTTCCATTTGGGCACAAGATGGCGGAATAGGGTGGAGCCTCAACCGGTTTAAAGATCGAGAGCATACTATGGAATTGACGCAAAAATTACCTCAACCCCCAAAAAAAGGTCAATTAAGATATGCGGCGCTCTTTAAGGCCGCAGTGAGCGTTTTTTTGATAGGGGCGTTGCTCGCCAAATCGGACCTCGCCAAATACGCCGAGCTTGTCGGTAATTCGTCACCGCTCTACCTGGGCCTCGCGCTTGTGATTACGGTCGTATCCATTATCCTTAGCGCTTATAAATGGCAGCTTCTCGTTACCGCGCAGGGCTTTTCGGTGCCGCTGCGGCGGCTTATATCATCCTATTTCGTCGGCCTCTTCTTCAACAATTTTATGCCCACGAGCATCGGCGGCGACGTCGTTCGGGTATTGGATTTGCGCAAGATGACTTCGAGCGGGCCGGCGGCGGCGGCGTCGGTAGTCGCCGAGCGGGTACTGGCGGCGTTTACGCTGGGATTGATAGTCTTGTGCGGTGTAGCGTTCGGCACCGAGGTGATGGCGCGATATCGTGTGGTCATCCTTGTTTTTCTCGTCATCTGCGCGTTGGCACTCGTAGCCATATTATACGCGCACAAGTTAGCGCCGGCGCTAGCCCGGTATGAGGCTTCGATCGCCGGCAAGCTCAAAGAGACGGCCGAATCGATCCGCTCCTCGGTCGAGGACAAGAACATCCTGGCAAAGGTCTTGTTCTACTCCTTCATCTTTCAGCTCATGGTCGTCGCGATAAACGTCTTCATCATCAAGGCGCTCGGACTCGACGTGCCCATAGCGTTCGTCTTTCAGTTTATCCCGATAATCTTAGCGATTACGATGCTGCCGATCTCGATGAACGGGCTAGGCTTGCGCGAGGCGACGTATGCGTATTTCTTTGCGCAGGCCGGCCTCTCGACCGAGGAGTCGGTGACCATCTCACTCTTTTTCTTCCTCATCGTCACGCTGGTGAGCTTGATAGGGGGTGTCATCTTTGCTCTTCGGAAGCAGGAATAAGCTTCGCGCAATGCCCGTGAAAGATTCGCGCTCGACTATGGACGGGCGGTTGGCGCCGCAAGGGACTGCCTCCGGCGACACGGAGGATATATCGATGCCCCACACGCCGAGCGCGTTGGTAGGCGAACGCGCTCGAGCGTATTTCGATAGCGGCTATAATTGCGCGCAGGCGGTTTTGCTGGCGTCGGCGGAGGTTTTGGATGTGGATATCTCGCCGGACACAGTCAAGGGGATGGCGTCGTTTACCGGCGGTATCGGTTACGCCGGATGTATCTGCGGCGCGTTGGTTGGGGCCTCGGTCTTTGCCGGGATACTAATGGCGGACGTGAGGCGACCACGAAAAAACAAGAAGGCGACCGACGCTAGCGGTAAGCTCCACGATTCGTTTAAAGAACATTACAAGACGACCTGTTGCCGGGTGTTGCGCAAAGGGCGCGACTTCAAGGATAAAGGGGTTCGCTCCGAGTGCAGGGAGATTACCGCCAATACCGCGGAGCTTCTGTTAAATACGCTCGACTCCACAAAAACGGCATCGAAACCGGGTCGTGCGTTTAGATGACAAACGACTTTGTTGCGCCAAATCGAACCAAGTATTATGTTAAGCCAGTGCTAATCTAGCGGGTAAGCCTATTGATAACAATCATCGTGCCCGTGCTCGACGAAGCGTCGGCACTCCCCGGTTTTTTGGGTCAATTCGAAGTGATGCGTGACGATTTCGAGCTTATACTTTGCGACGGTGGGAGCATCGACGGCACCGCTGAGATCGCCGAGCGCCACGGTCTGCCGAATCTCGGCGTTATCCATGCGCCGCGCGGGCGGGCCCGTCAGATGAACGCCGGCGCGTTGGCCGCTAAAGCTAAAGCCGAAGCCAACGCCACAGAGATATCGATGGCGGCGGGTACGGTTAAGCCGGCGGCTTCAGGCGACGTCTTGCTCTTTTTACATGCCGACACCTATCTGCCGGAAGGGGCGTTGCGCGCGATTGAGACGGCAATGCGTGACGAAGGGTTAGCCGGAGGGCGGTTCAAGCTTAGGCTGGACAATCCCGCGCTGCCGTATCGCATCATCGGGGCGATGATAACGATACGCGACGGCCTATTCGGCGGCTTCACAGGCGACCAGGCGATTTTTGTGCGCATCAGCGCCTTCGAGGCGCTCGGCGGCTTCGCCGATATCGAGCTTTGCGAGGACATCGATTTCGCGTGCCGTCTAAGGAAGGTCGGTAGAACGATACGGCTGCCGTTGTATGTGACCACTGGGACGAGGCGCTGGGAAAAGAGCGGGCTCGTTAAGACGATTTTGCTCATGTGGATGATACGGATACTGTTTTACGCGCGGGTGTCGCCGGCGCGGCTGGCGCGGCTCTACGCGGACGTGCGATAATAAGGAGGGTTTTAGTTGAACATATGTACTCAAGATCTGTCGGTGACTCAACTCGACAGGAAAAGAATCGATATCCTGCAAGTCAATCTCGGGATGCGCTGCAACCAGGCGTGTGCCCATTGCCATCATAACGCCGGGCCGGGCCGCTCGGAGTTGATGTCGGCTGAGTCCTGCAACAAGACGCTCTCGTTTTTCGAGTCGAACGATATCTCGACGATCGAGCTTACCGGCGGGGCGCCCGAACTCAACCCTAATTTTAAAGATATGGTCAGGAGCGTGCGTGCGATGGGCAAGCATGCGGCGGTTCGTTCCAACCTGACCGTTTTATTCGAAGACGGCCTTGAGGGGTTGCCACAGTTTCTCGCCGAGAACCGGGTCGAGCTGGTCTGCTCGCTCCCCTGTTACCTCGAGACAAACGTCGATTCACAGCGGGGCGAGGGTGCATATAAGAAGAGCATCGCCGCGTTGAGGATGTTAAACGGCCTCGGTTACGGGGAGGAGGGCTCGGGCCTCCCGCTCTATCTCGTCTATAATCCCGGCGGCGCGTTTCTCCCCGGCGACCAGGCGGCGCTCGAAGCCGACTACCGCTCGAACCTCGAAGCTATGCACGGCGTCACCTTCAGCCAACTCTACACGATAACCAACATGCCGATAGGCAAATTCGCGAAACAGCTCCAGGCGGACGGCACCCTCGACGAGTACATGAGCCTGCTTAAAGAGAGCGTAAGTCTTCGTCTGCTCGATAACGTCATGTGCCGGCAGCTCATAAGCGTCGGCTGGGATGGGCGGGTCTTCGATTGCGACTTTAACCAGGCGCTGAATCTGCCGGCCGCCGGCGGGGAAAAGAGACTATGGGAGCGCTCGCTCGATGAAATTGTAAACGCGCCGATAACGCTCGGCGAGCATTGCTATGGCTGTATCGCCGGCAGGGGCAGCAGTTGCTGCGGAATTCTAAATTAAGGGCTTGTTGCGATGATTGGGATTATCACCGGCTCGGGACTCTACGATTTACCTGGGCTCGAAAAGGCTGAGACGAAAAGCGTAGAGACGCCTTACGGCCAGGCCGGTGTCGTCGTCGGCGTATTGGATGGGCGCGAGGTCGCCTTTATCGCCCGGCACGGCGCCAATCACGATTATCTGTCGAACCTAATCAACCATCGCGCCAACATCTACGCTCTGCGAGAGTTGGGCGCGCGCGCCATAGTCGCTACCTCGGTGATGGGCGTCGTCGACGGCTCGCTCGAATTGGCGCATGTACTTCTCTTCGACGACCTCTATTTTCCCGACAACCGCCTGCCCGGCGGCGAAAGCTGCACGTTCTTTACCGAAGCGGGGCAGCCGCGGCGCGGACACTACATGTTCGGTTCGCCGTTTTCAGCGGCTATGGCTTCTATTGCTTTGCGGGCGGCGGGCGACATCGGGATAAGCGTGGTTGGAGGCGGCACATACGGACACGTCAACGGCCCGCGTTTCAACTCAAAAGCCGAGATACGCCGGCTCCAGGTAGCGGGCGTGACCGCGATTAGCCAGACCTGCGGCCCCGAGGCGGTACTCGCGGGCGAACTCGAAATTCCCTATCTGCTCGTCGGCTTCGGCATCGACTACGCCAACGGTGTAAGCCGCGAGCCTACACCCATCGAGACCTTGGACCGGAACCTCAATCTTGCCTCAAAGGTCATGCCGGAGCTGATAACAGGCACGGTCGCCCTCCTCGGCCCCGAGAATATCCCCTTCGAGGGGTTTGTCTACCGATTCGAATAGGTCTGCGGTCGAGCGGTCGAATACTCGCCAAGATATCGTTTGTTATCGAAGCCGGTGGTATACTGACAACATAGACCCCTGGAGGTGGATGTTGTGGACAACAGTAACGTCGGTCCTTTGCCGCGAATCATCGCCGCATTAATAGACGGGTTGCTCGTCGCGCTCGTTCTCAACGTCACTTTCCTGAGGCCCAACATATTTCCGGGCGTCATCGACATCCGGGCGCTCATTGT
The DNA here is from genome assembly GCA_018333515.1 of Actinomycetota bacterium. NCBI lineage: Bacteria > Bacillati > Actinomycetota > Actinomycetota bacterium. The sequence continues at coordinate 32,123 of JAGXSZ010000030.1, forward strand.
CACCGCCGCGTTTATCGTATATGAAGCGCTGATGGTCTTTAAGCTGGGCACGACTGTCGGCAAGCGCATCATGGGCATTACCATAGTCGACTACTCGACCCAGGGCAGACCGACCATGAGGCAGTGTTTTTTTCGCCCGTGGGTGAAGTTGTTTTTCGGGATAGGCATTATCAGCAACACCTTCGTCGCTTTTATGGGAATCCTCTTTTCGCTGCTTAACCTCTATAAACTCTCGACCGACAAGGAGCACCGCGCGATACACGACGTTATCGCGGGTACGCTGGCACTCAGGGCCAAACGGCAATAGGCGTCGCTTTGGTGATAGAAAGAAAGTTTATGGCTGCCGCTATTTTTCCGAGCCCCCGGTCATATCGAGAAACGGCTTCAACAGCTCTATCGGGAGCGGGAAGATAATAGTCGAGTTCTTATCCGCCGCTATCTCGGTCAAGCTCTGTAAGAACCTCAGCTGTATCGCAGTCGGATGCCTGCCGATGACTTCGGCGGCCTGCGCCAGCTTCTCCGACGCCTGGAACTCGCCCTCGGCGGTGATTATTTTGCCGCGCCGCTCGCGTTCGGCTTCGGCCTGGCGCGCCATGGCGCGCTGCATGCTCTGCGGGATGTCGACGGCTTTTACCGCGACTTCCGATACCTTAATACCCCACGGGTCGGTCGCCTCGTCGATGATCTCACGCAGCTTCTGGTTGATCTCGTCGCGGCGTGAGAGCAGGTCGTCGAGTTCGGCCTGTCCGAGGATGCTTCGCAGGGTCGTCTGGGCGATTTGTGAGGTCGCGAAGATGTAATCGGTTACATCGATGACCGCCTTCACCGGGTCGAGGACGCGAAAGTAGATGACCGCGTCGACGCGGACCGGCACGTTGTCGCGGGTGATGACATCCTGCGGCGGCACATCCATCGTGATTGTTCTGAGGTCGATTTTGACCATCTTGTCGATTATCGGGATGATAAAGAAGAGGCCGGGGCCTTTGGCGCCGATGACGCGCCCGAGGCGGAAGATGACGCCCCGCTCATACTCTTGCACGATTCTGACACTCGCCGAGACTATCAGGATGACGATAACGGCTAATGGGATAAGCGACCCTAGAAGCTCTGCGATTTCCGGCATGTACAAACTCCCCCTTTATGTCTAAGTTACCTCTGTATTATTCGCCTCACTATGGCGTTTTACCTTCAAACGAAAACCTTGCAAGCTGACTATTTCAACCTCCTCGCCGACACCGATTGTTCCCTCGACGCTCTCGGCCGACCAGTGCTCGCCGTGGACAAAAACCTCGCCTCTCGGGGCGAGCGCCGTTCGAACCTCGCCGACAAGCCCAACCATGCCTTCGGCGCCGGTGGTCGGCGGCCGTTTTTGCGCGCGCAACGCCATTCGCATGGCGATGAGGATGAAGCCCGCGGTTGCCGCCACAGTCGGCACGATGATATACGGAGACACTCTTAAGCCGGGGACGGGCGACTCGAAGAGAATGAACGAACCGACGGTCATAGCGATAATACCTCCCACGCCGAGCACCCCGAAGCCGGGGTTGAACGCCTCCCCTATTAAAAGAGCGACCCCGAGGATGATAAGGATCAGCCCCGCGTAATTGACGGGGAGAACCTGCATCGAGTAGAGCCCGAGGACGATAAATATAGCGCCGCCGACACCCGACAGACCGAAGCCCGGGTTGGCGAATTCGTAGATGAGTCCGTAAAAGCCCAACATGAGCAGGAGATAAGCGACGTTCGGGTTGGCCAGCGTGTGCAGCACCCGTTGCCTGAACGACATCGGGTCTTCGACTACATCGGCGTTTTTTGTCTTTAAGGTCATGCGCCCCGCCGCAGTTTTCACGGAGGTGCCGTCGATGGTGTCGAGCAGGGCTTCGACACTCGGCGACACGTGGTCGATTACGTTCAGCTCGAGAGCGTTTTCGGCTGTGACGGAGACGCTTTTGCGCACGGCGTCTTCGGCCCAGTCCTGGTTGCGCCCGGTTTGCTTGGCGATGCCGCGAATATAGGCCACCGCGTCGTTTTCGGCCTTCTCGGCGACATCTTCGGGCATATCGCCGGCGATATTTACCGGGTGCGCGGCGCCGATGTTGGTGCCGGGAGCCATGGCTGCTACATGCGCGGCCATAGTGATAAAAGTACCGGCGGACGCCGCCCGCGACCCCGTCGGAGCGACATAGACGATGACCGGAATTTCGCTGGCAAAGATGTCTTTAATGATCAAGCGCATCGACGTGTCGAGCCCGCCCGGCGTATCCATGCGTATGAGGAGCGCCTCAGCCCGCTCGCGCTTGGCCGTGGCCAACGAGGTGTTTACGTATTCGGCGACGGCCGGGTCGATAATGCCTTCGACATCCGCGAGAATCACCCGGTTGCCGTTTTGCGCCGGCGCGGCGAGCGCGAAGAGGGCGACGATGATGAGCGCCAGGCTTACCGGCTTCAACATCCAGCGCCCCGATGCGGCGACGCGGCACATGGTGAGCGTACTCTTCGCTCCGCGTTTTCGACTCTGAGCTGCCCGCGCTTGGGAATCGCGTATACGCATGCGTGTTATCGACCCTCGTTTCGCATAAATAGAAGCCAAAACCCGATGCCCGGATGTGACTCGGATCCGTATATGCACTTGTTATGGTACCCAACTTCTCCTATATGCTAACAATCATGCTACTGTACGGCAAGTCAATGTAGTAATATCGCCCGCCTTTCTTACGATCTTATCCACGACCGCGACCGTAATCGCGAGCGGGTCGCCGACTTCTTCAGGACTAAAGCCCTTCAGCCGCGTTTGGTAGCGCATAAACTAGTAGCTCAGCCCTTCAGGGCTGACCGTCAAGCTAAAGCCTTAAGCTTCAAGAAGTGGGTTAGCCCAACTTCAGCAGGCTCAAACCCACCGCCGGGTCGAACTCGCGCACCGCGTTGATATCTTTTAGCTCTATCATCACCGCTTCCAGCACCAGGAACGCTTCGGAGTTCTCCCGCAGGCAGCCGACTTTTACCTCGTCGCGCTTTCCGAAGGCGCCGTGAAGATGTATCTTCGGCTCGTCGCCCTCCCAGAAGATGGTTCCGATACCGAGGACTTCGTTGCTCTCGTTTATTTCGCGCCAGATCGGAACCGGCGGCAGCTCATCCTTTTCGGGCCCGACCACCATCCGTCCTTTTTGCATCCCTCCGACGAGGTAGAGGACCGCCGCCTTGATACTCTCTTTCCGGGCAATCTCCCTGAGGTTGTTTAAAACTTCTTCATCTGCCTTGAACCGGGCCACTACGACCCTGCCGATTTCTCCGACCCGGTAATCCATATGCTCTCCTTAACAGACAATAATATTTTCGAATAGGCTAGCATGTTTTACGCAGGCTTGCATGCGTTTTACGGTTGCCGATAGGGATTTTGAGCGCTTTTCGGCCATGCATCCGTCGTCTTAATATCGACAACCCGAGCTTTGCAGGAAAAAGGGTACCGGATGAAGTAAATAAGTAGATATAGAGATAGGGAAAGGAAACAGAAACAGAAAGGCGTACAGCAAGACATGTATCGGTCGTTACGCCAGGTAGCGGGTGAGACGATGAGCAAAGTTATAACTCTGACTTTGGAGGGTGTTTAATGGAAGCGTTTGCAAATATTTTTCGGGTGACATACAGCCCGACAGCGGCATTTGAGCGCATCAAAGAGAAACCGGCCTGGTGGGTTCCGGCAATTGTCTTTATCTTGGCTTCAATGCTTTATGCGTACATCAGCGCGCCGCTCGCTATGGACTTTGCCGAGCAGGAGATGCTGCGCCAATCGAGCCAGATGTCGCCCGAGCAAATCGAACAAGCGCAACAGATGCTGCGCTCCCCCTTGGCCCTGGTCATTACCATGGTCTCGACGCTGATTGCGGCGATCGTCTCGATTCTCATACAGGTCGGATTCCTTCATCTCGTCTCTTCGATGCTGGGCGGTTCCGCGCGTTTTGCGGTCGGGCTGGCGGCAATCGCATATGCGAACATGCCGATAGTCGTGCAGCAACTGGTATTTTCGACAAACACGGTCTTCAGTAAGACGCTCGTGATGCCCGGCTTTACCGCCATGCTCCCGCGCGACGAGGCCACCGGCATTCTCGGCACTTTTCTTGGCAGAATCGATATCTTCGCGATTTGGTCGCTCGTGCTAGTCGCTTTCGCCTTATCGATTATCTACAAGCTATCGAAAGGCAAAGCCGCGGCTATTGTAGTAGGCTACTGGGCTGCGGGGACCATAGTTGCGATTGCTGCGAGTGCTATAGGCAGGGCTGTCGGCGGTGCGTAGCCGCGCTTAACTAAAGATTTCTCAGTCTCAGCGATTTTTAGACCAACAACAAGCGATTTAATAGTTTTCGATTTATTGTCTGCCACGCATGCGTTAGCGCTAAACATCCATTCGATTGCGAAAGGCTGCTATTTCGCTTGAGTAAGTGACAGCCGCGGCCAAGAACTGTTGCTTGATTATTCTTGAGCGTTGTCACAAAGAGGCTGCTCATAGTGTTATCATATATGGGTGAAAGATTAGATTCGTCCAATTTTGAGCGGGGCATGGAAGGTTTTCCAGCCCGGGCGGAAAGGGAATATTGGTGCAATGGCAAGGCTAAGATTGAATCGCAAAATTATATTCGCGGTGCTCGGACTAATCGTTATTGCCGCAATCGCCTGGTGGCAGATATCGCTGTCGCGTGGCGGCGAGACTATTGAGACTTCGACAGTTACCAAGGACGACATAGAGATATTTGTTTCGGCGCCCGCCAAAGTGACGCTCCCGAGCCGCGCCGACTTGAGTTTTAAGACCGGCGGAAAAATCGCCGCTCTGCGCGTAAAGAAGGGCGACACGGTCGCCGCCGGCCAGGTTCTGGCCGAACTCGATTTGACCTCCATAAACCCGCAGATACGACAAGCCGAGGCCGGCCTCAAAATTGCACAAGCCAGCCTCAGCAAGCTGCGCTCCGGTCGCAGTAAAGGCGAGATAGCGGTAGCGGAGGCCTCCGTCGACCAGGCGACCACCGCCATTGCGAGCGCGCGCCGCAGCTTGAAGACCGCCAACAAAATAGTAGAGCAGAGCAAGAAAAGGGCGGCGTTCAATGTCAACAGCGCCGAAGAAGGCGTCTATATCGCGAACAGACAGTTGACGAAAGCCCAGGCGGGCGCGCGCACCGAAGAGAGGAATGTGGCAAGTTTGCAATTGAACCAGGCCCAGCAGTCACTCACTGACGCTCAGGCCAATTACGATAAAGTAAGCACTCTCAACTCAAAGATGATGGACGAAGCAAACCAGGCCGTATCGTCGGCGGAGGCGACGTTTGTGCATGCCAATAGCGTCTTCGCAAGCACGCCCGATACCGACCCCGCATACAACGCGGTAAAGTCGAGCAAACTGCAGGCCGAGGCCGCGCGCGACGGCGCAAGGGCCGCGAAGGAGCGCCTTAGCGCTCAGAACGGCCAATCTCTGCAGGCAGCTCAGACGCAGGTTAATGCCGCTCGGAAAGCTTACGATACCGCGTATTCCCAATATAACCTGGCGACAGCCGGTGCTCGAAGCGAAGACCTCCAAATAATCTCGAGCCAGCTTCGCCAAGCCGAAATAGCGCTCCAGATAGCCCAGATGGGTAAAGACGACGCCGGCCTCGAAGCGCAAATCGACGCCGCGCAAGGGCAGCTCGATACGGCCATAAAGAGCAGCCAGGTTGCGATAGCCCAGCTCCTGCTGCAAAAAGAGGGCGCGCGCGCCGCGGATGTTTCGGCGGCGCGGGGGCAGATAGAGCAGGCTCAGGCCGCGCTGACCGGCGCGGAGGTCATCGCGGAAGACGCTGTGTTACGAGCGCCGTTTGCGGGGCAGGTCGCTTCGGTAAACGGTAAAGTGGGTGAGATAGCGGGGCTTAGTGCGGTTGCGGCCGCCACCGGCGGGTCGGGTGCGCTTATCACTTTAATAAACTTTGATAGGTTAGAACTATCGGCGGACGTTGATGAGACGGAAATCGGCAAGGTCAAGACAGGTCAAGCGGTACGCGTTATGCTCGATGCCTACGAGGATAAGGTCTTCGAAGGCGCGCTCACCAATATATCGATAATATCGTCGAAGAACGCGACCGGTGGGACCATCTTCACCGTCACCATAGTCGCCAACCCCGTGAAGGAGTTGTTTAGGGAGGGCATGGGGGGCGATGTGGATATAATCGCAGAGAGCAAAAAGGATGTCATAACCATTCCGTTTGACGCCGTCAAGCTCGACGGCAAGAAGGCGAGTGTGTTCGTCATAAAGAACGGGATCGCCAAAAAGCGCGATATCAAGCTGGGACTGACTTCGGATATCGCTTATGAGGTGGTCGACGGATTAAAAGAGGGCGAGGTCGTGGCCGTCGGAAAGACCGACCTGAAAGACGGCGACCAGGTTAAAGTAAACGACGGTGGACGGATCGGGCAATGACGATAGAGGTAAAAGACCTTTACAAGATATATTCTCTCGAAGGCGTCGAGATACACGCGGTAAACGGGATAACGTTGACTATAGAAGACGGCGAATTCGTCTCGATTATGGGACAATCGGGCTCGGGCAAATCGACCTTGATGCATATCATAGGATGTCTCGACAAGCCGACCAGCGGCTCGGCCAAGATAGACGGGCAAGAGATAACAGACCTTACCGAGAATGAGCTGGCCGACTTCAGGCTCGACAAAATAGGTTTTGTCTTTCAAACCTTCAACCTCATGCCGCGCGCGTCCGCGCTAAAAAACGTCGAACTGCCGCTTATATACGCCGGCGTGAGCCGCGCGGAACGGCGCGAGCGCGCCGTCAAGATGCTCGAGTCGGTGGGCCTCGGCGACCGCCTCGGCAGTCGTCCCACCCAGCTCTCCGGCGGCCAGCAACAGCGGGTCGCAATCGCGCGCGCTTTGATAAACGACCCGAAAATAATCTTTGCGGACGAGCCGACCGGCAACCTCGACTCCAAATCCGGCACCGAGATAATGGCCATACTCGATTCGCTTCACAGGCAGGGCAAGACGGTCATCCTCGTCACGCACGAGGCCGAGGTGGCCGAGCACGCGAACCGGCTAATCCGTCTACTCGACGGCAAGGTCATCGAAGACGGCCCCATTAAAGCCAACAACACAGGTGGGAAGCGTAAAAATGAACTTGTTTGAGAGTTTCCGGCTGGCGCTCGATGCGATAAGGGCGAATAAAATGCGCTCGGGTCTTACCACCCTCGGCGTCGTAATCGGCGTATCCGCGGTCATCCTGCTCGTCTCCGTCGGCCAGGGTATGCGAAACTATGTCACCGAACAGTTTCAGGGTATCGGGGCAAACCTCATACTTATTATGCCGGGCGATGTCGATTTCGGCTCGGGTCAGGAACCGATTTTCAGCTTTAAACTCCGCGTCGATCACGTGCGAAAACTGGAGCGGGAGGCGGTGTACGCGAAAGAGGTCGGCGCGGCCATAGAAAACCGCGGTACGGTCAAGTTCGGCAGCGAATCGCGCCGCCCCGGGGTCTATGGGGTCATGGGAAACTACAATGTGATGTTCAATTACCCGGTCGAACGGGGCTCTTTTATCACCGATACCGATGTCAATGGAAACCGGAAGGTAGCTGTTATCGGTGAGACTGTCGTCGAAAAACTCTTCGGCGGCGCCGACCCCATCGGACGTCGAATCAACATCGAAGGGCAGAAATTCACAGTAATCGGCGTGCTGGAGCCAAAAGGCCAGTCACTCGGAATAGATCAGGACGACATCGTCTACATCCCGATTACGGTGGCCCAGCGCATTTTCGGCATCGAGTGGGTGAGCTGGCTGGCCATCGAGGCCATCGATGAGAACAGCATCGATCTCGCCGTTGCCGAAAGCGAGCGCATTCTCAGCAAGACCCTCAGTGAAGACGATTTTTCAGTTATGACGCAAGAGAGTCTTGTCGGAACACTTGAGCAGGTTTTCGGGACGCTGACGCTCATGCTCGGCGGCATTGCGGGCATATCGCTTATCGTAGGCGGCATCGGTATTATGAACATCATGCTCGTCTCGGTGACCGAGCGCACCCGCGAGATCGGTATCCGAAAAGCGGTCGGCGCAAAGACCCACAATATTATGATCCAGTTTATTATCGAAGCCGCGACTTTGAGTATCTTAGGGGGAATCATCGGCATTGCGATTGGTGTCGGGGGCTCCCTGCTCTTGCGTATGGTGCTCCCCAGCGAAGTCACTATGTGGTCCATCGCGCTCGCCTTCGCGTTCTCAGCCGCCATCGGCATATTCTTCGGCGCATACCCCGCGTTTAAAGCATCCCGCTTGAGCCCAATCGAAGCACTTAGGCATGAGTAGCCGCGGTGGCTTTTTTATCTAGAGCTTTATAACCGCGCGCTCTTTGTATTCGAGGTACGCCTGCCCGAAGCGCTCCACCAGGCTTTTCTCCTCTTCTTTTGAGACGACCATGAGCGTGAGCGCGACCACCAGGGCGTAGACGAGGCCGAGCATCGACGCGCTCCACATCGAGAGGCCAAAGCCGACCACGACTCCGCCCAAGTACATGGGGTGGGTCGTGATTCGAAAGGGACCTGTTGTGGTGATCTCCCCGGCGGTCGGGGGGACGAAGGTCGCAATCCTAAGCGTAAGTCCGGCCCATATTAAAAAGAGCGCGCCTCCTACCGCTATCAGTAACCCAAACCATGAGAGAAACGGCGTAACCGGCTGGTGGCGGTCGATCAACATAAAGAGAGGGAAGGCCACGACGTTGCTCGCCGCCGCAAAGATATGGGCATAGACCAGAACGGGGCGCCAGACCTTCGCGACTCGCCGGTATACGCGATATTTCCACGCGACGAATCCATATGAGACGACCACATAGAAACAGAGTGATACGAATATTCGAAGAGTGACCCGATAGTCCAAATTGATATCCATATAGACCCCCTTAATGGTTGATTTACCCCAAAATGGTCGCCGGGCAATCATGCAAACGTTCTTCGGCCAATCATCGAGCCTCAGACACTTAAACCGGCGTTGACAGTTGGATTATATACCGGCATACCGCCGCCTACATCTAGCACGGTAGTCGTGCAAGCCTAAGACATCCAAACCGATCGGATTATATACCGCGATGTATCCGCATGGCCGATATAAAAAGCGGTCTTACTCGTATATAATGATTGCTATGCCCAATTCTACCATCGGCTTTATCGCCGGCAAAAGCAGTACAAACGGAACGCTTCCAGGCCGTCGTATCCATTACGGCATTTGGGTGCTGATAGTCGGGATATTGACTGTCTTCGGCAGCATTGGTCTGGGCCGCTTCGCAATCGGCATGATAATCCCGGAGATGGGCGTAGCGCTGGGCCTCACCAACACGCAACTCGGACTCATCGTCTCCGGGACCTTCTTCGGATATTTGGCGAGCACCGCGGTGAGCGGGTATCTCTCGTCCCTGTACGGGCCGAGAAAAGTCATCGCCGGCTCTATGTTTTTGATTGTCTTCGGGATGCTCATGGCGAGCAGCGCGACCGGGTTTTGGATGGCGGTTGCGGGCCAGCTTTTGATAGGGATCGGAACCGGTGGAAGCAATGTTCCGACTATGGGCCTGGTGACAAGGTGGTATGCGCGCAGGTTCCGGGGAACCGCCTCCGGTTTGATGACGGTAGGAAGCGGCCTCGGGTTTGCCGTCGCCGGAACATTGGTACCGTTTCTCATCGCTTTTTACGGGACCGACGGCTGGCGAGCCGGTTGGTTTTATCTCGGCGCTATCGTTTTAGCGATAGCCTTCCTCGGGGTGCTGGTATTTAGAAACAGTCCCGGCGAGGCCGGACACGAACCGGTCGGGGGTACGGATGTCGCGCCCGAAGCCGGCCATGTCGAGTCGCCGACGGCGGGCCGGCTCGATACGAAGGGACTTTATCGTTCGCGCCCGCTCGCGAAGCTCGGCGCGACGTATTTCATGTACGGTTTTTCATACGTGATGTTCACCACCTTTTTCGCGAAATACCTCATAGAAGAGGTTGGTTTCTCGGCGACGCGCGCCGGCGGTCTCTGGTCTACGATTGGGGCGGTCAGCATTTTAAGCGGGTTTCTGTGGGGGATGTTGTCGGATAAAATCGGCCGCAAGCAGGTGCTCTTTATGGTCTACCTTCTGCAGGGACTCGCTCTGGCGGCGCTTTCTGCCACCAAAGACCCCGGCCCGGTAGTCGCTGTTTCGCTTGTCTATGCGCTCACACTGTGGAGCGTTCCCGCGATTATGGCGGCGACATGCGCCGATTATGTCGGCGGCGCGCTCGCGCCCACGGCCTTCGCCATAGTCACGCTGTATTTTGGGGCCGGACAAGTGATAAGCCCCTGGATAAGCGGCTACATCGTCGACGTCACCAGCAGCTTCTCCGTCCCGTTCATGGTCTCGGCGGCGGCCGGTTTCGCGGGCGCCGCGCTATCGCTCATGCTGTCTGAGCGCGCCGACATGACGGCACAGCGCTAGATTTTAAGGAGTATCGTCCTGGGCGATTGTCGACGCGAGGGTATTTCACTAGTTGTTTATGTTAAGATAAGTTGATTAACATCCGCAAATACTCCATGGTGAAGAGCGCGGACCCGACTTGAAACGAGGGCCGGCCGACAATACCAATGGATGATAAGGAAAGACAGCAAGGCTGAAAGACAGAAAGGCTGGTGGTAAGAGGATGTCCGCACTGGATTCCCTAAAAGGCGATATGGATCCGCTCACTAAGCGGATTGTTTTTACGGCTATTTTCACCTCTGAGCTGGAAAAAGAGGGCTGTTCACCGGTCGCCGCCGGTGATTATGCGGTAGAGTTGTATACTTCCGGCGAGTATAAAGCCGCCGGCGTCGACGTAATCGCCCCTTCCGGTGAAGCTCAAAAGGTATTGCGGCAACTGGGCTTCACAAAGAATGGAGACGCATGGGTCAATAGCGACATAGATATGACCGTGCGCATAGTGGATGAAAGCTTAGGAGATGAGCAGTTGAAGCGGGTAAACCAAATCGACGTAAGCGGAGCGAGCGTATACTTGCTCGGCCTGGAGGACACTGTTCTCGCCAAGCTCAGAGACTTCGCGTTCGAGCATGAGGTTGCCGCCAGCACCTGGGCCCAAGAGCTGGTCGAGGCGCACCCCGGCGAGATAGACTGGATGTATCTGAAGGCTAACGCCGAGAAAGAGGTCATGGTCGCGCTCGAGGGTCTCATCGGTGAACTCGGCATCGAGGAAGACGACGACGACATGTTCAAGGCGAAGTATTAGACGACCCGTTGGACTTGCTATTTTATAAAAGGATAGCGGCTCTTGGCCGTGCTTGCGATGGTTGCGCCGGTTCGGTCGAAAAAATAGAGGTTGCCGGGCGCGCCAGGGCAATGCTTGTTTTGCTACGTCTATTTTAAGCATGAGCAAATCTAATCCCTACCACCGTTACCTCCAATATCATCGGGCAATCGATTTATTTGAAAGACTTCTGGCGACTTTTTGCCCTCCCCCAACGATGAAAACCGGTCAATAGAGACCTAGGAGACGGCCGGAGATACGCAGGAGGCTTAATATTTTACGAAGCATAGTGTACAATTAGCATCGGGTTAGTGTGTTTATAGTAGTGCGCTTAGAGTATCGGTCGCAACACATAACAACGCCATAACCGGAGACCTGATTCAATGACTGACCTTGGAAAGCTAGCCGCGGATAACATGACTATTGTGATGCTCGTTTATGGGCTGGCGCTGTTTACGCTAGGGGTGGCCGTTTTGCTTAGCGCCCTTAGGCCGACGAGCTTAAGGTTTGCAAGATATCTCCCATGGCTTGCGGGATTCGGCTTTATCCACGCGATTAACCAATGGCTCGATATGCTCACCCTTATCGACCAGTATAAATTTCTTCCCGAAAGCTGGCTTTTTGTAATCATTAAGACGGCTATATTCGCAAGCATCACATTGTTTCTTCTTAAATTTGGAGCCGGGCTTCTGGTGACGACAGATGAGCGGTATCGCGCATTTAACGCGGTGCCGCTCATTGTTTACTCGATATGGGCAGTAGGCCTTGGAGGCTCTTTTGTGTTAACCGGCTTCGGCATAGAACAATGGTTGAGAAATAGCGAGATTCTAACACGTTATTTGCTTACTTTTCCGGGCGCGGTCATAGCCGGCTCGGCACTGTTTTTGCAGTATAGAGGCTTCTTAAAAAAAGGTTTTGGGGCCGCCTCGCATGGCTTTCTAATCGCAGTCGTCGCCCTTTGGCTAAAGGCGCTAACCTGCGGGCTGGTAGTGCCGTACATCTCATATTTCCCGGCGTCAGTCATCAATTATGACTCCTTCATGTCGTTTGCCGGATTTCCCGTTCAGATTCTTAGGGCGGCCAATGCCATACTGATTGCTTTTGGCATTGTGTACGGCATGCGTGTTTTCAATATCGAAGAGCATAAACTAGAAGAGCGTCGCAGCATGGAGCTGCTTGCGCTTGAAAATATCTCTCGCGAGATAGGAAGAAACCCCGATCTCTCCAAGGCATTAATGTGGGCCATAAGGGAAATCATAAGACTTTTTGACGCCAAGGCGGGCGCCGTTATTATGGTCGGTGAGCAAACAGGAAGGCCGAACATAGAAGTCGAACACGGCTTCGTTCCAGGCTTTGCTCAAGGCTTTGAACGCATGTCCTCGGTGGATGCTGAGAAATGCCCCGTCGGAAGAGTTATAAAAGAACAGAAGCCCTTTGTCACAACGGATATGGCGGAATGTCCTTTGATGGTCGAAGCGGTTGACGGGCCGGAAAAAGTCAACGCCGTTACGCTGCTCCCGCTTACCGCAAAAACGAAGACATTCGGCGCAATCGCGCTACTTTTTGAGGATGTCGAAGCTCTCAAGCCATCGAACGTGGAATTCCTGAGCACTTTTGCGAATCAGATCGGCCTGGCGGTAGAAAATGCTCAATTGGAAGAGCAGCGCCGCATAGCACTTGTTCTCCAGCGCAGTCTTTTGCCTAAAATACCGACGGTGCCTCAACTGGATATCGGCGTTCACTACCAATCGGCGACGGTCGGCACCGAGGTCGGCGGCGATTTTTACGATTTTATCGACCTCGGCAATAGCTCGATGGGTATCGTCCTTGGGGATGTGGCCGGCGCGGGCATCGATGCGGCGGCTACCGTCGCGATGGCCAAATACGCGACAGCGGGCTTTGCCCTTGACAACAACTCACCCGCCGACAGCATGAAGAAATTGAATAATCTGGCTGTCAAACAGCTGACGGCCGGCAGGTTTATTACCGCAGTCTATGGCGTCTACGACATAGAAAAGGGTCTCCTGGTTTTTAGCAACGCGGGCCATTTACCGCCTCTTATTATTAGAGGAAGAACGAGAGAGGCGGTTTTTCTAAGCAAAGAAAGCGGTATCGCTCTGGGTATAGTCTCCGATAGAGAGTATCCGCGAGAAGAGGTTTCCATAGACCATGGCGATTTGCTGATTCTTTATACCGACGGCTTAATCGAGGCACGGCATAGCCGTGAGTTCTGGGGCGAGAACCGGCTCGTAGAATTGGCTAAGGATAGTATCGATATGCCTGCGCAGGTCATAGCGGACAACCTGTGCGGCGGCGCGAGAGAATTTTCCGGCGGCGCCTTAACCGATGATATAGCGGTCGTCGTTATCAAAAGGCTATAAAGATTTTCAATTTACACCCCTGAGCGGTCGCAGGCTGTTAAGTGTCACCCCGACAGTCGTGACGTTGTGTGCGAAGGCCGATGCGGCGGGCGATATTGCCCCCAATAGCCCAAGACCTAATAAGGCGGAGTTAATTCCAACGATATACCCGAAGTTTTGCTTAATCAAAGACAAGGCGGTCCGTGACATTATCCTAGCGTCAATAATGTTTAAGAGGTTTCCGTCCAGGAGTAATATGTCACACGCCTCTTTGGCAATGTCCGCGCCTTGCTTCATAGATATGCCAACATCCGCGTGGGATAGGGCGGGGGAGTCGTTTACGCCGTCTCCGATCATTGCGACCGTGTGGCCTTTGTCTTTAAGCCTCTTTATTATCCCGGTCTTTTCTTCAGGGAGTACCTGCGCGTAATACTCCTTTATGCCCAATCCCTTTGCCACATTGCGCGCGGTCGCCTCGTTATCTCCGGTTACCATAATGATTCTTTTCACCCCTGATTTCTTTAGTTTGCGCAAGAACCTTTGGGCGTTGTCTCGCAGAGGGTCTTCGATTGTTATAACCCCCGCAAGCTCTTTACCGATTGCGACGTAAAGAATCGAGTGACCATTCGCGGCAAAGTTATCTATGGACTGCTCCACGCTTGCTATAGCAATGCCCTCGTCTTCGTGAATAAAATGTTTGCTTCCAACAAGCACCCTCTTCTTGCCCAACCTGGATGCGATGCCGTGTGCGACGACGTATTCCACATCCGCGTGCTCTTCGTCATGGACAACGCCTTCTTTCTTTGCCTTCTTTACCACCGCGGTAGCAACAGGGTGGGGAAAGTGCTCTTCCAGGCAAGCGGCATGTCTGAGAATATAGTCCCTGCTGTATCCATTAAAGGCGATGACATCCACGACCTTTGGCGTAGCCTCTGTAAGGGTGCCGGTCTTATCGAGAACAAATACGTCCGCATCCGCCATCTTTTCTATAAACTTGCCTCCCTTTATCAAGACCCCCTTCTTCGCCGCTTTCATCATGGTCGCCATTATGGTCAACGGGCTTGAAAGCTTTATAGCGCAAGAATAATCAACCAGCAGGGCGGATGCCGCCTTTGCGGGGTTACCGGTAAGGGCATATGTAAGCCCTCCAAGGAGGAAAGAATATGGGACGATCCTGTTTGCGAGTTTTTCCGCGTGGCTCTGCACGTCCGCCTTTAGGTCTTCGGACTCCTCGATCAGTTTGACGATTTTTGATATTCTTGTGGCTCCGCCAACGCTTAATGCCTTTACGGTAAGAAATCCTTCTTCTATCGCGGTGCCCGCATAAACCATTGTGCCTTGACGCTTCATCGCCGGCAGCGGCTCCCCAGTCAAGGATGACTGGTTTACCATTGCCTCACCTTCAAGAATTATTCCATCGACGGCTATGCGCCCGCCCGTTCTCACGATGACGGCGTCGCCCTCTTTTAAATCAACCACCTTAACCCGCTCTTCTTTATCGCCGTTTTTTATCCAGGCATGATCGTCGGTGAACCGGAACATCTCGGTGAGTATCTTTCTAGACCTGTCCTTTGTCCATTCTTCCAGGTAGTCACCGACCTTTAAAAGCAGCGAGATTACCCCTGCCGTGCGGTAATCTCGCATGCCTATTGCTGTGCTCAGGGCCAACGAATCAAGGACATCGATATTTAGGCCTCTTTTTAGAAGAGACCGGACTCCCTTTTCGATGATGGGCAGAGCCCCGTAGAGGGCGATAAACGGCTTAGCGGGGGGAGGCGTTAAGGGCGATATCAGCAGCATAGCCCCCGCTTTAATAACGGACTTCTTTTTTCGCACGAGATTTTCGGCCGCGGGGGCGCCTCTCTTGTGGCGCCCC
This sequence comes from Actinomycetota bacterium, assembly GCA_018333515.1. Classification (NCBI taxonomy): domain Bacteria; kingdom Bacillati; phylum Actinomycetota; species Actinomycetota bacterium. Next base: position 47,621 of record JAGXSZ010000030.1, read on the forward strand.
GTTAACGGCATATTTTCTATAGCCCGTAAAAGGTTGCCCTTAGTATTGGGGTTGCCGTTTAGCGTTATGAGAACGTTTTTTGTTCGGCCATTAAAAGCGGCTTTCTCGACGCCCCCAACATCGCGCAGGGTCTTTTCTACCTGTGTTAAATCTATGCCCGGTTTTTTGGGAATGGAAAGTCGTATCCTCAATCTGCCGGGCAACTCATGGACGATAGTGTAATTCATTACTTATTAATCTTTTTCCTCCGAAAGTTTCTCTAGTATTTGCTCCATCCTCTCGATTCTTGTCTCCGCATCCTGCTTCTCTTTGATCCTGGAGAATATGTAGGAACCTCCGACTACCGCGCCCGCGCCCAGGGCAAAGTTTAACGCGGAACGGAGATACTTTATGGTTTTCATCGTAGTATGCATCTATTTTTCCTCCTTGCCGGGTTTTCTTTTAGCCAATTTCTGTTCCACGGTTTTTTCTATTTTGTCCAGGATCTCTTTTTCTTTTTTTATAGCGTCTCCGGTCGTTTCGAGTTCTTTGTGATAGGCATAAATCGCTTCAGCGGTAATATCCTCCGCGTTCTCTCTTGCTTTTTCTACTCTTCCCGCTGCCCATTCCTTGAAAGCGTAGCCTTCTTTTACTACACCTACCAACGCCGGCCTCAATTTCTGCGAGGCTTTTCCGACTCCGATCACGGCAAGAGCGCTCAACGCACCCACCGTTGCGAGGCTCAGGTTTTTTTTGAGGAAGTAGCCGGTAAAATGCTCCCCCAGATGCTTGCCGGCATTCTTTCGCATGTATTCGCTTACTTGCTTTTGTAAGTGCTCTCCCATGTTCTTCTCCATAAATGCTCCTCCTCTATGCCCACCACGGTCGTCAACGATTCTACAACTAACTATTTAAATTTATGTTTTCCCTTGCAGCCAAGCCTCAGCTTTGTGTGCGTACGCAGTCTATACCCAACTTTCAAAAAATAGAAGCTGAGCCGCAACGATTTTCGAGCTACAACAAATGGAAATCGCCGTTTATCCGGTTGTCATTTTGAACCGTAAACCACGGATTTTTGAGCTTTAAGACTTCATGATAGCGTTCGCTACGATTGGGCCTAAAACCCTCAACGGTTTTGGCAAAAGGAAATGTGATGCGATATCGACCGCTGCGCGAATGGCGACCCTCGTTATTTTTTCGTTGCCCTGATTGTTCGCGCAGCGCGAACAAGGGGAACCATGATACGTTTCAATAATGTGTGAGCTATCGATTTCGCCTTTAATTTCATCGAGGATATTGCCAATTTGCTCTATGAGAACTTTGCTTTCAATGTTTGACGTATTGAAAATTATTAGTATCCTCCCTGTTCGGGGATTAATATCCGACCTTATCACTCCCGTGATCGCGTTGATTTTAATTGCTAGGAGTGAGCAGCTGTGTTTTTTTCCGATTAACTCGCGGCCTTCAAGCCTCAGGCGGCCTGGAGTTACGCTTACCGGTGCCATCGTTTTTCCTCCTCAAAAGCATGGGTACTCCGATTCCAACTGAGATAATCGAGCTTTACGGCTCAAGCTTATCTCTAGATATATTATGAACAGCCGCGCGTATGTCCGCGCTGCCTGAGCCCTCTGACAGACCAACATCCGGCTGGTTGCATGTCGGGTTTATTTGCCTTCCCGCGCCACCAGGACTATGCGATGATCTCTCTTGGCACCCGCAGCCCCCCGCGCAGCCGTGGGTCGAGCCGCCACCGCATCCGCAGCCTTGCTCGGCGCGGCACCGGCAGGCGGCGCGATTACTCTTCTTTAACTCAGCGATGCAATCTCTCACCGATGAGACACTGCAGTTATGGCTGCAAATCAAATTGATCTTGTTTTCTCTCGCCAACTTGTAGACGTGGCGAGCCGCTTTATGCGATATGAGATTGGTAAACAGAATAACGCCGTCGGTCTCCGCGATTTTCTTACAAAGCCCGACACTATATCGGGGAAATACTTTTATGTGCAAATTTTCTTCCTCGGCAAGCTTGGGGTAATGTTGGTTCAACCTAGTCAAACCTCCTATAATCGCAACTGTCATATCGTTCCTTTCTAAGCCGTGTCAGCGATTTCTACGGTAACTTCTTTAGCAAAGGAAAGTGGAAGCGTGATCAACGACTTGTTTTCGAGTTCGACCTCCACAAACTTTGGTTTACTATCGGGATACCGGCAGATTACCCGCAAGTTGCTGCCCCGGCTCACCCCGGCTTTTATATACTTTAGGTTATCTTCCGCCCAGGAAACCGCTTTAACGTGACAACGAGTATATGTGGGAATATCCGCAAGCGACATAATAAACCTCCTCGCAACCTTTAGCCCCACATTCCCCACCCCTCCAAGCAACTTTTCATTGAATTTCCGGGATCCAATATGAGTTTAGTGATGCCAAACTGTTGATAATATGAGAATGAGACTCAGTCTCTTCTCAAGAAAAATTATAACCGTCTCTTTTCAAGATGTCAATAACTCTTGGAGTACATTTTTGGATGAGGCAAGACGCAGGTAGTTCAGATTACGGAGAAGCGATAGGCAAGTTGGTTTATCCGAGCAATATTTGCTCGGCCTTATTGAAGCACAGGCTTCGCGCAATAAACGCGACGATAATGCTGCCGATTGCGGTTGAGCCTACGAGCATCAACATAACTACAATCTGGTATTTTATCGACAAGATGGGGTCGACACCTGCCAGTATTTGCCCTGTCATCATTCCGGGCATAAACACAATGCCCACCGCCATCATCGAATTTGTCGATGGAATCATTCCCGCCTTAATCGCCTCCCTTGTAATCCGAGAGGTCGCTTCACGGTGATTTGCGCCGAGGCACAGGTAGAGTTCGACCTCATCGCGACTTTTTCGGATATCCGCGAATATCCGTTCGAGGGTGATGGCGATAGCGGTCATCGAGTTCCCAACGACCATGCCGCCGAGCGGAATGAAATACTGTGGTTTGTACCATGGCTCAACCTGCACGACGAAGGCGGTCACGACAATCGTGACGAACATGTAGCTTGTGAACATGGATAGAAACGTCGGTACAAAATAGGGGATACTTCGTTCTTTTACCCGGCTTCTTATGGTGAAGGCGGCGAAAACTATCATGCCTGTGAAGACAAATAAAATCAGGTAGAGGTTGTTGATCGCGAATATATATTTAAGGATGTAACCGATCATGAATAGCTGGGCGAAGGTGCGAATCGTACCCCAGAAGATATCCCGCTCTAAGTCGAGTTGGAGGCGTATGGACGCAAGTCCCGCAATAATTACAAAAATCAGGCTTATCAGCAGCTGCCCGTAGGTTATGTCTACAACACTCATCCCGCATGCTCCTCCAGGCCGTCTTGTTTAAGCGTATATCGCCGTGCTTGCATGTGCTTGGGCTTAAAATCCAGATGAGTGACCATGAGTATCGCCAAATTCTCTTCACCGGCCAGCCTCTCGACATACTCCTCGACGACTCGGCGCGAACCTTGGTCGAGAGCGGAGGTCGGTTCATCCAGCAGCAATGCCTTTGGTTCAAGTAGTAGCGCCCGTATAAAAGCGAGCCGCTGTCTTTGGCCGACCGAAAGGACCATGGCCTGGTCTGAGAGCGCGATATCGTTTAGTTTGAATTTACGGAGGAGGCCGATAAGGGTCTCATCGGTTGGCGGCTTAAGGCCTCTTAGTGACTCAAAGCCAAAGGGTAAGAGCAAGTTGTCCTTGACAGTGCCCTCGACCATGACCGGGGTCTGTTGTATGTAGCAGATTCGCCGTCGAAGTTCGACAATTTTATAATCGGTTAACGGCCGTCCGTCTAGGTCGATCCGTCCGCTCGTCGGGTCGTTAAGCCGGTTTAAAAGCCGCAGCAGACTGGATTTACCGCTACCCGAAGGCCCGCCTATGATTACCAGGTCGCCCGCGTCTACCTCCAGCGACACATTGCTAAATAACACACTAGCATTGAAGGTGAGCGAGATATCGATTAACTCAAGCAACATGATTTATTCCCGCTTATCGGTTATCGGTTATCGGCGGCGGCTCGCTTCAGGATTGGCGTTCCTGTTCTAGATTGTAATCCATCAGCGGTTGTTTGTCCCGCACTCCTTGTAAGATAAATGAGAAGGGTTTCATACTATAGGGCCCCTTCATCGAAAGCCTGTTCCAACGATTCCGTCAGATTCGAGCTGCGGCGCGCTATTATGTTTCTTACCGAATCATCGCGTTCGATGATTCGAACGAGGGCGTCGACCGCGATTTCATCGAGTTTGAATCCCCTGTCTTTCTTTAGCTCAACAAGGGCTTCCTCTATGCTGAGGGCTTTTCGGTAGGGGCGATCGGAGCACATCGCTTCGAAAGCATCCGCTACCGCGAGTATGCGCGCCTCCAGCGGTATGGCCTCCGCCTGCAGGCCATACGGATATCCCGAGCCATCGAGCCTTTCGTGATGGTACAGTATGGCCTTCAAGACCGGTTCGAGCTTCGTGCGCGTCAAAATTCGCTCGCCGAATATGGGGTGGAGCCTGATTTCCTGGAATTCCTCGTCGGTGAGCGCACCTTCTTTTTTTAGTATGTTATCGGGAATACCGATTTTTCCCACGTCATGGAGGAGGCCCGCGATACGCAAGTGCTCGATACGAGGGTGGGAAAGCGCAAGCTCATGGCCGATCAATGTGGCAAACGAGGCGACATGTTCAGAGTGACTATGTGTATACTGGTCTTTTGCGTCCACAGCGGCGGCAAGCGCGTGAAGCGTGTCGATATAGTACGCTTCTTCGATGAGCCATTTATCTTCTTCAGCTACCGGCCCATACAATTCCTCACCGTCATATATTAACGTCAGGTTTTTACCTTTGCGCTTGGCTTTATACATAGCCGTGTCGGCCGCCCCTATAAGGCTGTCTTTGTCTAGCGCATGGTCTGGGAATGTGGCTATACCTAAACTTATAGTTATTCTCCCGATATCTTCGAGTGTCTTCGAGTTGATGTCCAGGCGGAGTCGCTCGGCAACACTATAAGCGTCATTTGAAGGTGTTTCGGGAAGGATTATAGCGAATTCCTCGCCACCGATGCGACATGCTATATCGGTATCGCGGATAGATGCGCGCATCCGCTCCGCCAGCATCCGCAGCGCGTCATCGCCTTTTTTGTGACCGAAGGTGTCGTTGATCTTCTTGAAGTCGTCGATGTCGGTCACGATTATACTTAGAGGTCGACGGCATCGGTAAACCCGGTCTATCTCGCCGGCCAGGCCATCGTGGAAGTAGCGGTGGTTGAACAAGCCCGTCAGTCCATCGGTATATGCTTTTTCCTCCAATAGTAAGCGGTTGCGCTCTAGAGAATCGCTCATAATATTGAAACTTGTCGCAAGCTCGTCTATCTCTTTGATTCTCGTATAATCGATACGCTGTTTATAGTTGCCTTCGGCGATCATTCGGGCTCGTTTCGACATCAGCCTGAGCGATTTCGAGATGTTCGACGCTACCAGATATGATGCTATCAGCAATATTAGGAGTGTGCCGAAATTGACCGCAAGAACCGTTAGCGTGTTGCGCTTCTTCGCTTCGACATTGTCGCTTGTCGAGATAAGCGCATAGATATAGGCTTTGTTTCCGCCATCTGTTTCTATCTCGACCCTATCGAGGATGTAGTTAGACCCCTGTGCGATCATGCCGTCGGAAAAAGGACGGAAATGGTTCTCGTCGAAACTGTGTTTGAGTGTTGTGTCAACCGCGCGCGGCGATGACCCGGCAAGCAGGTTGCCGTATTCTATGACAATCTCGCCGCCGGTTTTTTCCTTTATTCGCGCCAGAAACGCCTGGTCGATTCGATTGCCGGCCACGATATATCCGATTACGCGCCCGTTTTCAAGCTTGACGGGGGCGACGGCGTTTATCCAGACGGTGTCCCTGTTGCGGACGAAGAGTGAGAACCGTTCGGCTCCGCTATCAATGCTGAACAACGTCCTATGCGCGTCCATCTCCGGTCCCACATGGGCGAGGTCGTTGCCGTTTTCGTCGACCGCTCTTATGCAATCGACGACAAAGATGCTTTTGGATAGCTGAAGCTCCTCTACGAGCAAGTGCTTATTCCGCCGTTCAATGCTTTCGCGTACGACCGAGCTGTTCGCGAGCACCGCGGTTTCAGGGACGAGGTGATGCTCCGCTCCGTGGAATTCCTCTTTGATGATATAGCGCGATCGCTCAATAGTTCGAATCGTGGTTGCGCGAGATTGCTCTTCTATTAGGCTCAGGGTCGAGAGTAAGGTCAACACCGTTCCTATTAGCGAGATGATGATTATGGGCAGGAGTATTTTTTTGCCGATGTCCAGGCTCTGATAATTCATCTTGTTGGATTGTAGTTATTATTGAAAAAACGCACGTAAACCTCGATTCACCGGCTGTATCTATCGAAATATTTCTAAGCGGCGGTCTAATTGACTATCGACCGGAAACGCCCTTCGGATTAGTTAAATGTCCAATGTCGGCGGCGAAATTAAGCCGGGGGCGGGCGGGGTTCAACATGGTATTTACGCGGTGGAAGTATGGCACATGCGGAATCCGGTGATTTTGCGCGCTCGTTGCGCCCGGATGGAGCGGCACTGAAGTGAAGCGCATCTAATCTCTTGTAGCTAGGTGATAGAAGTACGGGCGGCAGGGCATAATATATATGAGTCGTGAAGCCATCGTATGTTGTGGGGGTGAGAGCAGTTGTCCATCGGTGCGCCACTCGAGCTATGGGTGCTTATAATATCGATCGCCTTGCTCTCGTTGCTCTGGGGGCAAGTGTTGATAATGCATTATCGCGGGTCGTTCTACCATCTATTGATGTGGGAACCGGTCGTGTTGATACCGATAGTCGTCGTCGCGGGTTTGGTCGCTTTGGTCTTGCGCGGAATCGCGCTCGACGTCTTCGCTATATTGGCGGCCCTGACCTTTCTTGCCGGCTTGGCGGGGACTGTTCTTCACGTCAGGGGCGTTAGGCGTCGTGTCGGGGGATGGAATCTCGACAACATCATGGTCGGCCCGCCCGTCTTCTTTCCGCTATGTCTCAGTCTTATTAGCCTCGCGGGTATTGTCGCCGGCGTCTTTTGGAGGTATTAATGGAGGGCTATCCGGGCTATAAGGTCATCGACGGAGAAGATTCATGGGATTCCAAAACAAGGTTCGTCGTTGAGCGCAGGGTAGGCATTATCCCAAAGCCCTTGTTTTTTGACCCCGATGAGGTGAGGACGCTCGAGGCCGCCGCCGCGCGTCTGCTGCCCCAGTCGCGGAAGGAACCGATTCCGATAGTGCCGTTTGTCGATGAGAAATTGGCGAGAAACGTGACCGACGGCACACGATATGAGAATATGCCCCCTATGCGTGAATTCTGGAGGCTATTTGTCGCGACTCTCGACGAAGAAGCCCGGATCCGCCATGAAAAGCGCTTTGACGCGCTGGGGGAAGAAACTCAGGATACGGTGCTCGGTGCGATTCTGAAAGGCGAGACGCACTCGCTTTCCTGGCGGAAGATACCCGCTCGCCCGGCCTTTGAGCAAATCGTCTCGACGGTGGCCGCCATCTATTATGCGCACCCGAGCGCATGGAGTGAGATAGGGTGGGGCGGGCCAAAATATCCCGGGATATATGTAAGGGTGCGGTGCGGGCGCAAAGACCCCGAAGAGGCGGGCGAGGTCGGCCATGTCCGCGACTAACGCCGGGCATGTAGATGTTGTCATAGTGGGTGTGGGAGCTGCCGGCGCCGTGCTCGCGGCTAAGCTGGCGCGCGCCGGGCTATCGGTGGTCGCCCTGGAGGCGGGCGCGCACCGGGATTCGGAGGATTTCGCTAGCGACGAACTCTCAATGCTCTATGAACTCTTCTGGCTCGATGAGCGAATCAGTGGCGGCCGCGACCCTATCGAACTCGGATGGCCGAATTCGGGGCGCGGCGTCGGTGGCGGCACCGTTCACTTTGTCGGGTATGCCCTTCGCTTTCATGAAGACGACTTTCGAACGAAGACCGTCGATGGCGTTGGCGAAGACTGGCCTATCAGCTATCGGGACTTGGAGCCGTATTACGCTGAGGTCGAGCGGTTCAACCAGGTCTCCGGTCCAACCTTTTTTCCGTGGGGTCCATATCAGGGGCCCTTCCCTAAAAGAAGCCATGAGCAGTCTTGCATGCACGATACCTTCCGGCGCGGCTGTGCGCGAATCGGAGCGCGTTCAACCGCCGGGCCGATGTTTATCATAACGAGCCCCACAAAAGACCGTAAACCCTGCACATATCGGGGTTTCTGCAAGTTCGGATGCAAGCCGAAAGCTAAATCGAGCACCCTTGTCACCTATGTTCCCGAGGCCCTAAGGCATGGCGCGACAATTCTTCCAAACGCTATGGTCACAAGGGTAAATATCGGCAAAACGGGCAGAGTCGAGAGCGTGACCTATGTCCATAAGGGTAGGGAATTCGAGCAACAAGGCGATACCTTTATTCTCTCGGCGTATTCGGTAGAGACCGTGCGTTTGCTCTTACACTCGACATCGGCGAGCTTTCCCGATGGGCTTGCCAATTCTTCCGGTGTCGTCGGTAAATTCTTGATGGTTCACTCCGCCGACTTCGTTATCGGCAAGTACGATGCGATGATAAGGCAATACCGGGGTCCGCAAGGATTAGCTTTGACCCAGGAGTGGTACTCGCGAAAACCGAACGACGGCTTTGCGCGCGCCTACACGATCGAGACCGAGACTTTGCAGCCAATCGAGTTTTCGAAGGCGTTAATACGGGGGAAAGGCCTGTGGGGCCGGCGCCTTGTCGATGAGATGCGAGATTATAATCATTACGCGAGCTTCGGCATTGTCGGTGAGTGCCTGCCGAGCGAGAACAATACCGTAACCCTCTCGGACGAATTGGACGAATTCGGGATTCCAAGAGCTAAAGTGACCTATTCGTATCTCGACAACGACAAGAAGATAATCGAGCACTCTGTTCGCAAGTGCGAAGAGATACATGCCGCCGCGGGAGCGGTCGAGACCTTTCAATACCCGGGGTCGGCGCACTTACTCGGGACATGCAGGATGGGCGACGACCCCGGGACATCCGTCGTAGATAAATGGTGCCGCGCGCATGATGTAGAGAACCTTTATGTCTGTGACGGCAGCGTTTTCACTACCGGGGCCGGCGTCAATCCGACTCTTACGATAGAAGCGCTCGCCGCACGGACTGCCGATTATATAATTGAGACGAAAAAGTGACGGCGACACTTCTTACCCAAACTACCGCTCTCAGGGCAAAGCAATTAAAGGATTCCGCACGTAAAGCCGATAGCCTATGCAATACTAAGAGAATAACGTTGGGTGCATATGTATATGAAAACCGAGCGGCTCAAGACCATTGTATCGGCACCAAACTATGACATTATCGCAGTGTTTTGCGGCGCTATCGCAGTATTGGCGATTCTGAGTACGCTGTTTCTAAAAGAGAGCCCATACCTCAAAGTCTCTACTTCAGGTCTTCCTCTATTAGCGGTCATTTCCAACGTCGACATAATCGCATTGGGAATGGTCGCCATATCGATATTGTGGGTCTTCCTCTTATTTAAAACTATCTATAGCAAGGCCAAGAAAGAGGCATGCAGGCGAGAGAAAGAGCTAGAGGCGCTCAATGAAGTCGCGCTCGCCGTAGGCCGGTCGCTCGACCTTGACAAGGTACTCGATAATGCATTGAAGTCGGTCGTCAAGATAGGAAACTTCGATGTCGGCTTCGTCTATCTCTTAAATCAAGACAAGAATGTGCTGGAAATAGCGGCAGCTTATGGAGAAATCCCAAAGACGCTCGCCGCCAAGCTCTCGACGCTTCACCTCGGGCAAGAGGTCTGAGGTGTGGTCGTCAAAGAAGACCGGTCGGTCTATCTGGAGAACCTGGAAAATGACCCCGTCGGCTCCCAATCGGAAGTCGTTGTCGCGCTCGGTATTAAGTCTGTCGCCGGGACACCCCTTCGATATGAAGGAAAAGTCGTTGGAGCGCTTACCGTAGGCAAGACCTATGCGTCGAAGATTGCCGCTGAGGATATCGCGCTCATCGGCTACATGGCTAACCAGATCACAACCGCAACCGTAAAAGCTCAGCTCTACAAGCAAGAGCATGAAGCACGAGTACGCTTAGGCGCCCTTGAGAATATTGCGAAAACCGGGCTGAAAATCGTCGGTATCGATGACCTAATAGATCAAATCAAAGAACGGATCATCGAGTCTACCGGAATGAGTTGGGGCGCGATAATCCTTCTCAATAGCTGTGGCGGGTATCCTGTAGTCGAGCACGCGTCAAGCGGTTGCAATATGCTCAAAGGGCGTAACCTAGTAGAGGATTTCGGGCTTATCAACGAGATACTGGAGGTGGGCGAGACGCGCATCGTCAAGAAATCCGAGTTCGGCGGCGAAGAATACGGTTTCGTCGATAAGAAAATCAAGAGCATAGCAATGATACCCATTGCCTTGCAGCGGAATCGCGCTTGCATTATAGCATTGGGTAAAGATGATTGGATAACTTTTGAAGCGCACGAGATAGACTTCATCGAAGCTTTGGCCCACCGGGCTATGCTGGCAATCGAGAATTCACTCCTGTTTAGTAAGCTCGAGCGCTCTTATCTGGAAACCATCGAGTCGCTCGCAAAAGCGGTCGAAGCGAAAGATCAATATACGTGCGGGCACTCCGAAGAGGTCGCAGTAATCTCAAAGGCGATTGCGCTCGCGATGGGCATAGATGAAGCGCGGGCCGAGAAGGTTCATGCGGCAGGCTTACTCCATGACGTAGGCAAAATCGGCATATCGAGCAAGATTCTATATAAGGCAGCCTGTTTGAACTGCGATGAGTATGCCGAGATTAAACTCCACCCGTTGAAGGGATATCAAATATTGAAACCGCTCGCCGATTTCGAAGACCTCGCCAACATCGTCCTCCAGCACCACGAGCGCTATGACGGTTGTGGATACCCCTATGGCATAAGCGGTGAGGGTATTCTTATTCAAGCCAGAATACTAGCCGTGGCCGACGCGTACCAGGCGATGACTTCGGAAAGGCCGTATCGCGAGCCTCTACCCTGCGAACAGGCTATAGCCGAGATAAGAAAGGGGTCGGGCAGCCAGTTCGACCCGCTCGTCGCCGAAGTGTTTATCGCCCTCTTTGAAAGTGGCGAGCTTCCTCAGGCCCCCCAGAGAAGGGATACCTGTAGCGTCGAGATGTGCAAGAAAGCTTCGGATGAAGGACGCGATTGCGCGAGAAACGGTTGCACGGGCTTCGAAGTCGCTTGAGCATCACGGCGCCCCTGTTTGTACACTCCGAACCACACAGGAGCAACATTCCAAATATCGAAATTTTCGATATTTGTCGAGTCTCAGAGCATAAAAAAACCGGGCGCTCGTGCCCGGTTTTGATTGCGCGCGTTGATTCGCGGCTATTGAACCATTCCCGTGGTTGAGTCTTGAACCGTCCATTGTTCCTTGTCGTTCTTGACGAAGGTCCAGTTCGTTTTCCAGATACCGTTTTGCCCTAAATCTAGGTTGACACCCAAGACGGCTATATTTTTATCTATCTGCGGCTCCCCTATTGTATAGCTAACCATTCCGTAACCTTGCAGGCTCTGCTGTAAACTATTGACGTCGCTCTTCTGCTGCTTGCTCAGCGGCTGCATTGTAAATGCCGTCTGCCAGTCCGCCGCCTTCCAGGCCGCGTAGTATTTTTCGCAGTATTGCTTTAGGTCGGTGCCGTTAGGCACCACCGTCGCGGGTTCGCTTGAGCTGACCGCCTCGTTAGGTATGGGTGCCGGTGCCGGCGCCGGTGCGGCTTGCGGTTGCTGCGCTTGTCCTTGGTTTTGTTGGGTCGAGCTAAGTTGGCCTACCGGCCCGGGAAGTGTTGTCTCCGTGCTTGGCTTGAACAATATCGCATACGCGACCAGGCTTAGTAGAGCTAAGGCTATAATGGCTACCGGCAATATTCTTTTCATCTCCACAAAAAACTTCCTTTCACGAGAATCTAACATTTCTCTAACTGTTACTTTACCGCAAAACGCGCTATTTTTTCAAGCGGCAAAATAATAGAAGCGAAATCCGGAAGCTGTGGTATAATTCAAATCAGCATATTTGGCTACCTATACCCGGTAGGGCATATAACTAACCGATTGAACCAGGAGGTCGACGAGTTGTCCAGTTTGAGTAAGTATGTGGTTGTAGCTGCTATTCTCGTTTCGATGGCGTATATTGTCGGGTGTTCATCCGACCAGACCGTCGCGCCCGACCCAGGCGTATCGCGAAACCCAGGCGCGCCGCAAACACAACAGCGGGCCGCTTATCAAAATATCGATGCGGCAAAAGCGAAAGAGCTTATCGATTCGGACACGAATCTTCAAATCATCGATGTGCGCGAAGAGTATGAGTTCGCGGAGGGTTATATCACGGGCGCGAAGCTCATCCCCATCGGCCAATTTACTTCGAGGATGAACGAAATCGACAAGAACAAACCGGTTCTAGTCTATTGCGCGGTCGGTTCCAGGAGCGCGAGTGCCGCCGAAGTGCTGGCGCAGAGCGGCTATACGAACGTCTATAACTTTGGGGCGGGCATGGGCAGCTGGCCTTATGAAACACAGAGGTAGCCGCGAGGCGCAAAAATAACTTGGTGATAATATTTACATTCAATCGGGTTGCTGTATAATCAAGCTATCTGAAGATATCAATGCCGTAAAGGTGAGCTATAGCTCACCTTTACGGCGTCTAGGGTCGATATTTAATTAGATATATTCACGGGTATTCATCGACAATCATGCGATCTTTTTTTACTGCGTTAAATCTTCCCTAAATCCACCAGAGCGCGTCGCAGCACTTCCCGACCCTTGTCGGTCATGGGTACGAGCGGTAAGCGAACCGGGCCGGCCGGTTGGCCCATCCACGTGAGCGCTTGCTTGACCGGAGTCGGATTCGGTTCGACAAAGAGGGCGTTGACCACGTCGAGTGTCTGGTAGTGGATGTCGCGCGCTTTCTCGATCTCTCCGGCACCGACAAACTTTACCATTTGGTCGATCTCCCGGCCTATTACGTGTCCGACCGCGGCGACCGCACCGTGTCCGCCGAGACACAAGAGGGAGAAGGTCAAGGCGTCTTCGCCCGAGTAGACATGAAAGTTCTGTCGCAACGTGGCTTGCAGTATCTTCATGGTCTGCGTGATATCGCCGGAGGCGTCTTTCAGCCCGACGATGGTGTCGATTTCGGAGAGCTTGATGACCGTGTCCGGCTCGATATTTCGCGCGGTCCGCCCCGGTATGTTGTAAACGATTATCGGCAATTCGGTAGCTTTTGCGATTTCTTCAAAATGTCTCAGCATTCCTTCCTGGCTCGGCTTATTGTAGTATGGGCCGACCTGCAATGTCCCATCCGCGCCGAGTTCGGCGGCTGCTTTTGTCATATAGACGGCTTCGGCGGTCGAGTTCGAGCCGGTGCCGGCGATTACCGGAACCCGGCCGGCGACCGCATCGATGGTGATTTTGATTACCTCGAGGTGTTCTTCGTGTGTGAGCGTTGGCGACTCGCCGGTCGTGCCGCAGGGAATAAAAGCCGCGGCGGCTTGCTCTTTTAGCGTATATTCAATAAGGTCCCTGAGCCCTTTTTCGTCTATCTTGAAATCTTCGGTGAGGGGAGTGATTATCGGGAGAAGACATCCTTTTAAATCCCATTTCTTTTGGTTCATATCGATTCCTCCTGGCCTTATTTGTCATTCGATTTAATGGTTGAGCATAGAGCGACATCAATTGCTCTTAAATAAATCATTATACCTGTTTTATCCGGCCCATGCCGTCTTTTTATCGACTCGCACCGGGGATTTGCGGCTCGCTCTTGCGTATGGAATCTAAGGGACAATAGGGGAACGGAGAGGAGCGAGGAGGTTGGGAAACGGTTAAGGCCGTTTCTGTTCCAGATATCGCTCGATATCCTTTAAGCCGCGATCGGCCTGGCATTTTACTATTGCTTCGCTGATAATAGATTGCATTTTTTCGTGCGTGTAGACTATTTCGTGGAGCAGGTTTTTAATCTTATCTAGTTTTTGGTTTTGGGCATCCGCCCAGGCATCGTAGTCACTCATAGCAATATATTACCAGAAAATTCCAAAACGCGCTACCCAAACCGGGTTTTTTAGTCTTCGCTTGCGGGCGATAGCCATGCGTTTAGCTTATCTCGCACCGAGGGCGGGGCATCGGTTATAATGCGTTTAAGGCAAGCGAAAAGAGCCAGCAGGCATTAAGACGACAGGAGCGAAGATGCAGCCCGGCGGGATAAATGTTACCGGGGCAAATGCCCCGATATTCGTAAAAGCGCTCGCGGGAAATGCCGACTTAAGCATGTCTCTCAAGCAGGGGGATATTGTGCGGGCAAAGGTCTTGGCGTTCTCCCAGGGTAGCGCGGTCTTAAATATCGGCGGCATGAAAATTCCCATATCTACGCAGCTTGCGATGCGTGCGGGCGAGGCGCTGACGCTCATGGTCATGGAGCTAAAACCCGACCGGGTCGTGCTCAGAAGGCTCGATACCCCAGGCGAACAGGTCGCGGGTGTCAGATACACCAAGGAAGAACTGGCGACGCATCTTTTAAGGCAGACCGGACTAAAGGGAGGCGAGTTGGCCCGCGCGGTCGAAATTATCGTCGGCGAGAAGGTCGACACCGGGAGAGGCATCGACGACTTGCTGCGAAATATCTCGAGGTTCGAAGGCGAAGGCAAAGCCGGTACCGACTTGGAGCGCTTGCTGCGCTCGCTTCGAGCTGCGACGGCCCGCCCGGGGAGCGGCGAGACTATCGAAGCCGGGATAAAGGCGTTCGTCCGGGCAATCGACAGCGAAGCCGAACTTCTGCGATATCTCGACGGCGATGACGGTAGCTTGGACAACCTTAAAACCCATCTTCTCGAAGCGAGGGCGGCGCTCCAACTTGGCGTCGCCGCCGAGCGGGCTGAATTGTTTTCCGGGCTGCGCTCGTCAATCCAGAAGATGCTCGACCTGATCAATTCGACAAAAGCGTTAAACCTTCCGGTTGAGGCGCAGGCCAAAGAGGTCATCTATATACCGCTGCCGGTTCAGATAGGGGACGGGCTCGGAACGGCCGAAATCCGTATCGACCAGCGGCCCGCGGAGGGCGGGGGCGCTAGCGCCGGCTCCCGGTTTTCAATCGGGTTTTCGCTCGATATGCCGTCGCTCGGCAAGACGCGGGCACTGTTGGAGACAGCCGACAGTTATGTAAACTTCTCGATTTTTATCGAAAACATCGAAGCGCTTGTCGGCATCGACAGCCACCTGCAAGGGCTGAAGACATCGCTGGAGGCTCTTGGTTATGCGGTCGGGAGACTCTCGGCGGCAAGGCTCCCCGCAGAAGAGGCGATTAAGAGTCTGGTTGAGGAAAAGAAGAGCATCAAGCAAGCGGGAATCGACGTGAGGGCATAATGGCCAAGGGCGGGAAGAAGGAAGGGAAGAAAAAGGCGGTTGCGCTAGGCTATGAGGCCGACAAGGACAGCGCGCCTAAGGTTCTGGCTAGGGGCTCGGGACTCGTCGCCGACCGCATTACGGAGCTGGCTAAGGAAAAAGGGGTCACGCTCTATGAAGATGCCGCGCTCGTCGAAGCGTTGAGCGCCGTCGATATAGGTAGAGAAATCCCCGAAGAACTCTACAAAGTCGTCGCCGAAGTCCTGGCCTTTATTTACGCGCTCGATAACCACGCGGCGCGCGCCGCTCGCGGATAGCTTGGCGCCCCGGTTCTAAAGCGCGCTCTCACGCATCCTTCGCATTAGCTCGTCGCGCCCGAGCAGGCCGTCTTGCGCCCCGATGCTCCCGACTACCGAGGCCGCGTTTATTGCGGCCATATGCATGGCGGTTCGGATATCACGGCCCATGATTATCGCGGCCACAAAGGTCGAGCCGAACGAGTCACCCGCTCCGGTGGGGTCGACGACCGTTTCGCTCAACGCTTCCTGAAAATGGATAGCCCCGCCGTCGCTTGCGCAGCTGCCTTCGCCGCCGCAGGTCAAGACGACTATCCGCGGGCCGGTCTTCAAGAGTTCGGTTACGAGTGTGCGGTTGTCATCGTGCGCGAAGCCCGGGTCTCTCGTTCTTAATAGGTGGAACGCCTCGGAGTGATTGATAATCAGGATATCGAGCTTCTCAAGGATGGGCGACATATACTCGAAGCCCTGTTCGAGTTGGCCGAGGCCGGGGTTGTTCGCGACCTTGATAGAATTCTCTTTGGCGAAGGCGACAAGGCCGGAGAGAAGTTCGGGCGCTTGTCTGGAAATCGGGCTGACATACAGCCACGATGTGGCTTTGAGTTTAGTCCGGTCTTCGATTTTCAGGTTGCGATTCGCCCCTGAATAGAAGAGGACGGTGCGGTCGCCGACGCCTTCCGGCAGCAGGATGACGGAGGTTCCCGTTCGGAGCGACTCGTCTATCGTGACCAGGTGGGTGTCGGCTCCCTCGTCGGCCAGTTCGACAATGATTTGCTCGCCCATCTCGTCGCGGCCGACATTGAGATACGGGGCTACTTTGAGCCCGAGGCGCGCCAGAGAGGTCGCCGCGTTGCAGGCGCCGCCGCCGTCCGTAAAATGCGCCTGCTCTATAGATACCTTCGCTCCGACCGGAAAAGCGAGGAGCTGTCCCTCGAAGACGGAATCATCGGGTACGATTTTAGCGCGGCTCGTCAAAAAAAATATATCCCTGCTCGCGCTACCTATCGTAATCACGTCTTGCATCGTATCATCGCCCTTCATATAGTCTTCTTGGCCGCTGCTCAGTCGAGTGCGCTATGTGATGAGGCCTTAGCGCATGCTTTATTGAGAGGCTACCATCTATAGAAAGGCTACCATCTGAGCCGTCGTCTATCAAGGCGGGTGAGTGCTTCGCTCTATTTGCGGCGACCCGGTAGGTCTTCGAGTATGCCCTTGAGTTCATGCGGGGTCTCGACGGCGGGGAGACACATTCTGCCGATGCATGGGTAGATTACCGGGTGCTTCTCCGCCGGATACCCCAGAGCTTCGACGACCTCGTAATCGCTGATAGGGTCGAGGATCTTTATGGCTTTACCCGGCACATAGGTTCGAAACGCTTCGCGCAACAGTTCCTTGGCGCCCGGCTCCGAACCTGTCACGACAGCCGTCAAGACCACCGGTTGGGTTAAGAACTCGTCGACTGCCAGCACAAATAGAGCGAGCGCGGTAATCGGGGTAGACGAGCCAAGCTCAAGACTCGCGAGGGTTCTGCCGACCATCTCTTCGTACCTGGAGTCATCGCCGAGGTAGGACAATCGATAGAGTTGTCGGGCGAGCAACGCGTTTTCCTGCACGGGAGTGGTTTTGACGGCCAGCGCTCCGAGGTGCGGTTCGCCGCTGATATCAGAGCTGTCGGCGAAAGTGCCGTCGCTGTTTAAGAGGGTTTTCTCACAGATACCGGCGAGTGCCATAGCGCTGTCCAGGTACTTATGCGTACCTGTAACACTGTAAGCATCGAGCAGCGCCCCGATAGTGCCGGCTTGGCTCGATATGCGGCCGAAAAGGTGAGCTTCGCCATCGAAGTAATGGGCCATGCCGGCCTCGGCCGAATAGCAGGTCTCCATCAGGAAGTTCACGGAGCGCAGCGCGAAATCGCGATAGGCTTCGTCGCCGAGGACTTGATAAGCCTCCAGGTAAGCCGAGACCATCGCCGCATTCGTATCGACGTAGATGATTCGGTCGATGAATGGGAGTTTATGCTTGAGGCGTTCATCCGCGTCAAGCTTATAGAACGCCTCGCCGGCGTCCTGGCTGCCCGCGAAGCCGCCGTTTTTCTTGTCGGCGAAGTACGAATCGATGAAAGCGAGCGTCTTTTCGGCGACATCGCGGTACTTGATGTTGCCGGATACTTGATATCCGCGCAGGTAGTCGAGGATGAGCGCCGCGTTGTCTCCGAGCATCTTCTCGTAGTGCGGCTCGCTCCAATCACTCTCGGTTGAGTACCTGAAGAAACCGCCCCACTCCTGGTCGAAGAGGCCGCCATCGGCCATCCCGTTGAGTGTCCGCGACGCCATCTCCAGCCAATCGGTGTTGTTTTCAAGGTAGGCGCGTCGAAGGAGCAGCTCTGTTACGGGTGAGTTGGGGAACTTGGGCTTGTCTGAGAAGCCGCCATGCTTCGCATCGAAGGTGCGCTGTAGCATATCCAGAGCGTCGCTTACCAGGCTCTCATCGAGGTTAAAATGCGCGGCCTCCTTCATCGACGCGGCCTGAAGAATCTGCTTGCGCTGTTCTTCGGCCGCCTCTTCCAGGCGGTCGCGGTGTTCAGCGTAGTAGTCGGCGACTTTTTCGAGGAGCGATATGAGTTCATGCGGCGGGACATATGTTCCCCCGCTCATCGTCTCGCCGTTGGTTGTCAAAATCGCGGTAGTCGGCCAGCCCCCCATGATGTAGCGCTCCTGAATATCGGGTCGTTTGTCGGCGTCGACTCTGACCGGGACGTAGCGCTCATTGATTATCGATATAATCTGCTCGTCGGAGTAGGAGGTCTCATCCATCACGTGACACCAGTGGCACCAGACCGCCGACAGCGACAGCAGGATGGGTTTCTTCTCGCTCGCGGCGCGCTCGAAGACCTCCGGCCCCCAGCTCAACCAGTCGATGGTGTGGGCCTTATTCGGATTGGGCGAGAAGCGAAATTCCGGCGTTGTGCTCTCGGGTTGCGGCTTTGGAGAACTCATAAAATTCGACCCTTTCTTTAAATAATAATCTGCCGGTCTTTCTGCGCACCGCAGCCTATCTTTGGCATCCTTTATTTATAACCATTCTAGCCGGCCTTTGAACGCTCGTCCTCGGGATGTGTGTCGACGCAGGTCGGCAGTCCGGCATATATGGTCGGATACTTTGGCTTAAAGCCCAGCTCGTCGCGTGTTTTAGTAGTGTCCGCCGCAAAGTCGGAGAGGCTAAAATTCAAGACATCGCGGTTGATGATCGGAGCCGTTTTGCTTATCGCGGCCCACGCCGTCGCCAGCGATGCGAAGCCCTTGAACAACCAAACCGGGGCGCTGCCCGGTCGCGGCACTCCCAGAAGGTCGGCCAGCTCATAGACGAAATCCTTAAAGCGCACGGGCTTGTCGTCCGCGACGTTATAGACCCGGCCCGAGGCGCGCTCGTTCGAGAGCGCCAGGAGCATCCCTTGAACGACATCATCGACGTGGGCGAAGTGGGCGAGGTTATTGCCCGACCCCGGGATGCGATAAAGCCCGGCTTGCATAAACTTCTTGAGCGTTGTTATCAGCCGAATATCGGGGCCGTACACCGTCCCGAGCCGCAATATGGTGGCCGAAAGCTTACCTTGTTCGTTCAAGACGCGCAGGTGTTGCTCGCAGAGCCTTTTGTAGAGGGCGTGAAAGCTGGTAGTCGCCATTTTAGCCGACTCGATATCCATCGGGGGAGACGGAGTCGTATGCGGGCCTAGAACCAAAGGAAAGCTGGGGAAGATAAAGCGCTTGACGCCCTTGTCGATACACTCGTTGGCGATATTGACGGTCCCCTCGTAGTTGATTATGCGCAGTGTCTTCTCGGCGTTTACGACGAAGAAGGCCGCGGCGAGGTGAAAGGCGGCATCCATGCTGTAAGCGGCCCCGTTGAGTGTTCGCGGGTCGGTGATGTCGCCGACAAATATCTCGACCCCGTTTCTTCGCGCCCGGTCGGCTTCTCTTAGGTCTTTTACGAGCGC
This sequence comes from Actinomycetota bacterium, assembly GCA_018333515.1. Taxonomy (NCBI): domain Bacteria; kingdom Bacillati; phylum Actinomycetota; species Actinomycetota bacterium. The sequence goes on from JAGXSZ010000030.1 coordinate 67,332, forward strand.
CCTAACGGTGTGTCCTTGCTTGAGAAGCGCCGGAACAAGGTGCGAGCCGATGTCTCCGGCCGCGCCGGTCACAAGTATTTTCAAAGTATTCTCCCCGATTGCTGTCGCTATGTTATCTGCTCTTAAGATACCCAAAAAGTGACGCGCCGGAACAGATGAGTGTGAGAATTGCCATGGGTGTCGGTGGATGTGGGCAGTTGATATCTTAGAGGGGGTGATTATATTCCTTCGCCGATAAAGGATTTTGTGTCGACGGCCTGCGCTCTCATGGCGAGACCCTTGTTTTTTGCACTAAAGACCAGCCATGTTGCGCTCGACCAGGAGACAAGCATGACGGTTAAGTGGAAGACAAGCTCGCGTGAGGAGATGCCGATGGTGCTGCCCCGGAGCGTGAGCTGCGCGGAGGTCGCGCCGTGCAGGAAGAAGAGATACATCGCCGCCGGGAATACATTGAGCAACCCCTGGAGGGTAGCCGTAAACGCGGAGAGGCTTCGCGCCAACTCCTTGCCTTTGAGGTTGGTATCCACCGAGAGCAGGGCGAAGATGAAGAGGAGCGAGGCGATGAATGCCTGGTACTTGGACCAGAGCCACAGCTCTTCGAGCTTGATACCGGCGAAGAGGTACAGTGGTGATTCGGGATAATAGAGAAGAGCGATTGCGAGGCCGAGAAATGCGTTGGCCAGTATTATAAATCCCATAAACCGGTAGACCTCCTGAAAAGCGCTGTATGCTTGGTATTTCGACAGAAAAGAGGGCCCGGTTTAGGGCTTTTCGCATCAATATTCGCTTACGGCCGCTGTCAAAGGCACAATCAGGAATGTTCGTGTCCGAGCTGGTATAATATCATATTATGAATAATTCTAAACGAAGGACGGGCCGGCTTCGGGGTGCCGTAGGTCTGGGACCGGCGTTTCTAGCGGGGGCACTTATTGCGGGGGCATCGTGGTTGAAACGCAAAGAGAGCACGAAAGCGCTGGCGAGGTTTCATGGTGCGCGTTTACACGACCTTCTCCACAGCTATTTCTATTTCAGGTGGAACGCAACCTATCTCAAGCCCGTTAAATATATCCTTGAGCATCCCGAGAAATTTCCCAAGCGCATTTATATGGGCGCGGGCAGAAGGCTCATGCAGACACACCATTCAAAGGTCGTAAGCACCGGCACCGCCAGGCGACTGGTCGGCATAGAAGAGCCGGTTCGTATGAGCAACTCCGAGCAGGTGTTGCCTTTCGAGAGAGCGCGCGACATCATCCTCGAGAACCCGGGATGTATCGCGGTCACCGGGTGCGCCTGCCGCAAAATCGCCGATGACCCGTGCGGCCCGCTCGATGTCTGTCTCGTCCTTGGGGAGCCGTTTGTAAGTTTTGTCGTCGAGCACCAAAAGGACGGCGCGAGAAGGATAGATTCGGGTGAGGCGCTCGCCATCCTAGAGCGCGAGCATGAGCGCGGACGTGTCCACACGGCCTGGTTTAAAGACGCCGCCGGGGATCGGCTGTACTCTATCTGCAATTGCTGTTCGTGCTGCTGCCTGGGCATCCACGCGCTCTCGCACGGCTTTGATGTCGTCGCGTCATCCGGCTATGTCGCGCAGGTGGACGACGCTGAATGCGTACTTTGCGAGGAGTGCCTGGACGCCTGCCACTTCGGCGCGCTAAGCGTGACGGACGCGGTCGAAATCGATACGGATAAGTGCATGGGCTGCGGCGTATGCGTCAGCGAATGCCCCGAAGACGCGATAACTCTGTACGAAGACACCGCCAAAGCGCATCCCTTACTTCTCCTATAGTAGCGACTACGTTTGTTAGGCATAAATTCAAAGAATGGGCCAAGGCGAACAAATCGAGATTTGACGACCTTCGCGCCATGGTAGAGCAAGCGCAATACTAGAATCAGCCACCTGCCGGCCGTTTCCCCATGGGTACTTGCCCGAAGGGTAGAGGTCGCTCGCTCTGTTTGTTTAGGAGCGCGCGGTTTAGGGAATAAACAAAAAAGTAAGAACTAGGCCAGATTCTTGCTCGTATATCGACGGTACAGCAAGAATTCTATACCCCGGCCTCAGTCCAGTGTGAGTTGCATGCGAAAAAAAGCAAAGACCAAGAAGACCTACGAGGAATTGCTGGGTGGGCGATGGTCAGCCGCGCTCTACGTCGGCGACCAGCGCTTTGTGCCGGTTAGGCAGGAATGAGATGGAGGATGTATGATTACGATATCTAATTCCCAAGAACCCGATGAACTCAACGGCGATAAGGGTTCCGCTCTGCGTATGCGGATTCAAGCAGCGCCGGCCTTTATCGGCAAGAAGATAAAGGAGAAAAAGCCTAGCTTCAAGTCGACAAGCGGGAAAATCAAAGTAGCGGTTGGCGCCGGTTTTACGGCACATCGAAAGCCCAGGGGTCTGCGATAGGCGTATCGCGAGCATGATGCGGTTACTACTGGATACCTCGGCGCAAATCTGAGATAATTCTCGCAAACACAAAGATAGAGGTTTTGCTTTCATGCCCGCGGTCTATGTTCACATCCCTTTTTGCAAGCAGAAGTGCGTTTACTGCGATTTCAATTCGTACCCCGGGCTCGATGCGGTCCACGGGGCATATATCGATGCGCTTGTTTCGGAGATAAGCGCCGGGGCCGCGCGCTTTAACCGCGCCTCGACCAGCACCATCTATATAGGCGGCGGCACGCCGATGCTACTCGGGCCGGAACAGATAGGACGCGTGCTCAGTGCGATACAAGCGAACTTCACGGTCGTTTCCGACGCCGAAATATCGATCGAAGCCAACCCTGAAACCATAACCCACGAAAAACTCGCGGCTTTGCGTGACGCCGGGATAAACAGGCTGAGCATGGGTTTCCAGTCGCTCGACGACGATTTGCTGGAGCTTTTAGGGCGCAAGCACACGGCCGCGCAGGCGGTCGACGCCTTCAGGGTGGCGCGCGGCGCCGGTTTTGAGAACATCGGCATCGACCTCATCTTCGGGATACCGGGCCAGTCGCTCGCCAATTGGGCGCTCACGCTGGAGCAGGCCATCGCGCTCGACCCCGAGCATCTCTCGTGCTATGGTTTGACCATCGAGTCTGGGACAGCGCTGGAGCGGTCAATCGACGCGTCGGTAGTCGCAAGCCCCGACGAGGACCTCCAGGCGGACATGCTCCTTTACACGATGGACTCGCTCTACGAGTCGGGCTACGAACATTACGAGATATCCAATTACGCGAAACCGGGCTTTGCGTGCAAGCACAACCTTACCTATTGGGACGGTGGCGACTACCTGGGGTTCGGGGCCGGAGCGCACTCGAAGGCCGGGCGCACCAGGTTTAGCAATGTCGCGGAGCCGGTGAAATATATGGAGAGCGCGGGGAGCGACGCGCGTATCGCCGAATCGGTTGAGCAGTCGGTCGCGGACGAGATGAGCGAAGCGATCTTTCTCGGGTTGCGCAAGATGGACGGCGTTAACCCGGAAGAATTTCACGCGCGCTTCGACCAAGCTATCGATAGCGTCTTCGGCGAGGAGATAGAAGACCTGGTGGGACTAGGACTTCTGGCTCGAAACACGAACCTGCGTCTGACCCCGAGAGGCATTCTGCTGGGAAATGAAGTCTTTTCCAGGTTTGTGTAACGCTCTTCAACCCGACCGGTCTTGCGACAGTTGACTTTTCCTGCGGTTTTGATAGTATATTATGGTTGCAATATTAACGATTTTCGATTATAGTTTACTTTTGTATGTAAGGTTGGAGGAGAGATGAAGACATATTCTGCAAGGCCGAAAGATATTGAGCGCGAGTGGTTTGTCGTCGACGCAGCCGGCATTCCCCTGGGTCGTCTTGCGACAAGAGTCGCGCATATATTGAGAGGCAAACACAAAACGATGTATACGCCGAGCATGGACGTTGGTGACCATATAGTCATCATCAATGCCGAGAAAATCGCCATGACCGGTCGCAAAGCTCAAACCAAGATGTACTACCGTCACTCCGGCTACATCGGTGGCCTGAAAGAGATGACATTCGAGAAGTTGCAGGCGAAACATCCCGAGCGCATTCTAGAACTCGCTATAAAGGGTATGCTTCCTCACAACAGCCTCGGCAGGGCAATGTTTAGGAAATTGAAGGTCTATGCCGGGACGGAGCATCCACACAGCGCCCAGCAACCAAAAATTCTTGATATCAGGGCGGAAGGAGAGTAGTGATGGCGGACAAAGTTGTTTATGCGGGAACCGGACGCAGGAAAGATGCTGTCGCTCGAGTTCGCTTGATGCCCGGCACGGGAACCTTTAGTATCGGCGGCAAAACACTCGAGCAATATTTTGGACGCAAGACGCTGCAGGCGCTAGTCCAGCAGCCGTTTAACGTAACCGGCACATTGGCCAGGTTTGATGTTATCGCCAAAATCGAAGGCGGCGGCATTAGCGGTCACGCCGGAGCGTTGCGTCATGGTATCGCTCGCGCGTTGCTCGAAGCCGACGACGGTTTTCGCGCCGAGCTTAAGAGAGCGGGGCTTTTGACCCGCGACCCGAGAATGAAAGAGCGCAGGAAGTACGGCTTGAAGAAAGCGCGTAAGCGTCCGCAATTCTCAAAGAGGTAATTCTATCGCACCGACAGAGGTTAGAGAAGTTCGCTTCTTTAACCTCTTTTTTTGACTCACGCAATGGCTTTGCGTGCCCTTCATCGTTCCGGCCCAAGAGGTGTGATTTGTCGCTGCCGAGAATAGTCATCGATTTAACCAAAATAGAGCATAATACGCGGGTTTTGATGTCGACCCTCGGCGGGTTCGGTATCGAGCTGGCCGGCGTGGTCAAGGCGGTCCTCGGAAGTCCCGAGGTCGCTCGGGCGATGCTAAACGGCGGCGCTACGATTATCGGGGATTCACGGCTCGCCAACCTGAGGCGTCTGGCTAGCGTGGGCGCGCCGTTGATGATGCTGCGGCAGCCGATGCGTGACGAGGTCGAAGAGGTCGTGTCGATAACCGACGTCTCTCTCGTCTCCGAGCTGCGCGCTATCGAGTGGGTCGCCCGCGCGGCGCGCGCGCAGGGCAAGCGATATAAAGTCATAATCATGGTCGAGACCGGGGACCTTCGCGAGGGGGTGCTCCCCGCGGAGCTAGAACGTTTTGTCGGGGAAGCCCAGCGCCACGATTCTATTGAAATCGCAGGCATTGGCACCAACGTAGCATGCCTGCGGGGCGCGCCTCCCACATCCGCCATGCTAGATCGCCTTGTGAAAGGTGCCGAGGCTTTGCGCGCAGGCCGGCATTTGGCCCTGCCCGTAATCTCCGGCGGAAATTCCAGCGCCTGGAAGTTACTAGAGGCGGGGCTCGTCCCGTCGCAGGTGAACCAGGTACGCCTCGGTGAAGCTATTTTACTAGGGCAGGAGACGGTCGATTACGATCCTATCCCCGGGCTTTTTCAAGATGCCGTCACGTTAGAGGCCGAGTTTATCGAGGTGCGGGACAAACCGATCGAAATCCACTTAGGACGCATGGGAAACAACGTCCCCTCTTGTATTTTAGCGCTGGGCTCACAGGACATCTGTCGGGGCCGGCTCAGGGCGCTCGATGCGGGCATTCGTGTCTCGCGAAGGAGCAGCGACCATCTGGTCGTCGATATTTCGGCATCCGACAGAACGTATGAAACCGGCGACACCGCCAAATTTATCCCGAGCTACGAGGCACTGCTCGCGGCGATGACCTCACCCTTTGTTGAGAAGTCGTTTCTGTGGCCGTCTTGATGGCGGGTTTTGTAGAGTAGTTTAAGCGTGTAGTATTTTTGTAGGCTTATCAATAACATGTTATACTAAACCGATTGTGACGTAGTAGCAGCCGCACCGAGAAGCATCTTTGCGGCGCCTGGGAGTCGGGCGTCTATTCATAAACCTGGAGGTGGAGTTTGACGAGGATATTTGGTACTGATGGGGTTCGCGGCATCGCCAATGCCGACCTCACGGCTGAGATGGCCTTTAAGCTAGGGCAGGCTGGAGCGGGTGTTCTCAGTAAGGGACGCGGGGGCATCTTCGTCATCGGAAAAGATACGCGCGTATCGGGAGACATGCTCGAAGCGGCGCTCGCCGCCGGCATTTGCTCGGTCGGCTCTAACGTCATAAAAGCGGGTGTCTTGCCGACACCCGCAATCGCTTATTTAACGAAGGCACTCAGGGTAGACGGCGGTATCGTGATATCCGCTTCGCACAACCCCGCCGAATATAACGGGATAAAGTTCTTCGGGGCGGACGGATTCAAGTTGGCCGACGGCGCAGAAGATGAGATAGAGAATGCTATGGGAAACCAGAAGGACCTTCCCACCGGCTCGAGCATCGGCACGATCAAGTCGCACCCCGGGGCGGATGATTTATATATCGACCACGCGGTCGCTAGCATAACCGGAGGGCTGGACGGTTTGCGGGTGGCGATAGATTGCGGCAACGGCGCGGCCTACAAAGTCTCACCGGCAGTCTTCAAGCAGCTCGGAGCGGACGTGTTAGCGGTAAACACCAACCCCAACGGCGCCAACATCAACCTGGGCTGCGGTTCGACCTATATTGAATATCTTCAGGAGATAATCGGCTCGCACAACGTCGATGTCGGGTTCGCGCACGACGGCGACGCCGACCGCGTCATCGCCATCGATGAGAACGGCGACGTCGTCGATGGCGATTTCATGCTTGCGATATGCGCTGCCTATATGAAGGAACAGGGGAAGTTGCCCGAAAACGCCCTGGTCACAACGGTCATGGCGAATCTAGGCTTTGATTTGGCGATGAAGGACCACGGCATCGAGCTGGTCAAGACTAAGGTCGGCGATCGCTATGTTCTAGAAGAGATGCTTAAGAGAAACATAAGAATCGGCGGTGAGCAGTCGGGGCACATCATATTTCTCGACCACGCGACGACCGGCGACGGTGTTATAACAGCTCTGCAGCTTGCCTCGGTTATCAAGCAGACCGGCAAACCCTTGTCGGAGCTGAGAAAAATCATGGCGAAGCTACCGCAAGTCTTGATAAATGTCAAAGTGAAGCAGACAAACGGCTGGCAAGAGATATCCTCCATAAGGGAGCGAATCAAGAAGGCCGAGGACGAGTTGGGCAACCGTGGACGGATTTTAGTGCGGCCGTCCGGGACGGAACCTTTGATCCGGGTGATGGTCGAGAGCGATAGCGGCGAGAACGCGAGCTTTATCGCGTCGAGCGTGGCGGATATGATACGAAATGAATTAGGGTAAACGAAGAAACGCAAGCTTTAGAGATTCTTCGTTTCACTCAGAATGACAACTCATAAAACGTGTGACGGAATCCTAGCGAGCGCTGTAAAAAATAGGTATAATAGTATTGTTTTTAAGCACATTGTGTTCAACCGGGGGGGTGGCCCAAGAAAATAAAAATGACCTGCGGCTAGAGCTTCGGGGCTAAATAGGGGATAGAAAGCGCCAGAACCGGCCTAACGCAAAGCAACACCAAGTACGCACTACTCTTGCGATAGGGCCAGTTGACGAGGGAGAGGTTAATCGAGAAGTCTTCGGGAGAGTCCCGAAGCATTCGGCGGGTGCCTCTCGGCAGGCCACAGTCGTTATGGAATCCACAAAACCGGCGGGCGACCACCGGGACAAATGGATGCCAGCGTGGCGGTAGAACCGGTATGTCCATATATCGACACCACACCGGGGCTGCTAATCAGGACCATTCAGTAATTCAGTAATCCCCTAAGCGACTTCAATTGATTTATTGCCAATATCGTTGTGATGCGATAACGAAGGGAGAACTTATGTGCGGAATCGTCGGGTACATCGGCCAACAGGACACGGTGCCCATACTCGTAAACGGTCTAAAACGTTTGGAATACCGGGGTTATGATTCAGCGGGAATCGCGACCTTAAACGGGGATATAAGTGTAGTGCGGCGTCTCGGGAAGCTGGCCGAGCTTGAGATAGCGCTCGGCTGCGACGCTCTGACCGCCACCATCGGCATCGGCCACACGCGCTGGGCTACGCACGGCAGGCCCTCCGAGGAGAACGCCCATCCGCACGCGGATTGTTCGGGCGATATCGCGGTCGTCCATAACGGGATAATCGAGAACTACCTCTCCCTCAAAGAAGAGCTGCAAGCAAGAGGGCATGTCTTTAAGTCGGAGACCGACACCGAGGTCATCGCCCATCTTGTCGAAGAGAAATACGACGGAAATCTTTTCGAGGCCGTGCGGGCCGCGATTGACGAGGTAAGGGGTTCGTTCGCGATAGCCGTTCTCTGTAAGCATGAGCAGGATAAAATCATCGCCGCCCGCAAAGACAGCCCGCTCATCCTGGGTTTGGGCGAGGGCGAGAATTTCATCGCCTCGGACATCCCCGCGATTCTCGGCCGCACACGGGATATCCTCCTTCTCGAAAACGATGAGATGGCCGAGGTCACGACCGAGTACGTCAAGATATTCGACCGCCACGGCGCGCTCGTCGAACGCGAGATATTCGAGGTCCATTGGGATGACGAGGCCGCGGAGAAGTGCGGCTACGAGGATTTCATGCTCAAAGAGATTTACGAGCAGCCGGTGGCTGTCCGCGAGACCATTCGCAGCAGTTTCCAAGGGAGCAAAGTCGTCGTCGAGAATTCGGCCCATCTGACCGACGATACCGTCAAATCGATAAACAAGATATTTGTCGTCGCGTGCGGCACATCCTACCACGCGGGCCTCGTCGGCAAGACCGTTATCGAGAATTGGGCGAGAATCCCCGTCGAGGTCGACATCGCCTCGGAGTTTAGATATCGCAACCCGATAATCGATGAAAAAACACTGGTCGTCCCGATCTCACAATCGGGCGAGACCGCCGACACATTGGCGAGCATGCGCGAGGCGAAACAGCGCGGCGCCAAGATAATGGCGATAAGCAACGTGGTCGGGAGCAGTATCGCGCGCGAGGCGGACGGCACGATTTACACGCACGCCGGCCCCGAGATAGGTGTCGCGGCCACCAAGACGCTGGTCTCGCAGATGTCGGCCATATACGTGCTCGCGCTCTATTTGGCGCAGTTGCGCGGTACGCTCACCCAGGCCGAAATCGAGACTTACGCCGCCGAGCTTAAAGAGTTGCCCGACAAAATAGAGACGCTCCTTGCCGACGTCGATGATATAAAGATATGCGCGCGGGAGTTCGTCGATTGCGGGAGTTTTCTTTTCATGGGGCGCGGAATCGGCGTGCCGGTCGCCATGGAGGGCGCGCTCAAGCTAAAAGAGATATCCTACATCCACGCCGAGGGCTATGCCGCCGGCGAGATGAAGCACGGCCCCATCGCGCTGCTGGAGCGCGGCGTTCCCGTCGTAGTAGTCGCCACAAAAGGCCGCACCTACGAGAAGGTGATAAGCAATATCCAGGAGGCGCGCGCGCGCGATTCTTACGTCATCGCGGTCGCCACCGCCGGCGACGAGGAGATAAAACACCACGCCGACTACGTATTCTTTGTGCCCGAGACGAGCGAGTTCCTCTCGGCCATCCCGGCGGTCGTGCCGCTGCAGCTTCTCGCCTACAACATAGCAAAACTAAGAGGCTGCAACGTCGACCAGCCCCGGAATTTGGCTAAGAGCGTGACGGTGGAGTAACCTTACTTAAATAGCGAGCCTGGAATGGGCAGCGCCTTTACATTTACCATCCCCGTGGTATCGGATACCAAAGAGCACCTCAGGCCCGAGGGGGAAGTTAATTATGGGTAAAGAAAAGATCCTGGTCGTTGATGATGAGCCAAAAATATTAAAAGTTATCGAGCACTCTTTGCGCAACGAAGGTTTTCACATCCTGAAGGCCTCTGATGGCGCCGAAGCGCTAAGTCGCTCTCTCAAGTCAAACTTTTTCAGGCAATATTGTTATAGATTTGTAAGATTTGTTTAACAACTTGTTAACTTTTTGTCGTATCTTCTATTTAAGACTATTTTTGCAAACGATTTTTCAACCAGGGTCGTCACTGAAAGCTCGGGGGAAGGGGGTGGATCGATTTGAAGCTTAAAGGTCTAACTTCGCTTAAGGGACTGTCTTTAGTCGCCGTCCTTCTTCTTTTTTTCGGCGGGATATCCTACGCCGGTTTTGAAGCGACTTCTACCAACGAGTTCTGCGGAAGTTGCCATGTGATGGAGCGGGCATATGAATCCTGGTATCACTCAGCCCACAGAGAGCCCATCAGCTCATGCGAAGACTGTCATCTGCCAAAAAACCTCGGCAATAAAATAGTGTACAAGATTGGCTCGGGTGCTAATGACATCTACAAGAATTTAACCGGGCCTCCCGATGTCATCCATGCTAAAGATAATACCAGGGAAATCGTTAATGAGAACTGCGTGAGTTGCCACGCGGAGTTAATAACCAAGATTGACTTGAGCGGGGGCGGCAAATGTGTAGACTGCCACCGCGGCACACCTCATGGGCGCTAATTTAAAGGAAAGGTCGTGAAGACATGAGAAAATGGGTTGCTCTGTTGTTATCAACGTTAATATTATTGACCTTAGTCGCTGTTATTGGTTGCGGAAACCGCGAGGCGGATGTCGCATCCACCACCCCTGTAAGCTTCTCAATTCCGAAGGATGAGCTTGACCCCGCCGTATGGGGCAAGGCCTTCCCCGACCATTATGCCAGTTATTTAAAGAACAACGAGGGCGGTATGACCGAGTACGGGGGGTCCGATCCGGTATCCAAATTTGAGAGCCAACCACTTTTGACCGAGCTTTTCAAGGGTCATGGTTTTAGCATCGAATTCAAAGAAGACCGCGGCCATACTTTATCCCTGAAGGACGTAAAGGAAACTAAGCGAATTACCGCTAAGAGCACGGCATCGTGTATGATGTGCAAGACTCCGACCGCGCCAAAACTCGTCGCGGAAATGGGAATCGACTTCTACAAACAGCCCTTTTCTGAAATGATAAAAAAAGCCGAGCATCCCATCGTCTGTGCGGATTGTCATGATCCAAAAACCATGCAACTGAGGGCGGTGCGTCAGCCTTTTATTAAGGCAATGGAGCGGAGGGGTGTTGATATCAGTAAGGCCGGCAGGCAAGAGATGCGTTCTTATGTTTGCGCGCAGTGCCACGTCGAGTATTACTTCGAGCGTGACACCAAGGAAGTAACCTTCCCCTGGGATAAAGGTTTTACGCCCGATGAGATGGAGTCGTATTACGAGGAGGTTGAACCCGGCTTCTCAGACTGGGAACACCCGGATTCCAAGGCCCCGATGATAAAGGCGCAGCATCCCGAATTCGAGGCTTTCCAGAACAGCACGCATGCAAGTGCGGGATTGGCGTGTGCGGATTGTCATATGCCCTACATGAAGGTCGGCAAGAACAAAATCTCCTCTCACCAGTGGACCAGTCCCCTCAAGACCATCTCCCAGAGTTGCGGTACCTGCCACCGCCAAGGGGAAGATTGGCTCAAGGAAAGGGTCAACTACATCCAGTCAAAGACCTTCAATCTATTACTAGAAGCGCAAGCCGCCTCAAATGACGCCCACAAGGCGGTACAAAAAGCCCTCTCCGTGCGGGGCGCGGATGAAAAATTAATTAAAGACGCCCAGGTGCTTGTGGTAAGGGGTCAGTGGAGATGGGATTATGTGGCCGCGGAAAACAGCACCGGCTTCCATAACCCAGTATTACTTATTGAAACACTCGGCAAATCGATCGATCAATCCAGGCAAGCCCAGATATTGGCCGAGGGGGCTATTGCGGGGGCGAAACAGTAGAAAAAAGAAGGCTGTTTTCTTTGCTTTGTGCCGGAGACGGGCGTGACGGTGGAGTAGAACATCGCCGCGGCTGATTTAGTGTCAACAAAAATTTAGGCAAAGCTCACGGCTTTGATATTATTGTTCGCGTCAGTGGACTTGGGCGGTGTCTCCGAGGATGTTGACGACCGTTCCGTAGGGCTCGGACATGTCGCGCAGTTTCTTGAGGATGGATGTCGCGGCGCAGCCGGCGGCGATGCTCGGCTTGCCGTTGTAGTCGATGACGACGGGAACGACTTCGGCGCCGACTATCATGCCTTTTGCGAGCGATAGTTTCAGAATAAAGGTCTCGTTATAGTCGATGGACCCGGGGGCGAAGATGAAGTCGCCCATGTTGTACGCGATTAACTTGCCGTTGTAGAGTTCGATGCCGTGCATCGCGCGTGGATGGTGTCCCATGACTATATCGGCGCCCGAGTCTATGGCCTTACGGGCGAATCTGCGCCGGCTTTCGCCGACGGCGTCTCCGAACTCCTCGCCCCAGTGACAAGATATGATAAGGTAGTCGCTTTCCATAGCGGCCTCGCGGATGATGGTGCTTATCTCACTTCGCTCCGGGAAGCCCGCCGTTCCGGCTTTATCGCTCGTAGCGAGTTCGCCATCGGCGGTTACGTCGGAAAAAGCCAGGAGCGCGACTTTCTTACCCTTAACCTTCATTATCGTACCGGTATATGCTTCCTGGGAATTGTTGCCGGCTCCGGCACTCGCTATTCCCGCCAGGTTGAGTGCGTTTACAGTGCTTCGCAGGCCGTTATCGCCGAAGTACATTATGCGGTCGTTAGCGAGCGAAACCAGATTTATGCCCGCCGCTTTCATGCCCTTGGCCGCTTCCGGCGTGCCTCGCATGTAGTAACTCTTATCGTCCGACGGGCTGGTTCCCGGCGCGAGCGCGGACTCCAGATTTCCGAAGACTACATCGCCGTTCTTTAGGGCCGTCGAGATATCGGAGAAGGGCTCCTCGACGCCTTTGTCTTTTATCATCTCGCCGACCTGTCCGCCGAAGGACGTGTTGCCAAGGCCGAGGAAGAATATCGTCTCGGTGGTCTCTTCTTCGACGACCGGCTGACCTATCGTTGTAGACGTTATGGCGGCGAGGGTGGTCGTGGTAGTAATGGCGACCTTTTTAACCGGCGCTTCGGTCGTCACAGCCGAGGCGCTCCTGGGTTTATCGGCCACGGTCTGTGCGGGCTCTGATTTAAGATAGGCCGCCGCAAGGATTACCGGGGGAACAAGGAGCCACGCCAGCTTTAGCGTCTTAGCGCCATAGCGTTTAACGAGTTCCTTTTGTATTTGTTTTTGCCGTGTTCTACTTAGGTTGGAAGATTTAGGCTGGGATTGTTCTTCTTCGAAGTCATCTATTCGCATAATCACCTAGCGCTTATTGTAAAACGAAATGGGAAATATTGCAAGTTTATTCGTATGCCTCCGGCCTATTGCAGCGATGAGCTAATATCTTTGTCTTATTGATAGTGCTGAAGGCCCTCGGGATTCTTGGCCGCGGGGGCCGTTTTTTACTTTTCAAACGCCCGGCGCCGGAGTAAACTTACAACTATTGTCGTGAGTAGGCCTTGCGGTGGATCCGCGTGAAAAAGGGGAGTTGGCCGGGTTGCAGCAGCAAAACGACGCATTGCAAACGAGAATAGACGAAAGTGCGGGGACGAAGTTGGTCGCCGTGCTCAGCGTCGCGCTCTTCTTTTCGGTGATGAACGGCTCGATGTTTGTAGTCGCGCTCCCGGACATCGCGCGCCAATTCACTCTCTTGCCTTCGCAGGCCGGTTGGGTCATCATCGGATACGCCGTCATCTTCGCGCTCGGCTCGATGACCTACGGAAAGTTGGCCGATATATACTCGTTGCGAAGACTTATAACAGTCGGGGTCTTGCTCTTCGCTATCGGGTCGCTCATTGGTTTATTCTCGAACGGGTTTGCGATGCTGATAGCGGGCAGGCTGGTGCAGGCGCTCGGCGCGTCAGCCATACCCGCGCTCGCGATGCTCATCCCGATACGTTATTTTCCATTCAGTGAGCGGGGGCGGGTCTTGGGGATAGCCGCTTCGAGTATCGCATTCGGCGCCGGCATCGGCCCCCTGACGGGCGGACTGGTCACCGGCTTGTTACATTGGCGCTATCTCTTTCTGGTTTCGCTCGGTATGTCGATCACGCTCCCGTTCTTTCGCTTATGGCTGGCGGACGAGCCGAAGAAGGAGGGTTCGTTCGACTTTATCGGTGCGGTTACGCTGGCGGTAGCGGTAGCCGCCCTTTTGCTCCTAATAACCAAATATTCACCGCTGCTGATGGCCGTGTCTATAGTATCGTTCGGGCTCTTCCTGATACGGGTCAACCGGGCTCGCAATCCTTTCATACAGCCGACGTTGCTCGCTAACCGCTACTATCGCAACGCGCTTGTCAATGGATTTCTGGCGATGGGATCGGCCTTCGGAATCATGTTTCTGGTGCCTCTCATGCTCAGCCATACGAATCAACTCAACACGGCCATCATCGGGATGGTCATGTTTCCCGGCGCTATGAGCGCCGCCATTATGGGCCGCAAAGGCGGTAAGCTCGCCGACAGAAAAGGCAGCGTTTCGGTTGTATATATGGCGTTGGCGCTGATGTCGCTGGGGTTTATAGCATTATCCACCTTTGCGGGTTCGAGTATTTATGCGATAGTGCTCTCTTTAGTAGTCGGCAACACAGGGTTCGCGTTCATACAAGCCGCTCTGGCCAAGGTCGTCTCGACTACGCTCCCGCATAAGCAGGCGGGCGTCGGCATGGGTATCTATAACCTCGTTAATTTTATGGCCGGCGCCTTGAGCGTCGCGGTTCTCGGTAAGTTTCTGGATATATCCTCAAGCTCTATGGCAATCAATCCGCTCGCGATAAAGCCTGCGGCGTTTATTTACAGCAATCTCTTTTTCGGGCTGGCGATTGTCACTCTAGTTAACATCGGCTTGTTCCACCACACCTTCAAGGGCTTTAAGAGCACCGGCGAATAGCCGCTTGCCGCGGCGCGCTTAGTCGGGCCTTTGAAAGCATCCGGCATAAAAAGAACGCCTTGCGTTATACAAGGCGTTCTTTATCCTTTCGTTCTATCCGGTTCTTAGAGGAACGGGATTATGAGGAGCGCGACGATGTTGATGACCTTGATCATCGGGTTGATCGCCGGGCCCGCAGTGTCTTTATACGGGTCGCCGACGGTGTCGCCGGTTACCGCTGCCTGGTGGGCAAATGAACCCTTGCCGCCGAGGTTGCCGTCTTCGATATATTTCTTGGCGTTATCCCATGCGCCACCGCCGGTGGTCATCGAGATAGCGACAAAAATACCGGTGATGATGCTGCCGACGAGCACGCCGCCGAGCATCGTGGCGCCGACCGCGGGTCCTGCCGTTCCCACGAGCGCCTTGCCGATGAATAGAATAATAATCGGTGTCAGCACCGGGATGAGCGCCGGCGTAATCATTTCTTTGAGTGAAGCTGTCGTAACGATATCGACGCATTTCGCGTAGTCGGGTTTTCCGGTTCCTTCCATGATCCCCGGAATCTCGCGGAATTGGCGCCTTACCTCATCGACAACCGCTCCCGCCGCACGGCCGACTGCGCCCATGCTGTAAGAAGCGAAGAGATACGGCAACAAACCACCGATAAAGAGACCGACGATGACGTAAGGATCGGAGAGGCTAAAGGTAAGCTCTCCCGCCGCGATAGCCGCTTTCAAGGCTTCGCTGCCGAGGTTCTGCAGGTCTGCCGTATACGCCGCAAAGAGGGCGATAGCGGCCAGACCGGCTGAGCCGATAGCATAACCTTTGGTAACCGCTTTGGTCGTGTTGCCGACAGCGTCGAGCGCGTCGGTGACCGTTCTAATCTCCTCGGGAAGCTCCGCCATCTCAGCGATACCGCCTGCGTTATCTGTGATTGGGCCGAAGGCGTCGATGGCGACTACGATACCGGTCATCGATAGCATAGCCATCGCCGCGATCGCGATGCCGTAAACACCGGCGAGAGAGAAGGCGGCCAGGATGCCGGCACCGATGACGATAACGGGCAACGCGGTCGATTGCATACCGATAGCAAGACCCTGGATGACATTAGTGCCGTGGCCGGTCGTGCTGGCGTTGGCGATAGCTCTTACCGGAGCGTACCTCGACGCAGTGTAGTAGTCGGTGATTATTACTAGTGCCGCTGTGACAAGAATACCTACGAGGGAAGCGCCGAATAGAGCGCCGACCGAGATATTGAGTGGGTTGCCCTCCATAAACATCTGGGTAATCGGGTAAAAAGCGATAGTGGCGAGAATCGCCGATGCGGCGAGGCCTTTGTAGAGTGCGCCCATGATGTTGTTGCTCTTGCCGAGCTTGACAAAGAACGTGCCGAGGATAGAAGCGATAATCGATACTCCTGCCAGGGCTAGGGGATAAAGCACCGCGTTCTCGTAACCCGGGAAGTACAGGGTTCCTAGGAGGATCGCGGCTACGGCGGTTACTACATAGGTCTCAAACAGGTCGGCCGCCATACCGGCATCGTCACCAACGTTGTCGCCAACGTTGTCGGCGATGACCGCTGGGTTTCTCGGGTCGTCTTCCGGAATACCCGCCTCGACTTTTCCGACTAGGTCGGCGCCGACGTCCGCGGCTTTAGTAAAGATACCGCCTCCTAGTCGGGCGAAAACAGATATAAGGCTTCCACCAAAACCAAGTCCTATCAGAGCGTGCGTGTTCTCTGTCGCAAACCAAAAACCGGATGTGACCAGTATTCCCAGACCTACGACGAGGATTCCAGTTACGGTTCCTCCCTTGAACGCCAGGTCGAGGGCCTTGGCCAGACCGTCTTTGGCGGCTTCCGCTGTTCTGACATTAGCGCGTACGGCTACGCTCATGCCGATATAACCCGCTGCTGCGGAGGCGAGAGCCCCTACGACGAACCCTATAGCGGTTAACGCTCCGAGGCCCGCAAAGAGAAGTATAAATAGCAGAATTAACACAATCGAAACTGTCATATACTGCCGTTTAAGATAGGCGGCAGCGCCTTCTTGGATCGCTTTCGCGATTTCCTGCATCTTTGCATTTCCTGCGGGCTTACGAAGGGTAGCGGCGATTAGATAGAGACCAAAAATAATGGCCAATACACCCGAGCCGAAGGAAATAAGCATTGCTTGTTGCTCCATAATCCACTCCTTTTCTAAGATTTTTGTTGTTTACCGAGGAAGCCATCTCTGTTTGAGACTAATTTAATATAGCAAAACAGCGCTTGTATATGCAAGCGCTAAACAACGCATACAGCGATAATAAAAAGAGCCAAAAGTCAAGGTGAACTGCTTTGTACCGGGCGTCCACGATAGCAAGAGTACCGCCGTATTGTAACATTCATTACAATGAAACGCTATTAAATTATCAAAATTTCCTTAAAAAACTATCGCTAAATAAGTAGTTTAGCAGGCGGTTAGCACGGGTGTTCGCGATGGTTGGTGCCATACACATACCTGGCAGGGTATAACATAAGAAATATTTTGTCTATTCGAATGTTTGGTTGTATATTTAATAATCACCGGAGGCGGTTTGCGCGGGCGGACGGAAATCTAGGGCGCGTAGACGGTCGAAGCACCCTATCTAAATTATTGTTGCCGCGAGGAGAGGATTTATTTTGCCACAAAAGGTCGTCATAGTCGGTGGTGTCGCCGGAGGTGCGGGCGCCGCGGCGCGACTTCGCAGGCTCGATGAGGAAGCCGAGATAATACTCTTCGAGCGCGACGAGTATATATCATTCGCCAACTGCGGCCTTCCTTATTACATCGGAGAGGTCATAAAGAAGCGCGACAATCTGCTTGTGCGGACGCCTAAGAGCATGCGCGAGCGCTTCCGAGTCGAGGTGCGCGTCAAAAGCGAAGTCACCAGGATACTCCGCGAAGAAAAGAGCGTTGAGGTATTCGACCGTGAAACCGGTAAGACCTATGCCGAGAGCTACGATAAGCTGGTTCTCGCTCCCGGCGCGGCGCCTTTCCGTCCGCCGATACCCGGTCTTGACGACGCGCGGGTTTTTTCGCTTAGAAACATCCCCGACACCGATACCATAAAGGGCTTTGTCGATGAGCGCAAGCCCGGTAAAGCGGTTGTCGTCGGCGCCGGATATATCGGCCTCGAGATGGCGGAAAACCTGCGCTTTCGCGGCGTCGAAGTCACCGTCGTCGAAATAGCCGACAGGGTCTTGCCCGGGCTGGATTTCGAGATGTCGGCCTTGGTCTATCAGCACCTCCTCAAGAAGGAGGTCGGGGTCATAACCGGTAACGGGGTGAAGGCGATATTGCCGGGTGAAGACGCCGTCACGGTCGAGCTGGCGGACGGGCGGCAAATCGGAGCCGACCTGGTAATTCTCGGACTCGGTGTCAAGCCGGAGACGAAATTGGCGGCCGAGGCCGGTCTTAAGCTCGGGGTCACCGGAGGAATCGCCGTCGATGAGCACCTTAGGACGTCCGACCCCGACATCTACGCGCTGGGCGACGCTATCGAGGTAAAAAACTTTGTCAGCGGCGAGCCCGCTTTGATCCCCCTTGCCGGACCGGCGAACAAACAGGGGCGGATGGCGGCCGATATCATCTGCGGGCGCGACCAAAGCTACAGCGCGACACAAGGAACCGCCGTGCTCAAGGTCTTTGATATGTCGGTCGCCGTGACCGGGCTTAACGAAGAAGCGCTCCGCCGCGCCGGGCTCGATTACCGGAAATCGATCATACACACCGCGTCTCACGCGACCTACTATCCCGGGGCGAGCACCCTATCCATTAAACTGCTCTTTGCGCCCGCTGACGGCAAGCTTCTCGGCGCCCAGGTGGTCGGCGCGGACGGGGTCGATAAAACCATGGATGTGCTGTCGGTTGCGATGCGAGCCGGTATGAGCGTCCACGACCTCGAAGAGCTGGAGTTATCGTATGCGCCACCTTTTTCAAGCGCCAAAAGCCCGGTGAATGTCGCCGGCTACGTCGCCTCCAACATCCTCAAGGGCGATTGCGATGTCTTCTACTGGGACGATATAGTCGCGATGGATAAAGAAAAGAGTATCTTGTTGGATGTTCGCTCGTCGTCCGAGTTTAAGAAGCCGGGGACTATCGAGGGCGCCCTGAATATACCGATAGACAAACTCAGGGACAGAATCGATGAGCTTCCGAAAGACAAGGATATATACCTCTTCTGCCAGGTCGGCCTGCGGGCGTACCTCGCTTGCCGGATTCTCAATCAGAAAGGCTACCGCACGAAGAATTTGAGCGGCGGCTATAAGACGTTTAAAGCGGCAAACGAAGTAAACGCCGGCAATTAAAACGTGGTGCTCGAATAAATTACTTCTCTCGCACTGACACCATCCCTTTCATCGTATAAAATAGAAGAAACAGGTCAATATCACCGGCAAAAGAGGCATCATGATAAAGGGAATCGGCGTAGACATCGTCGAAATAAGCCGCATAGAGCAGGCGATTAATCGCCGTTCAAAATTTACCGAGCGTCTATTTACCGATTTAGAACGTGATTATTGCCTGAGCAAACAGAAACCGCACCTCCATTTCGCCGCCCGTTTTGCGGCCAAAGAAGCCGCGGTAAAAGCGCTCGGCTCCGGAATGCGCGGCATGAAGTGGACCGACTTTGAAGTGCGCAGGGATAAATGGGGCCGTCCCTACCTGCGTCTCAGCGGAAACGCGGCGAACGCGGCGCAAGAGCGCGGTGTTTGCGATATCTTTTTGAGCCTTTCTTTCAGCCGCGAAGCGGCGATTGCCTCGGCGATAGCTGTGGGGATGGAGTGATTTTGCGCGTAGTCACCAGCGTTGAGTTGACGACGATAGAAGAGAAGGCCGAAGCCTCCTATGGTTTAGATGCAGGCTTATTGATGGAGCGGGCGGGGGCCGCCGTCGCCGAAGAGGCGGCGCGCATGGCCTCCGAACGAGCCCGCGTGCTGATTGTTTGCGGCAAAGGCAACAACGGCGGGGATGGTTTTGTGGCCGCCAGGCTGCTCAGCGAGGCCGGATTCAAAATCACGGTCGCCGCGCTCGCCCCGCGAGAGACACTAGCGCCCCTCGCCAAAGCGGCCTATGAAAAAATGCCGCCCGAGGTCAGCGTGTTAACGAGCGGGGATAGCCAAGCTCTCGACAGCGCGATTGACGAAGCCGACCTCATAATCGACGCTATCTTCGGGTTTAACCTCAAGGGCGCGGTGCGAGGCGTCGCGGTCGAAGCCATAGATAAAATCAACGGGTCGCACAAGCCCGTCCTGGCGGTGGATATGCCCTCGGGTCTCGAGGCCGACACCGGCAAAGCCCACGGCCGCGCGGTCAAAGCCGATGCGACGGTGACCTTTACGGCGCCGAAGGTCGGCGCGATGTTATATCCGGGTCTTGAGCTTACGGGCGCGACCGTCGTCGCCGATATCGGTATTCCCGAGGAACTCATCGAAGAGAACAGCGGTTATCGTTATCTCGATGCGCAAGAAGCCGGCGACTTATTGCCGGTGAGAGACCCTATGTCACATAAGAAATCGGTCGGCCAAGTACTGGTTATCGCCGGGTCGTGCGGGATGAGCGGCGCCGCTGTCTTGACTGGTCACGCCGCCTATAGGATGGGCGCCGGCCTTGTGGCCTTCGCTCCGCCCCAGGGAATCGTGCCGGTCTTAAGCGGCGCGCTAATCGAGGCGATTGTATGGCCGCAGCCCGAGACGGAGGCCGGTTCGCTCTTTTGGGACGCGCGCGGCTCGTTGTTCGAGCTTGCCGGCCAATACGATGTGGTCGCGCTCGGGCCGGGGCTCTCCACCAATCCGCGGACAGTCGAGTTCGTTAAAAAACTCGTTGCAACCATAGAGAAACCGCTCGTCATCGATGCCGACGCTCTGAACGCGCTCGCCGATGACCCGGATATTTTGAAGAATAGGGACGCCGTGACGGTAATCACGCCCCACCCCGGTGAATTGGCGCGTCTATACGGTGTGTCCGGCAAAGACGTGTTGGGGGATTGGCTCGGGTTCGCCAGGCGCGCCCGAGAGCGGTTCGGAGCGGTCGTTGTCTTAAAAGGCGCGACTACTGTTATCTGTGGCGCCGCTGAGACGACTATCAATGTGACCGGCAACCCCGGTTTGGCGACCGCCGGGACCGGCGACGTGCTGACCGGCTTTATCGCGGCTTTGATGGCGCAGGGAGTCGACCCTTACAACGCCGCGTGCTTGGGGGTCTACCTCCACGGTTTTTCGGCGGATATCGCGGCGGAAGATATCGGTGAACTCTCGTTGATGGCGTCGGATGTCATAGAGTATTTACCCGAGGCGCTGGCCTGGGTGATGGGCTGGGAAAGCCGCGCTTGAGGCGGAGTCCTGAAATAAGTAGTTTATAGTCCAAAGTGAGAGGGGTAGTGGAGATGGTACAACTAAAGACCGAGGTCAAAGACATCATGACCACCGAGATTATCACGTTCAAGCCGGATATGCCGGTAAAAGAGGCCGCTAAGGAACTATCGGAGGCGAATATCGACGGCGCGCCGGTCTTAGACGACGAAGGACGCATCATCGGCATAGTAGTCGAGAGCGATTTGATAATGCGGGAGGTCCGGCTGCATTTCCCGACCTACGTCCAGCTTCTCGACGGCTACATATACCTTCCCGGCAGCATGAGCCGTTTCGAAAAGGAGTTCAAGAAAGCGGTAGGCGCCAAGGTTGCCGATGTGATGAGTACCGATGTGGTCACTATCGACGTCGGCGCGACCGTCGAAGACGCGGCGACGATGCTGGTCGACAAAGACATCAACATGCTCCCCGTAATGGCCGAAGGAGAGCTGGTCGGCGTGGTTTCCAAGCGTGACCTCGTCAAAGCGATAGGCAGGAGTTAGGCCGTTTTTAAAAGCGCGGCTTTCTGAGAGCGGCGTTTTGGCTAAAACTAACGATAACGACACAACTAAAGAAGCGAGGAGAACGATGATTACGCGGCCCCTGAGGGCTGAGATAGACCTATCCGCTATCAAACATAACTTCCGCGAGGCGCAGAGGGTCGTCGGCGAGAACGTCAAGGTGATGGCTGTCGTAAAAGCCAACGCCTACGGGCACGGGCTTGTCCGCGCGGCCAAGGCGGCGAGCGAAGTCGGGGCAGCCTCGTTTGGCGTGGCCATCCCCGAAGAAGGCGCAATCCTTCGGGAAGCCGGCATCGTCGAGCAGATTCATGTCCTCACCGAGGCGGCGAGCGAAGCCGGCCCGCTTATCCTCGACAACGATTTGACGGCAACCGTCTTTTCGCGCGGCTCGGCGCGCGCGCTTTCGGACGAAGCTCTAAGGCGCGGGCGGGTCGCGCTCGTCCATATCAAAGTCGATACGGGGATGAACCGCGTCGGTTTAACCCCCGAGCGCGTCCCCGAACTGATTCGAGAGATGCGTTCATTGCGGGGCCTGGAGATTCAGGGGATTTTTACCCATTTCTCCGAGGCGGACGACCCGGCCGGCGATTACACGGCGTATCAGATGCAACGCTTCAAGGTTTTGGTTGATGCGCTCGAAGCCGAAGGGATTTGTCCGCGGGTCAAACACGCGGCGAACAGCGCGGGACTATATTTGTATCCCGATTCTCATTTCGACATGGTGAGGGTGGGCATCTCGCTCTACGGCCTGCACCCGAGCGAGGCCACCAGGGGCGTCGCTGATTTGCGGCCGGCGCTCTCCCTCAAGGCGCGGCTTTCGTATATAAAGAACCTCGCCCGAGGTGAGGGCGTAAGCTACGGCCGGACATATAAAGCGCCGTGCGATACGGTGATAGCGACGGTTCCGGCCGGCTACGGCGACGGATACTCGAGATTGCTTTCGAACAAGGCGGAGGTGCTTATCGGGGGACGCCGGTATCCGGCGGTCGGAAATATCTGCATGGACCAGTTTATGGTCGATGTCGGCCCGGACTCTACTGTCAAGGCCGACGATGACGTCACCCTGATCGGTCGCCAGGACAACGAAGAGATTACTGTGGACGAGATTGCCTCTTTGCTCGGGACCATTAATTATGAGGTTGTTTGCATGATAAATGGGCGCGTCCCACGGGTATACAAGGAGTAGAAGATGTCTGCCGCCAAAATCGTAGCTATCGTCGTAGGTGTCGTGTTCTTATGCGTCGTGCTTTTAGTGTTATACGTTTCATTCGGTCTTGTGGCCGTAAGGACAACGGGGGTGAACATTAGTCAAGAGCGAACAGGCAACGAGGAGGGTCGAACCATAGAAATATCCAAAGGAATCGATGACATGATTGTCTCCCTATCCTTGAAACCAAACCCGGTGGCGGTCGGCGAAGACCTTGCGATGACCGTATCGGTAACGAATACAGCCAAAGAACCCCGCGAACTCTCGTTTCGTTCGAGCCAACGATATGACTTCCGGGTCGTCGACGCGAACGGCGACGAAGTCTGGCGGTGGTCGGAGGGGAGGATGTTCGCCCAAGTCCTCGAAGACGTCGTTCTACAGAGTGCCCGGAAAACCGAATACTCGGAGAGTTGGAGCCTTGTCGATTCGAGGGGAGCGCCGGTCAAAGCCGGCGAATACAGAGTATTCGGCGCTATCGTTGCCGATGAGTTGAAAGGTGAAGAACTCGAAATCGATGTCGGGGTCGAAGCCGCTGAACGATAGCCGCTAAACCAACTGTCGGTCTGCCGGCGCCCTTTAGATAAATCAGTATTTGCCACTTACTTAAGTGTGGCAAGAAATTAAGATATGAGGAGGTGGTGGAAGGGTAAACAGATGATGAGCGAAATCAACAGCAGCGACAGCGTAACAGAACATACCGCAATATTTGGGCTGACCTGTTTTTTAAGGAGGGATAGTGCATGAGTGAAAAGATCTGCACGAAATGCATGGCCGTGTTCGATGGGCAGAAGTGGTTTTACGACGAAGGTAAACACTCTCGGCTCACGCGGATGCGGCGTGCGGAAGAGACTCTATGCCCGGGACATGAACGTATCGAGAAAAGAAGAATAGACGGTGTCGTGAGCTTAAAAGGGGTGTTTCTCAAAGACCATCTCGATGAGGCGATGAATCTCATTGATAATATCGCCGGCAAGCAAGTCCATAGAAATGTGGCGGCGCGCATATACAATGTCCACCGTAACGGCGAAGGCATTACCGTGGAGACGACAGAGACATCGCTCGCTGAGCGAATCGGGAAAGAATTCGAGAAAGCGTTTAGCGGCGATTTGACTATTCAATGGCTGAGGGATTCCGAGTTTGTAAGGGTAAGCTGGCAGAGGGATTAGTGGTATGGATATCTATGATGCTATAAACAGTCGGCGTAGTGTCAGGAAGTTCGACGGCGAGAGAGGCGTGGACAGGGTTCTGGTCGAGAAGTTGCTGCGCGCCGCGGTGAGGGCTCCGAACGCGGGCAACGCTCAACCCTGGAGGTTCGTAGTCGTCTATGACACGGCGCTGAGAGAACGGCTAAGTGAGGTGGCTCAAGGCCAGAAGTTCGTAGCGAATGCCCCGGTTGCGGTGGTCGTATGTGTCGACCTTGCCGCCGCCGATAAGGCTTACGGCCAAAGAGGCACGGAACTATACTGTCTTCAAGATACGGGGGCGGCCATAGAGAACCTGATGCTTGCCGCCTGCGCCGAAGGACTCGGCACATGCTGGGTCGGCGCTTTCGATGAGCGAGCGGCGGCGCTTGCGCTCGGTCTTTCCGCCGATGTAAGGCCGGTCGCGATGGTGGCAATCGGTGTCCCGGCAGCGCAACCGAGGGAGAAAGGACGGTTGGAACTCGACGAAATAACCGAATGGCGCTAAGCTTCGCACCACTTGAGAACAGAAGGCCTTCAGTAAACCGGAGGCCTTTTCAATTAATAAAGATCCCTCTTTGGCAAAAAAACGCAAAGCTGGTAGAATTTAAAGGGTCACAAAACCGGATATCAACAGTAGTTATAGTAGGTGAGCCTTATTCCCATATACGAATTTAAGTGCGGAGAATGCGGGTGCGTCTTTGAGAGGCTGGTGCCTGTCGCCTATGCCGAGACGCCGGCCTGCGCCGAGTGCGGGGGCACGCAAGTCAAGAAGCTCTTCTCGTCATTCGGGTTCGCCTCGGGCGGCAAGAGCGGTTTCGGTGCCGGGTGCGGCCCGTGCACGAGCACTAACTGCGGTACTTGCGGACATTAGGCGGTTTAATGGAAGAACTTTCGAAACTAGCGGAATCATCGATTGGCTGCATGCTGTGTCCGCTTGCGGAGCAAGGTCGGACGCAGGTTGTCTTTGGCCACGGCAACCCTCGCGCCGATATCATGTTTATCGGGGAAGGTCCCGGGTCTAACGAAGACAAACAGGGCATACCGTTTGTGGGCGCGGCCGGCAAGCTTCTCACACAGCTTCTGGAGACAATCGGTCTGGAGCGCGAAGACGTATATATAACAAATATCGTTAAGTGCAGGCCGCCCGGCAACCGCGACCCGAAACCCGAAGAGATAGAGACATGCACGAACCGGTATCTCTTCTCGCAGATGGATTTGATTGGGCCAAAGGTCATCGCCACGCTCGGGCGTTTCGCCTCGTCCGTGATTCTAGAGATGAAAAACGTAGCGATGGGCGGCATTCACGGGCGGAAATTCACCAAGGGAACGCATCTCGTGGTGCCGATTTACCACCCGGCCGCCG
This sequence comes from Actinomycetota bacterium, assembly GCA_018333515.1. Taxonomy (NCBI): domain Bacteria; kingdom Bacillati; phylum Actinomycetota; species Actinomycetota bacterium. The sequence continues at coordinate 92,684 of JAGXSZ010000030.1, forward strand.
CGCTCCATTCACGGGCCAACATGAAGCCGCTAACCGAGGATTTCGAAAATCTCCGGCGCTACGTAGAAGAGAAGGCCGGAGAAGAACAGCGCGTTCTTGCCGAAGCAGTTCAAATCGAAACCCACCATGTCTTCGACGAAAAAGCCGAGCAGATGGGACTGTTCTAGCGGTTGCGGCAGCGCGCGCGGCGCATCATATAATGAAGAGTAAATGAGGTTTTAAGTCTGTATGTTGACGGTCATAACACATTCATCAGAGGAGACCTGGGAGTTGGCTCGCAAGCTGGCTCCCATATTAACGAAAGGCGATCTCATAAGCTTAAGCGGCGACCTGGGGGCGGGCAAGACGGTCTTTGCGAAAGGGCTTGCCGCCGGCCTCGGCATCGATGCGCCCGTTACCAGCCCGACCTTTACGATTATCAAGGAGTATGAAGGCAAGCTGCCGCTCTTTCATTTCGATGTCTACCGGCTGGCCTCCGCGGAAGAACTCGAAGAGTTAGGCGCTGACGAATACTTCTACGGCGAGGGTGTCTCGGTCGTCGAATGGGGCGATCGGGTCGAAGAGATCTTGCCCGAGGAGCGCCTGTCGATAAGGATACTGCGCCTGGTCGACGAAGACCTGCGACGGATAGAGGTCACGTCCCACGGCGAACGATGGAAGAAGCAGGTCGATAAATGGTTGGATGGAGAAGAGTGTGTTGATTCTTAGTCTCGATACATCGAGCCCGGTGCTGACGGTCGCGCTTCATAACGGGGATAGTATAGTCGGCGAAGAGACGACCTGGATGCCCCGGGGCCATATGGCCAAACTCATCCCTTTCATCGACGAGCTGTTAACCGCGAAAGGCTTTAAAGTAGACGATGTTACGCATATGGTCGTCGGAAGCGGGCCGGGCTCGTATACGGGTTTGCGAATAGGTATGGTCATCGCGCGCACCTTCGCCCAGCTCTTGGAGGTTCCCATCATCGGTGTTCCGAGCGCCGACGCCATCGCGTACGGGAACATACCGGAGGCAGGCGTTGCCTGTCCGATAATCGACGCGAAGCGAGGAGAGGTCTACACCGCGCTCTATCGCCCGCACGACGGCTCGGTCGAGCGGATTACGGAGTTCATGGCCATACACCCGGATGAACTCGCGAAAAAGCTGCGGGATGAGAGGTATGAGCGGGTTGTTTTTGCCGGAGACGCGGTCAAACTCTACGAAGGGGTTCTGGCCGAGGCGCTAGGTGGGCGCGCCGTCTTTGCGGCGGAAGAGGCCTGGTGGCCGCGGGCTTCCGATTTGGCCTCGCTGGCGCTGCCTCTGATTATCGCGGGCGAATTCGATGAGCTGTATAAATTGGCGCCGATTTACGTGAGATTGTCTCAAGCCGAGGAGATGTGGGAAAAACGACATCGGGGGTGAGCGTGTCATGATAACGATAAAACCGGAAGTCCGCGAGATGGCGGCGGTCGATGTCGATCAGGTATACGCCATTGAAGCAAGCGCTCACGTTACACCCTGGAGCCGTCTCACGTTTCAGAGAGAGATAGCGAACAAGCGGCATAATATATGCCTGGTCGCGGAAGTCGGCGAGAGTGTCGTAGGGTTTGTGTGCCTGTACCATGTGCTCGATGAGGGGCACGTGACCAATATTGCGGTGGCGGCTCCGTACCAAAACAAAGGCATCGCGACTCGCTTGATGCTCGAAGCCGTCGAGCGGGTTGTCAAGCGGGGCATTAAGCGCTTGACGCTAGAGGTGCGAAAGTCCAACACCAAAGCGCAATATCTCTACATCAAGTTTGGCTTCAAGATGAGTGGTTTGCGCAAGGCTTACTATACCGACAACCGGGAAGACGCGCTCGTCTTCTGGACCGGGGATATTTCGGATGGGAATTATCAGCGGCTTTTTAAGGAGATTCGCGAAGGCCTCGACGATAGGGAGTAGCGTTCCGGTTGAGCGGCGATACCGGCGGAGGGCATAGTGTTATGGCAAAAGATATCTACATATTGGGAATCGAGACCTCATGCGATGAGACCGGTGCCGCTATCGTTAAAAACGGTAGCGAGATAGTCGCGAATGTCGTCGCGTCGCAAATAGAGTTTCATAAGAAGTTCGGCGGGGTCGTCCCGGAATTGGCCTCGCGGAAGCACCTCGAGATAATAAACCCCGTCCTCGATGAAGTGCTGGAGCAGGCGGGTATGGGATACGGCGACCTCGATGCCGTCGCGGTCACAATCGGGCCGGGTCTTGTCGGCGCGCTCTTGATGGGACTCGGTGCCGCCAAGGTCATCTCATACGTTAAGAAGCTGCCGCTCGTCGGCGTCGACCATATCGAAGCTCACATCTACGCGAACTTTGTCGACCATCCCGACTTAAAGCCGCCGTTTGTCGCGCTGGTGGTCTCGGGTGGACACACGATGCTCGTGTATATCGAGGAGTACGGCAGTTACGAGCTTATGGGCCGGACCCTCGACGACTCGGTGGGCGAAGCCTATGATAAGGTCGCCGCGTTTCTGGGGCTCGGCTATCCCGGCGGGCCGATCATAGACAGCTTAGCTAAAGAGGGGGACACCGAAGCCATTCGGTTCCCGCGCGCCATGATGAGTAAAGGCGAGTTAAATTTCAGCCTGAGCGGTTTGAAGACGGCGGTTCTAAATTATGTCTCAAAGTTGAAGACTCAATCGGTTGAGTTGCCACTGCCCGACCTCACGGCGAGCTTTCAGGCGGCCGTCGTCGACGTGCTTGTCTCCAAGACGCTTCGCGCCGCTAGTCAGAAAGGCGTTGATAAAATAGTTATGGCCGGCGGTGTCGCCGCGAACAGCTATCTCCGCCGGCGCATGACCGATGCCGCCCGGGACGAGGGTATGGTTCTCTACTACCCGAGCATGTCGTTATGTACCGACAACGCCGTCATGATAGCGGCGTCCGGCTACTATCGCTTTATCGCCGGCGAGCGGCTCTCCCTCGCGGCGAACCCCATACCTAATCTTCGCTTAGGCCAGAGCGTTCAAAGCCTATAGCCGTTCTGGATTCTCGCGTTCGACTCCGGTATGCTTAAAGGTGATAAGTTTGTCGCAAATTTTTATTTAAAGATGTAATCATGGTGTTTTCCGTAAACCTTTTGCTCGCGTCGCTAACCGGGGTTTTGCTCGCGTCGGCCTTTCCTTATCCCTCGATATCCTTGCTCGCCTGGGTCGGCTTAGTGCCTCTGTTTTCCGCTTTGAAACGAAGCGACTTCAGGCACGCTCCGTTGTTGGGGCTTCTCGCGGGCGCAACCTTCTTCGCGACGGTACTTTATTGGATAAACATCTTCGGCTATATAGCTTGGATTTCGCTGAGCCTGGCGCTATCCGGCGCGTTCGTTCTCTTTGCGACCGCATCCTGGTTGGTGATGAAACGGTATGCGGGCACCGGTAAATTTATCGTCATACCTTCGCTCTGGGCGGTATTCGAGTTTGCGCGCTCACTCGGACCTTGGGGGTTTGCCTGGGCGTATCTCGGCTCTACGGTTGAGCACCCGTTTTTCTTGGGGGTCGCGTCATACGTCGGCGAGGTGGGGCTCGGAGCGCTCATAATCCTCGGGAACCTGGTTCTCTTTAGCCTAATCGACGGCGAAGGTCTTCGCGGGCGTCTGCGGCAGGCTGCCCCGGGCATAGCAGTCGGCGCGGTCTTATTGGTACTTATGTCGCTCTATGGTCAGACAGCCTCGGCTTTGTTAACGCCGAACGTGCTCGACGGGAAGTCGCCTGTTGTGAGAGCCGCCATTATCCAGCCGAATCTCGCCCAAGACCTCAAAGCCGACCTTACCAACAACGACGCGATTAAAGCACTCTATATCGCTATGACCGAAGAGGCGCTCAAAGCCGAACCTGAGTTGATAATCTGGCCGGAGAGCACGCTCATCACGCGAATCGACGATGAACCCGAGTTCTTGGAACGGGTCGCGAAACTGCTGCGTCCCACTGAGACGGCGTTGGTCTTCGGCGGGGTCGAAGGGGTCGAAGACCGCATCCACAACACCGCGTTCTATCTCGACGCCGACAGCCGTCTTCACCGATATCGCAAGATACACCTGGTGCCGTTTGGTGAGTATATGCCGATGCGCCCGCTTGTCGAGCGCATCAACAGCATGGCGGCGCTGGTCAATGATTATACCCCGGGACGCGAATACAAAGTCTTTGAGATGGGCGGTTCCCGTCGGTTTTCGACGGTGATTTGCTTCGAGTCGTCCCAATCCGGCCTGGTCGGGCGGATGGTCCGGGAGGGGGCGAAATTTCTGGTCATCGTTACCAACGATGCCTGGTTCGGCAAAACGGCCGCCGCCGAGCAGCACTTTCGCATCACCCGGATGCGCGCCGCCGAATACGGCATCCCGATTGTGCAAGCGGCGAATACCGGGATATCCGGCTTTATAAACGCGGATGGTATAGTCGACAAGCGAAGCGGTCTCGACAAGCGTATTGTTCTCAGCGACGCCGCGGTCCTTTCCGGAGGAGCGACGCTTTACACAAAAATCGGCTTTATCTTTCCTTATATTTATCTTCTGGTAGCGGGCGTCGGCTTGGCGCTTACGACGAGGCGTGGGGAAAATGCTTGAGCGTGTGTGCGCTATGGGTGGGTGGAGGTTCGACGTTTTGAGCATCGAAAAGAGCTGCAAGGTACTTGATAGCAGCTCTTAATGACTAAGCGGGCTCCGAACTACGGTTGCTTATGGGCTCAATAGAAAAGCTGAATTTGCCGCAATCCGGGCAAGACTCGACGCTGACACTGAGTAAAGGGGGAACACATACCCGCCAAGTCTTACCGCATTTTTCACAGACAAGTACCTCTACCAAGAGCGCGACCCCCAATACTTAAAAGTTAGAAAATTTGGTGTCGGATGATGCTGAACGAATTAGCCTATTCTTCTTGCCAGGAAACCATAGTCCGGGAGCGCTTGCATAACCGCTTCGAAGTGCTCCTCGGAGCCGGGCTCCAGTGGCTCTGCTAAGGAGACCGATAAGGCGTTTGCCCCGGAACCAATATACCGAGGCATGCTGTACTCCTTATTTAAAAGGAATTCGATTTCTCGCGCGGACTTAGCGTCGTACCCGGTTAGGGTTGCCTTGTCGCCGGCGAATTCGGCCGTGACGACTCCGAGCGCGACCCTTCCCTTAAACCTGTCGATCACAAATCTAGACATAAAACCTCCGGTGTTTTTCGGCACTACTAATCCTTATTATCGGTAGTGGGTTTACAAATATTAATACCCTTAGAGTCAATGCTTTGCCGGGCATTTGCGACAAAGGTTGGGAGTGGGCGGATAAACGGTATTAAAAGTGCCGGGAATTACTATAATCACTAAAGAACTACGCAAAAGCAGCCGATAACTACGGTACAAAAGGAAATGCGGTATCCCTAGAAATAAAAGGTGGGGGAGATAGGACCACCCGGGGGCTGCATTTCTTTTATTTATTTATAGAAGAGGTTTAACCCGCACTGTTTTGGCAAAAATTTAATTCAGGATGTTGATTTAGCAGTCAAGCTATTGTAATATACGTTTAGCACTCGCAGGAGCAGAGTGCTAAAAATACTGTTGGGAGGGTCGATTTATGAATCTAAAACCTTTGCGTGATCGTGTGATTGTAAAGCCGATAGAGCCTGAGGAGGTAACCAAGAGCGGTATTGTCATACCTGACACCGCCCGGAAGGAGAGGCCTCAGGAAGGCGAGATCGTCGCCGCCGGCGACGGCAAGCTCGACGATAGCGGCAAGCCGATTCCTATGGTCGTAAAAGTAGGGGACAAAGTCATTTACTCGAAGTATGGCGGCAGCGAGATCAAACTCGATGACGAAGAGTTCTTGATTATGCGCGAGGAAGATATTCTCGCAATCGTTGAGTAGGGCGGATGTTGCCGTTTAGCATTTGTTAAAGTTTATTTTACCAAAGGGAGGGAACGCTTAAATGCCTAAAATGATTGAGTTTAATGAAGAAGCTCGGCGTAGGCTTGAAGCAGGCGTAAACAAACTCGCCGATACGGTCAAAGTGACGCTCGGACCGAAAGGGCGTAACGTTGTCATTGACAGGAAGTTCGGCGCGCCGACCATCACGCATGACGGCGTGACGGTGGCGAAAGAGATAGAACTCGAAGACGCTTTTGAGAACATGGGTGCGCAGCTCGCCAAAGAGATAGCGACCCAGACCAATGATGTCGCCGGTGACGGAACGACCACCGCGACGATTCTTGGGCAAGCCATCGTTCGCGAGGGCATGAAAAACGTGGCCGCGGGCTCGAACCCGATGTTCATCAAGAGAGGTATCGACAAAGCGGTCGCGGCTGCTGTCACGGAGATTAAGTCGCTCTCGAAGAGCATCGACACCAAAGAAGAGATTGCCTCGGTAGCTTCTATTTCCGCTGCGGATACCGAAATCGGCAACTTGATCGCCGACGCGATGGACAAGGTGGGTAAAGACGGAGTTATTACCGTTGAGGAGTCACAGACCATCGGCACCGAGCTTGAGATAGTCGAGGGCCTACAGTTCGACAAAGGATATATATCCCCTTACATGGTCACCGACACCGAGAGGATGGAAGCGGTCCTCGATGACCCGCTAATCCTCATCGCAAACATGAAGATCGGCGCGATCGCCGACCTCTTGCCGGTTCTTGAGAAAGTAATGCAGGCGGGTAAACCGCTCTTTCTCATTACCGAGGATGTCGAGGGCGAAGCTCTCGCGACGCTTGTCGTCAACAAGATTCGCGGCACCTTCACCGGTATCGCCGTAAAAGCGCCGGGCTTCGGCGAGCGCCGCAAGGCGATGCTCCAGGATATCGCAATCGTCACCGGCGGGCAGCTTATAACCGAGGAACTCGGCATCAAGCTCGACACCGTGACTATCGATATGCTCGGCCGCGCGCAGCGCGTTCGCATTACCAAAGAGGACACGGTCATCGTTGGCGGCGCCGGCAAGCCGGAGGATATCCAGGCGCGTATCGGCCAGATCAAGAACGAGATCGACAGGAGCGATTCGGAGTTCGACCGCGAGAAGCTCCAAGAGCGCTTGGCTAAGCTCTCCGGCGGCGTAGCGGTCATCCGCGTAGGCGCTGCTACCGAGACCGAGATGAAAGAGAAGAAACACCGCATCGAGGACGCGCTATCAGCGACGAAAGCCGCCGTTGAGGAAGGCATAGTCGCGGGCGGCGAAGTCACACTCATCAATATACTCCCGGCAATCCGTACCGCCGGCGAGGGTCTTGAGGGCGACGAGAAGGTCGGAGCGCAAATTATCGAGCGCGCGATGGAGGCTCCGCTCCGTCAGCTGGCGCAAAACGCCGGCTTCGAGGGCTCCGTAGTCGTCGAGAAGATCAAGACGATGAATAAGGGTGAAGGTCTCAACGTGGTCACGGGTGTGTATGGCGACATGATGAAGGACGGGGTTATCGACCCGGCCAAGGTGACCCGTTCCGCGCTGCAGAACGCGGCATCCATCGCGAGCCTCATTCTTACAACCGAAGCTGCCATAGCCGACAAGCCCGAAGAGGGCGGCGGCGGAATGCCCGGCATGGGCGGAATGGGCGGAATGGGCGGAATGATGTAAGCCGATCGGATAATTTCGAGTGCCGGATTCATAGCGCTCGATGCTTACATAAAGAACAGGATTTCAGGCGGAGGCGGGGTCGAGAGGCTCCGCCTTTTTCTGTCCCTCGGTTACTTCGAGATTCCCCCGCGGTCGTCATCCTCGGTGTTGACCGCCCAGATATTATCTTTGGAGACGACGCCGTCTATCAAATTTTCGACCGCGACCATGGCGGTGAGCATCGAGTGGTCCGCGTTGTTGTACCGGTGCATGCCGTTTCTGCCAATCAGGAACAGATTGGTCACGCTATCGGTAAAGTCTTGTATGATGCCGAACCGGTCGTAACTTCCAAAGTAGGCCGGGTAGGTTTTGGGTATCCTGATTACCGTGCGGTCCAAAACGTCGTGTTCTTCTATTATGTCGATTTTCCCTAACTCGGCGATGGCAAATTCGGCAAACTCATCGTCCGTTTGGCTCCATAAATCATCGCCTTCGTTGCAGAAGTATTCCAATCCTATCCAGACGGTGTTGGGGTCGGCCACCATGTAGGGGCTCCAGTTGTTGAATATCTGCAACCTTCCGAGCTTTACATCACGCTCCTGGATATATATCCAGTTATCCGGAACGATGTTATTAATCGTTTTGAACTCCGTCTCGTTGCCGATTTTGAGTTTGTTCAAAAGCAGCCCGACTGTTATGAAATCCCTGTATAAGAGGCCGCCCGCCACTTCTTGTACCGCTTGCGGGACGGTGTCGCCGAGCGCCTCTATTAAATCCTTAACCGGCATCGTCGAAAAGTAGAAATCCCCTTTGAAGTAGACGGAGTTGCCCGCTTCGTCTTCTGCGAGGACCTCGGTAATCAGGTTTCCCGAGCGTCTTACGGCGATAACTTTGTGGCGCATATATAGCTCTCCGCCGGCCTCGACGACCTGGCGGGCTACCTCTTCCCACATCTGGCCGGGCCCGAACTTCGGGTAGGTGAACTGTTCGATAAGGCTGGTCTCCGTATTGCTCTGCCGTATCGAGTCGTCCTTTGCGACCGTGCTTCTGACGGCGTGGAGAATCGCTCTTGTGACCGAGAGCCCTTTAATTCGTTGCGCGCCCCATTCGGGCTTTATCCGGCCGCAAGGGACGCCCCAGACTTTCTCGGTGTAGTCCTTGAAGAAGGTGAGGTAGAGTTCTTTGCCAAACCGGTTAATAAAGAAATCCTCGAGGGATTTCTCTTCTTTTATAGGGCTGAGGCGGGCCTTTGCGTAGCTCGCGCCTATTTTGGCGATTCTGACCAGGCCGAGGTTTTTGATTGTGTTGCCGTTCAAGGATATCGGGTAGTCAAAGAATTTGCGCAGGAAGAATATTCTTGAGAGCCGGCTTCTGACCAGCATGACCTTGTCGGTTTGCTCCGGGTCGGGCGCGTCTTTTTCCTTGGACAACGCGACGTCTCTTCCGAGAAGAAGGTCGTCGCTTGCCGGTCTGCCTTGTAGCGGGAGAATCGTCTGCCACCAGTCCGTAACCCTGCTCGACTTGGAGAAGAACCTGTGGCCGCCGATGTCGATTCGGTTTCCTTTGTAGTTTACGGTTTTGGAGATGCCGCCTATATCACCGGTCATCTCCAGCACGATTGGTTTGATGCCGGTCTTTTTGAGCAATTCATACGCGGCTGTCAGCCCGGCGGGACCCGCTCCGATTATGATTGCGGTCTTTTGATTCATATGCGCCCCTTAATTGAACAAGATGTATTTCCCGGCAAGGAAGTTCCAAAGATAGATGAAGACGGTTGCGACTATTTTCGCCGTCAAGTAGCGATAATGCGAGTAACCCGTTGTAGCCTCACAGTTTTTTGACTGAGCCAAGGCTGCCGTCGCCGATGAGCATGGATGCTCTAACCTCCAGTGAATTGGTGTCGGTAGTCCGTCGTCGCCTGTCGCTTAGCTTAAACCCAGTATAGGTATTTATTTGGAAGGCTGCAAACAACGGTACGATTAGGGGATATTGGTTGACGATTCGAGTTAAGGACAAGCGCATGCACGAAAGGTCGGGCGACCGCATCGTTTTCTTGACATAACAGGTCATCGGGTGTAAGATAATCGAAATTTTACCCCTGAAATTGAGCACTTATTCGATTGGCTCCAGTCATATGTAGGTCTATAAGCCCGGGAAGCTCAACCCCGACGGGGACGAGCAGAGCCGGGTCTTTGTTTAACGCTAAGAATGCGGGCGCCGTGCGGCTATATGTCTGCTGAGGCATAGAAAACATGGCCGCGTTGGCGCGGATTTCACGGCCTGAGCTTGGCCGCGCTGTAGGTTATGTCGTGTCCGGGGTACTGTTTCAATAACAGCGCGTGTTAGTGTAGACTAAGAACATTAACCATATTTATAATTACTTATCGGGAGGGAGTATGGAGATAGAGATTGGGAGAGGAAAAAAGGGGAGACGGGCGTACGGTTTTGACGACATCGCGATTGTCCCGAGCAGGCGGACGCGTGATCCTGAAGATATCGACATAATCTGGGAACTTGCGGGAAACAAGTTCGAGCTGCCGTTGTTGGCTTCGGCGATGGATGGGGTAGTCGACCCTAAGCTCGCGATCGCGTTGGGCAAAATGGGGGGGCTGGCGGTACTCAATCTCGAGGGTATCCAGACGAGATTCGAAGACCCCGACCCGGTGCTCGACCAGATAGCGGCCTTGTCCAACAAGGAAGCGACACGCGGTTTGCAGGAGCTATACCGGGAGTCGGTAAAAGAAGAATTAATAGCTAAGCGAATAAAAGAGATAAAAGCGGGTGGTGTGTTGGCTGCCGCCTCGCTCACGCCGCAAAAGGTCGAGAAGTATTATAAGACGGCGATAGAGGCCGGCCTCGATATCCTTATCATCCAGGGTACGGTCGTCAGCGCCGAGCATGTCAGTACCCAGGTCGTGCCGCTCAACTTGAAAGAGTTTATCGGCCGTCTCGATATACCGGTAATCGTCGGCGGTTGCGCTTCGTATTCGACCGCGCTTCACTTAATGAGAACCGGCGCGGTCGGCGTCCTGGTCGGTGTGGGGCCGGGCCACGCGTGCACGACGCGCCGCGTGCTCGGTATCGGTGTGCCGCAAGCGACCGCTATCGCGGACGCCGCGGCGGCCAGGATAACCCACCTCGAAGAGAGCGGTCGTTACTGCCATGTAATCGCCGATGGCGGCATGCGCACCGGCGGCGATATCGCCAAGGCTATCGCCTGCGGCGCGGACTCGGTCATGATAGGCTCGCCTATCGCGAAAGCGGAAGAAGCGCCTGGCCGCGGGTATCACTGGGGCATGGCGACATTTCACCCGACGCTTCCGCGAGGCACGCGGGTTCACGCGGGACAGCGTTGCACGCTCCGGGAGTTGCTTCTCGGGCCGGCGCGCGAGAATGACGGCACGCTCAATCTCTTCGGCGCTCTCAGGACATCTATGGCGACTACCGGTTACCAGAACATCAAGGAGTTCCAAAAAGCCGAGGTCTTGGTGGCACCGTCGCTTCAGACCGAGGGCAAGGTCTTGCAGCAATCACAGGGTGTCGGGATGTGCTAGTACGCGGCCGCAAGCCGTTCGTTAGAGATTTTAGACGCGGCGCATTATGGGGCCGATTAAGTGGAGCCGCCGATTGACGGCAATGCAATAAAGGAGTCGGGAGCCGGTTCTCCGGCTACCGGCTTTTTGCGCTTTTGTCGTGTAAATCGAGCGTGAAAGCTGTATTCTATTTACAAATATGACTATATGCAGGCATAATAGATGTTTTAAGCGGCCAATTCGTTGGCTTACCATGAAGGAGACGAACCCGATTGACAACGCCTGATTTAACAAGCGAATTTCAAACAGTTTTAGTCGTCGATTACGGCGCACAATATGCGCAGTTGATTGCGCGGCGCGTTCGAGAGTGTAAGGTATACTCCGAAATAGTGCCGCACAACATCTCGATTGAAGAGATAAAAGCGAAGAACCCGAGCGGGATAATTCTCTCGGGAGGGCCGGCGAGTGTCTACGCCGAAAACGCGCCCGCCGCAAACCCGGAACTCTTTAGACTTGGTGTCCCCGTACTCGGAATCTGCTACGGGATGCAGCTTATGGCGCATTCGCTCGGCGGTGAAGTCGCCCGCACGGGCAACCGCGAGTATGGCAAGACCGACCTGGTCGTCGACAGTGACGAGGAGCTTTTTCACAATATCCCGCTAAGCCAAGTCGTTTGGATGAGCCATTCGGACGCGGTAAAGAGCGCGCCCGACGGCTTTAAAATCACCGCGCATACCGATAGTTCGCCGGTGGCGGCGATGGAGAACCACGACCAAAAACTTTATGGAGTCCAGTTCCACCCCGAAGTCGCGCATACGGTCTATGGGATGGAGATGCTCAAGAGTTTTCTATATGGGCCGTGCGATTGCGTCCCGAACTGGACGATGGTCTCGATAATCGAGGACGCCGTCACCAAAATTCGCGAGCAGGTCGGCGACGACAAGGTCGTCTGCGGCTTGAGCGGCGGGGTCGACTCGTCCGTTGCGGCGATTCTCGTCCACAAAGCTATCGGAGACAACCTCGTTTGCATCTTCGTCGACCACGGGCTGCTCCGCAAGGGCGAAGCGGTCAAAGTCGAGGAGACCTTCCGCAAGCACTTCCACATAAACCTTATACACGTGTCGGCGCAAGACCGCTTTCTCGATAAACTAAAAGAGGTCACCGACCCCGAGCGCAAGCGCAAGATAATCGGCGAGGAGTTTATCAGGGTCTTCGAAGAAGAGGCCGCCAAGTTCCACGACGCGAAGTTTCTGGTCCAAGGGACGCTCTATCCCGACGTAATAGAGAGCGGGACCAAAGACGCCGCGCGGATAAAGACGCACCACAACGTGGGCGGGCTCCCCGATGACATGGTGCTCGAGCTGGTCGAGCCGCTCCGTCTCCTGTTTAAGGATGAGGTGCGCGCGGTCGGCGAAGAGCTGGGCTTGCCCGATGAGATAGTCTGGCGCCACCCCTTCCCGGGACCGGGCCTGGCGGTGCGCATTATCGGCGACATAACCGCGGAGCGCCTCGATATCTTGCGCAACGCGGACGCGATATTCGAAGAGGAGATAAAGCGCGCGGGTCTCTACCGCGAGATATGGCAGTCGTTCGCCGTACTTCCCTGCATCAAGAGTGTCGGTGTTATGGGTGATGAGAGAACTTACGCCTATCCTATTATCATACGCGCCGTCACCAGTGAGGATGCGATGACCGCCGATTGGGCGAGGATACCCTATGATATCCTTGAGCGGATATCGAGGCGGATTATAAACGAGGTCGACCACGTCAATCGCGTGGCGTATGATATCAGCTCGAAACCGCCGGCGACGATCGAGTGGGAGTAAACTCGCGTTCATATGATTGGTGCGAGATTGTAAGTTTCAATTTGTAAGGTTAAATTTAGGAGGAATGATATGAGCGAGGACTCGATGCGCGAGATAGAGGAGTTGCGCGCTAAAATCGATGTTATCGACAATGAGCTGGTCGAAAAACTCAACACGCGCGCGGAACTCGCGCTGAAAATCAGGGCGCTTAAAGCCAAAAGCAGCTTGCCCCTTTACGACCCCGGGAGAGAAGAAGAGATATTCCAGAAGATAACCGCGGTAAACAACGGCCCCCTTTATGATGACGATTTAAGAAGAATCTACGACACCCTGCTGCAGACGATGAAGAGCTTGGATTAGGTGGCCGGAATGATAAAGAATGGTGAATTGACGATAATCTCGGGGCCGTGCGCGGTCGAGAGCCGCGAGCAGGTGATGGAGGTCGCTAAGGCCGTCGCCGAGCTTGGCCTCACGTATCTGCGCGGCGGTGCGTTCAAGCCGCGCACCTCACCCTATAGCTTCCAGGGCCTCGAGGAAGAAGGGTTGAAATATCTTACCGAAGCGACCAAGACCTATGGGTTAAAAGCGGTGACCGAGGTAATGGATACCGAACATGTCGAGCTGGTGCTGAGCTATGTCGACATGATACAGGTCGGCACCCGCAACATGGCTAATTTCGCGTTGCTCAAGAAGGTGGGCGCGCTCAGCGCCGAGCGCCGTATCCCCGTTATCTTAAAGCGAGGGATGTCGGCGACGATCGACGAGTGGCTGCTCGCCTCCGAGTACATCACCCGGGCGGGCAACCCCAACGTTATATTGTGCGAGCGCGGTATTCGCACCTTCGAGACGGCGACACGCTTTACGCTCGACATCGCCGCCGTGCCGGTGGTGAAGAAACTCAGCTCGCACCCGATAATCGTAGACATCAGCCACGCCATGGGCCACAGCGACTATATTATCCCGATGAGCCGCGCCGCAGTCGCAGCCGGCGCCGACGGCCTTATGATAGAGGCGCACCCCAACCCGAAAAAAGCCCTCTGCGACGGCGCGCAATCCTTGACGCCCGAGCAGCTCAGGCAGTTGGTCGGTGAGGTACGCCCGATTGCTGAAGTGTTGGGGAAGCGGGTTGTGTAGGATTAGCTTTAGGTTTTCCTGGAAATGTATTTAACAAATGTTGACAAGTGCTTGTCTTAAGGATGGGCACTTGTTTAATTTAACGGGCTTGTCAGTTTAATTCAGTAAAGCACTGACCGAAATATCTTCATCTAACTCATCCCAGTGTATGCCAACGCCTTTACCGATCAGTCGCCAGTTCTCTCTTTGCTCTTTTGTTGCATCTCTTAATTTGGGAAACCACCCAAGAGGCACACCAATTTCCCGCCCATCTACGAGGCGTATATGCATCATATCATCGTCAAACCATACTGTAGAAGCCATTGCCTCGGGTTGTTTAGCTACCGAAGTGCTCATGCCATTTCTCCTTAAAAAATTTTACGTTTCCAATAGCCAGCTTTCTTAGTTCGTTCAACTCCCGTGCGTTATACCCTACTGATCTTGCAAGCTGCACAGGGTCAAGCCAAAACTTAGCATAACAGTCACCGGATTCAACATGTATATGCGCCGGCTCATGCCCCTCATTGCTAAAAAAGAAGAAACGAAACCGTCCAAGCCTTAAAACTGTTGGCATGTTTAATTATACCTCGTTTCTTAAGATTTTTAAAAAGTCGAAGTAAATATGTTCTAGCTTTTTCTATTCATTCAAGCGTCTGGAGTCTGGTTAACCCTTCAGTCGGCTTCATTAGACAGACCCACCGTGATTCTCATATATGCTTTAACACATAGGACTATATATACAAGCGATAGTATAATTATAAGAACCACAGGTTTCAAGTCATTTTAAGAAATATTGTTTCAATAATGGCAAGCAAGAATATTAACAATGCTAACATCGTGATATTTTTATGATATCATTTCGTTTGGCGTGTTAATGATACCGCGCAAGCCGTTTTTGATGTCGATGACTATAAGAAATACGTCGCGATGCAGAGCGAGTCGGCGCTGCGCCATGTAGCTACCGCCTACGCCTATGACCACGGTGACGATACCGATATCTCGCAAGAGGAAATCACGCTGCGCAGCAACATCCGGGAGGTTTCAGAAGCGTTGCTTATCGAACTTGGGGAGCGACTCGGGGTGGCGGGTATCGAGGTTGACGACGCGCGCCTGACGCACCTCGCTTATGCCCCTGAAATCGCCCAAGTAATGCTCCGTCGCCAGCAGGCTGAAGCCGTCATCGCCGCCCGCCGTAAAATTGTCCATGGCGCGGTCAGTATGGTCGAGATGGCCCTCTCAGAACTCGCCGCAAAAGGCGTTTTAGACCTTGATGACGAACGCAGGGCAGCGATGGTCAGCAATCTAATGGTCGTCTTGTGCGGTGAGAGTGAAGTGCATCCGGTTGTTAATGCGGGCACGCTCTATTCGTAAAACGCAATATTGCTATGGATATAGACGCATTTTCTGGGTAGCCGAACAAAGGACATTTCCAATATTTGAAGGTGTATGACATGGCTTCACGCAAACAATTCTTATTGCGCATCGACGCCGACCTCTGGGCGGAACTTGAGAAATGGGCTGCGGATGAGCTTCGGAGTGTCAACGCCCAAATAGAATATGTTCTTCGCGATGC
Organism: Actinomycetota bacterium; assembly: GCA_018333515.1. Taxonomy (NCBI): domain Bacteria; kingdom Bacillati; phylum Actinomycetota; species Actinomycetota bacterium. The sequence goes on from JAGXSZ010000030.1 coordinate 108,246, forward strand.
CGCGCGCAAACGGCGCCGCAAACATAAAAGCGAAAGACAAGGATAGACAAGGGGACACTGGTTTTCTGTAAGTTCTAATTATATGGCGCAGATTTTTGCTAGGGTCTGAGGATTGTAGCGAAGCGCGAGCAGTAATTCTCGATAGTCTTACCCCTGTATTTGCACAGCCAGCATCACCTTATGCCAAGCGGCTGATGGCTTAGGTCGGGCCGATAGCGGATGTGTTGGGGGCTAGGTTGATGGAGGAGGTTTGGTGTAAGAGGCCTGCTGCGAGCAAGCGAGCTGATGCAGGCTGATGGTCGCTTTGAATCATCAAAAAGGTACTCGAAACGATCGATTGGCGGCCTCGCGCCGTGGTCATGGCGAAAATCCGTTGAGGGCTTAGAAATGAGCGGGCCGATGCGCTATAATAAGCAGTGCGGCAGGAGATATCGAAGGCCTGGACTTTTAAGGCCTTTATTTTTTGCGCCGCGTTCACAAACAGACACAGTATAGAATTGCGCGACAAAACGAATTTTAAGGGGTCGAATTTTGCGAGGTAGCAGATGTTAGATAAATTAAATCCGGTCCAGTGCGAAGCGGTAACGCACGGCGAAGGACCCCTGCTGGTTCTGGCCGGCGCGGGGAGCGGCAAGACCAGAATACTCACCCACAAAATCGCCTACCTCATCAAGGAGCGGGGGATAAGCCCTTTCGAAATACTGGCCATCACTTTTACGAACAAAGCCGCGAAAGAGATGAAGGAGCGCGTGGCGAACCTGGTCGGCAGCGTAAGCCGCGCGATGTGGGTGAGCACGTTTCACTCGACCTGTGTGCGCATCTTGCGGCAAGAGGCCGAGCGCCTCGGTTATAATCGCAACTTTGTCATTTACGACGCCGCCGACTCGCTGCGCCTCGTCACATACTGTATGCGCGACCTTAACATCGACACCAAGCGCTACCCCGCAAAGAAGGTCGCGGGGGCGATATCCAACGTTAAAAACGAGATGATAGACGCCGAGGCGTTCGCGATGCGCGCCGCGACCTACGCCGAGACGGTCATCGCCGACGTCTATGCGCTCTACCAGGAGCGCATCTATAAGAGCAACGCGTTCGACTTCGACGACCTCATAATGGTGACGGTCAACCTTTTCGAGCTTTTCCCGTCGGTCCTCGAGGCCTACCAGGATAAATTTAAATATGTTCTTGTCGACGAGTACCAGGATACCAACCTCGCCCAGTACGAGCTGGTGAAGATTTTAGCGGGCAAACACCGTAATCTCTGCGTTGTTGGTGACGATTGTCAGTCGATTTACGGGTTCCGTGGGGCCGATATTCGCAACATCCTCGAGTTCGAGCGGGATTATCCGGATTCGCGGGTCGTCAAGCTTGAGCAGAATTACCGCTCGACCAAGACCATCCTAAGCGCGGCCAACCACGTGATGCAAAACAACCGGGCGCGCAAGCCTAAAGCGCTCTGGACCAAGAACGAGGCTGGTGAGCTTATAACCCGCTACCAGGGAGAAAACGAGCACGAAGAGGCGACCTTCGTCGCGAGCGAGATAGAGCGGCTGGTAAAAGCGGGCAGAAGCTATAAAGAGTGCGCGGTCTTCTACCGCACCAACGCCCAGTCGCGTGTGCTCGAGGAGATATTTTTGCGCTACGGCGCGCCCTATAAAATCGTCGGCGGTTTGAAGTTTTACGACCGCGCCGAGATAAAGGATGTTCTCGCGTACCTGCGCGTGCTGTCAAACCCGCAGGATACGGTGAGCTTGAAGCGCGTCATCAATGTGCCGAAGCGCGGCATCGGTGACACCTCTGTCGCTAAAATCGACGCCCACGCGCTTAAGAAGAACATCGTCTTCAGCGAGACTTTGAAGAATGTCGATGAGATAGGCGCGCTCTCCGCCGGGGCGAAGAAGAACATAAAGAAGTTTCTCGCGCTAATCGATGAGCTGCTCGCGCTAAAGGAGAAGGAGACGCTCGAGAACCTGGTGCGGGCGATGCTCGATATGACCGGCTACCTCACGGCCTACGAGGACGAAGGGACGATGGAGGCCCAGAACCGGGCGGAGAACGTCAAGGAGTTTATCGGCGTCGTCAAGGAGTTCGAGGACACCCGCGCCGAGAGCGGGCTCGACGCCTTTCTAGAAGAGGTCGCGCTCATCGCCGATATCGACAACCTCGACGACGAGAACAACGCGGTGACCCTGATGACCGTCCACAACGCCAAAGGACTCGAGTTTAACGTTGTCTTTATCGTCGGCATGGAGGACGGCGTCTTCCCGCATATCCGCTCGATGACCGATACGACCGAGCTTGAGGAGGAGCGCCGGCTCTTTTACGTCGGCATCACCCGCGCGATGCAAAAACTCTACCTCTGTAATGCCTGGTCGCGCAATCTCTGGGGCGGCCTAAACTATAATTCGGTCTCGCGATTCCTGCAAGAGATACCGCCGGAGCTGACCGATGACGCCGTAAAAGTCGACACCCAGGCTAAACCCCCGTCCCAAATAGGTTCGTTCAAAGTCGGCGATAACGTCTTCCACCAGAAGTTCGGCGTGGGCCGCGTCGTCTCGGTCAAGAGCGAGGAGCAGCTGACCGTCTTCTTCGAAGCCGAAGGTGAAAAGACGCTGCTATTGAGTTATGCGCCGTTGGAGAAGCGGTAGGGGTGTGGCGTTGCGGGGGTTGCGGTGCCGCTGTATGAGTAAATAGTGCCGGTGTGATGACTGGTTCAAGCACGGAATTACAGGTGATACCAATAAAACTGTACATAATCTCCGCCGGGGCGGCGCCCCGGGTGCTTAATAAGGAAGAAAGCGAATACGCGCTCGCTTTTAACGAGAATTTCGCACAACGCTTCATCAAGCACTTGAGCAACGATGAGAGCCTCTGCACCGCGTGCCACGACGATTGCGTCGAGTGCCGGCTGAGCCTGGTAGACGACCTATCCGGCAATATCGCGGGCCAACACAAGCTGCCGCTCTTAACCGACCAGTTCATCGACGACCCGCAAGAATACCTTCCCGCATCCGTGCCCGGTCACGATATCACGCTCGCGTTCAACATCCATTTCGATATCCTGCTTGACGTGCCGAAATTGGCCGCGAAGGCGGGGAGCAGGGCGCTCATCGCGCCGGTGGAGGACCCGGATTGGCTCGGCGGCTGGACCAAAGCCCGGCTCGAAGAGGAGTGCGCGGAACTCGGACTGGAGTTCGCCGCGCCTAAACCGTTCTGCCGCTTGACCGGAGACGGCTATGAGTACATCAAAGCGTTCATCGAAGAGTTTAAGGTGGGCCGTCCCGAGGTCGAACTCGATATCGACGGCGGCATCGTAACCCATGCCCATGTAATAACGAGCGCGCCCTGCGGCGCGACCTACTATCTCGCCCGCCTCTTCAAGGGCGCGACGGCCGATGACAAACTACTCGAAGTCGCCTGCAAGGGGCTTTCAAGCTACCCGTGCACGGCAAGCACGAAAATCGACCCCGAGTTCAAAGACAGTATCACGCACGAGGCCAACTACATAATGATGGATGTGCTCAAAGAGAAGCTAAACTCGCCTTAACGACGGCGTAAGCCGGTTTACGCGAAAACAAAAAAGCGGGGTGTTGAAACCCCGCTTTTATCGGCTCTTTGTTTGTCGTAAACCCTAGGCTTTAGCTTCGAACTGCCAGGAACCGACCTTCAGCTTCATGTCCTCGTTTATCTTGCCTAAAATCAGGTTGTAATCGTGCGAAACCTCTGACGGAACCGTGTGGAGCATGATTTTCGTAAGGTCTTCCGGATGCCTGAGCTTAACAGCCTTCGCCTGATACATAAACTCATACTCGCTGATACCGAGTTCATCGAGCATCTTCTCGACTTTGATAACACTCCAGGCGTCTTTCTTTACGCTTTTAACACCAGCCCAATCGAGTAGTCTACCAAATGTTGTCGTCCTTGTCGTCATCGATCTCACCTCCTGATAAGATGTCCGTCTTCTAAATCCTATGCCGCGAATGCGGCGTTTTCGCTTAATCACACTATACTAGGGTATTCCCAAAGTGATAATTAAAACCTGGCAAACGCATAGGGATTAGCTTGAGCGGGCTTTTTAGGGAGTGAGTGGTATCGAAAAATGATGTTCCGCACGCGGCGCCGCCCGCCCGCCGGTCACGATGCTCGTGGCGGGCCGGTAATCGGCAACCCCCAAATCCATTTTGTTATCGCGCGGAAGAGCGGCGCGGCAAAGCCGCGGCGCAACTACATAAACCCCTGTTGGCCTGTTTCGACCGCCCTCTTGATGGCGTTTTCGAGATGCGGGGGCAAGCCCATTATCCTTACATCGAGGAATCCCCGGATGATGGTCGACTTCGCCTCTTCCTCGCTTAAGCCGCGCGCCATCAGGTATTCGATCTCCTCCTTGGCGATCTTGCCGACGGCGGCCTCGTGCGACATCTCGACGTCGGCGACGCGCCCCTCAAGCTCCGGGACCGCCGCGACTATGCCGTGCTCGCTCAGGATAAGGCCGTTGCACTCCATGTGCGCTTTGACGCCGGGCACCTCGCCTATCATGTGGCCGCGTGAGATAACGGTGCCGCCGGTGCTTATGGTGCGCGAGATTATCTCGGCTTTCGCGCCGGGCGCTCGCAGGTAGGTGCGCGCTCCGCCATCGACGTGCGAGCCCTCGGGCACGGCTATGATGGAGTTAAACCGCGCGGTCGCGTTTGCGCCGTTGAGGTAGGCGTTGGGGTACATCTGCAGCGAGTGCGCCCGCCTGAGCAGGATATAGTTCGAGAGAAAGACCCCGTCCTCATCGATGATGATACCGGTTCGCGGGCGCACGGCGACATTTTCGTTCCAGCCGTGTATCATCGTAAACGAGACCTTGGCGCCTTTCTTGATGAAGAACTCCGAGACCCCGAGATGGATGCCCTCTTTGACGTGCGGACCGGTCGTGCAGCCGGTGATAATATGAAGCTCCGAGCCTTCCTCGGCGATGATTATGTTGTGGACGTTCTGCGTGATTTGCTCTTCTTTGAGGTAGAGGCAGGCCTGGAGCGGGAAGGTGGTCTTCACCCCCGGCAGCGTGCGTATGAAATAGCCGTCGTTTTGGTGGAGCTGGACGTGCGCGGTGTATTTATCCTGGTCGACGGCGACCGCCTTCCACCAGTACTCCTCCATCCAGTCATATTTCGCGAGCGCTTCGGCGGTGCCCATCACCTCGACGCCCTCTTGCGTCGAGTCGCGGTGCCTAACCGTCGTGTCGTGCTGGATGAAGCTTCCCGAGCGCTGCTCGGCCTTAGTGTCGATGCCGACGGCCATCAGGCGCTCTTTTTCTTCCGCGCTAAGGGTCTCGAGGTTTTCGACATACTCATAGCGTTCGGACGGCTTGATATATTTCTTCAAATCGATATCCTCGCCGAAGGGCGCCTTTTTGTCGACGGCCGCCTCGGCCCGTTTCGTCAAATCATCTAGCAGCTTGGACATATCGCACACTCCTCATAACCGCTTTTTTTGATGTGCCCGAGCATCTCCCTCGGGTTTCCCGAGCAGGAGATTCGCCCGCCGAGCAGGATGTGCCCGACATCGGCCTCGACGTAATCGAGGATATAGCCGGTATGGGTGATAATAAGGCACGAGTTGACGCGTTGGCGCTTCATGTCTTTTTGCAGGAGCTTGTTGATGGCGCTTCCCAAGAGCGAGATGTTCTCGAGGTCGACGCCGCTCTCCGGCTCGTCGAGCAAGACGAAGTTTGGCTGTTGCGCTATGAGCTGCGCTATCTCGGAGCGCTTTATCTCACCCCCCGAGAAACCGTCGTTGACATCGCGGTCGAGGAGGTACCCGAGATTTACCTCCCCCGCTATCTCGTCGATATTCGCCCCGCCGCGCCCCGAAAGCTCGATTATCTGGCGGGTCTTTAATCCTTTAATCGTCGGCGGTCGTTGGAAGCTCATCCCCATCCCGAGCCGCGCCCGCTCGTGTAGCGGCAGGCGCGTAACGTCTTCTTCGTTAAAGAGTATTTGGCCGCCGGTAACCTTATATTCCGGAAAACCCATTATCGACATTAGAAGCGTCGTCTTCCCGGCGCCGTTCGGCCCGAACAGGATGTGCGTCTGTGCCGTGTCGATTGTAAGGTTGACCCCGTGCAGGATTTCTTTTCCAGAAACCTCTACCTTTAAATCGGTCAGTTCCAACATGAGGTCTCCTTTCTTTACCTCGGTATAAATCAAGCAAAATATACCCAAATTAACGGTATTTTAAGCGCCTGCTTGCATAGGGAAGGTCTTTAAGCGAGATTGCGGGTTTACCGGCAGACATATAGGGAGATAAGGAGATAATACCGACAACGGCTACTCTTGTTATCTGACGGACACATCGAAACCTTTATCGATATTTAAATAGGGTTTCAAGAAAGGGATGAGCGACATATGAAAGCGAACGTTAAATGGGTGGACGGGCTGCAATTTGTCGGGATAAACGAGCGCAATTCCGCGGTGGTCATGGACGGTCCGCCCGCGGCCGGCGGGGAGGGTGTCGGGATGAAACCGACCGAGCTGCTACTAATCGCGCTGGCCGGGTGTACCGCGATGGACGTTATCTCCATCATGAGGAAGAAGCGCCAAGAAGTGCGCGAATTCTCCGTTGCTGTAGAAGGGAGCCGGCGCGAGGAGTATCCCCAATCGTTCAACGAGATAAAGTTGGTCTATCGCGTCAAGGGCGACAATATAGACGAGGAGGCGCTAAAGCGCTCAATAGAGCTTTCAGAAGAGAAGTATTGCTCGGTGCGCATGACCATGCTTGCCATACCGCAAGCCGCCAATATCACATATTCTTACGAGATAGAAACTCTATGATAAGTTTGAGAAAATCCTATTAAAAAGATATGAATTTAACTATGTTGACAACCCGCTCAAAGGCGTGCTAGCGTAAGACAAAACATATAGCTATTAGCGACAAAGAGAATGAGTAGACCGACAATTAACGCGAGAAGCGACCTGGGGTTGGTGAAAGCCGGGGCGGTGATGCGGTCGAACATGGTCTCGGAGCTTCCGGAAGAAAGGGCGAGCGCCCAAGTAGAGCCGGACGGGTTTCCGCCCGTTATGCGGATAAGAGTGCGGCAGGCATCGCCGGCGAAACGCCGGCATCTTAAGCACCAGCGCTAATAAGTGTCGGTGCTAAGCGCGTGGAGTATTGCGGCGCGGCGCAGCGCAGTTGAGTAGACGCGCTATCGCAATTAATATGCCTGCTGAATTTGGGTGGTACCACGGGAGTTTCCTCTCGTCCCATACGGGATGAGGGGTATTTTTATTTGCGGGCGGTTTATGCCGGCCGCAACCGACAGGGAGACAGAGTCAAAGGTGAAAAGGAGGTTGATATGGCCGTCACAAAGACTTACGAAGAGATTAATGACAAAATCAGACGGGGCGAAGCGGTAGTCGTAACCGCGGAAGAAATCATCGACATCGTCAAGGAGGACGGTGTGGCGAAAGCCGCACAAAAGGTAGATGTTATAACAACGGGGACTTTTGGGCCCATGTGCTCGTCGGGCGCGTTCATCAATTTCGGCCACTCCGACCCGCCGATAAAGATGGCCAAAGTGTGGCTAAACGATGTGCCGGCTTATGCGGGCCTCGCCGCTGTCGACGCCTACGTCGGCGCGACCGAACTCTCCGAGACACTCGGTATGGCGTATAGCGGCGCGCACGTCATCGAGGATTTGATTGCCGGCAAGAAAGTAAAATTAGTCGCCACCGCATACGGCACCGATTGCTATCCGCGAAAAGAGATAACCACCTATATCAACAAGGATGTGGTAAACGAAGCCTATCTCTTTAACCCGCGAAACGCCTACCAGAACTACGCGGTCGCCGTGAATTCGTCGGCGCGAATTATGTACACGTATATGAGCACCCTTATGCCTCGCCTGGGCAACGCGACCTACTGCAGCGCGAGCCGGCTGAGCCCGCTCATTAACGACCCGTTCTACCGTACCATCGGTATCGGGACGAGGATATTTATAGGCGGCGCGCAGGGCTATGTGGCCTGGCAGGGGACGCAGTTCAACCCGACGCAGGCGCGGACCGAGAACGGTGTGCCGGTAGCGCCGGCGGGGACGCTCGCGCTCATCGGTGATTTGAAGCAGATGGAGACCGAATTTATGCGCGCGGCGGTCTTCCACGGCTACGGCGCCTCGTTGTTTGTGGGCGTGGGCGTGCCGATCCCGGTTCTCGATGAGGATGTAGTCGAAAAAGCGAGCATTGAGGATAAAGATATCTATGCTACGATATTCGACTATAGCGTGCGGCAGCGCTCGCGGCCGAATCTGGGCAAGGTTAGTTACGCCCAGCTTCGAAGCGGGAAAATAGAGATAAACGGCAAGCAGGTTCGGACCGCCCCGATATCCAGCTACAGCAAGGCGAGAAAGATAGCGGCTACGCTCAAGGAGTGGGTCGAAGCGGGTAAGTTCTTCCTTCAGGAGCCGATTCAGAATTTCCCGATGGACAGCACCTTCAAGCCGCTTGAGATCGTGTCAGAGGAGGAGATTTAAATGGCGAAGAAAAAAATCGTCCTTCACTTCCCGGAAGAGAGCATAGGGAAGCCAATCACATATCACCTGGTGAAAGATTACGGTCTCATCCCGAATATCCTGCGCGCGAAGATAGATGAGAACGAAGGAACCCTTGTCATGGACTTGGAGGGCCCGAAGGAGAAGATAGGCGAAGCTATCGAGTTTCTCAAAGAGCAGCACGTCACCGTCGAGGAGGCCATCAAAGACATCGTCGTCGACCGGGTCATCTGCGTCGACTGCGGCTCGTGTGTCGGTGTCTGTCGCCCCGGGGCGCTCTCGATCAACGTCGATGACTGGACGCTCCTCTTCGACCAGGAAGAGTGCAATTTCTGTCAGCTTTGCATCGACACCTGCCCGGTAAGGGCCATCAAGTTGATGTTCTAACATAAAATGCTATCATGTATACAGGCTTCATCGACTATGATGGAGCCTGTATCGTGTAAGCATTAAAGGAGACGACCGTGTCAATTGAAGCCGGATGTATGGCGACGGCGATAGGAAGCGTACCCCACACCGACCCGGAGGCCGCGTGCCGGCTGGTCCTCGACAACCTGCGCGAGATACCGATGTGGCCGCAACTGCCGAACATCAGTTACCGGGAGAGCATTTACGCGCAGTACGGAGAGGGGATGCCGGGTCTTGTAGTAGACGAGGCCGAGCGGAGGTGCTATTTCGACCAGACGCGCGACATAGCCGGCGAGTTCGAAACGCTCTATGAGAGTTACCTCAACGACGACGCCGACGCGCTCGCGATAAGCGGCGAGTACGCCCGAGGGCTCCACCGGTTTCTCGATATTCTGAAGGATGAGGAGTATCCCGGGATAAGGATGCTCAAGGGACACATCGTCGGGCCGCTCACGCTCGGTTTTACCGTGGCCGACCTCGACAAGAAACCCGGGTTCTACGATGATATTCTTCGCGAGGGTATTCTTAAAACGCTCGCGCTGAAAGGCAAATACCAGGTCGAGAAATTTAGGGAAGTCCGCCCCGAACTTCCGGCGCTCATCTTCATCGATGACCCGTATCTTATGCAGATAGGCTCCGCGTACGTCAGCCTCAACAGAGACGACGTCATACGGTACTTAGACGAGATAATCAACACCATCGACGCGTTCACCGGCATCCACTGCTGCGGCAACACCGACTGGGGCTTGCTGACCGAGACCGCCGTCGACGTCATAAGCTTCGACGCTTACGATTATAGCGAAACCGTGGCGCTCTATCCCGCCGAACTGAAGGCGTTTTTGGAGCGCGGGGGCGCGCTGGCCTGGGGTATAGTCCCATCCGGCCTGCCCGACCCCGAGCAGGTAGCCGGCGAGACCGCCGAAAGCCTCGTCGAGCGGCTTGAAGCCGGCATGAAGCTTCTCGTCGATAAAGGCATCGACAAAGACCTTATCGTCGAGCGCGCGCTCATAACGCCGAATTGCGGTACCGGAACCATGAGGCGGGATTTAGCCGAGCGGACGTTTACGCTCACACGCGAAGTCTCCGAGGTTATGCGCGGGCGCTATTTCGGCTAACCGGCAAGATTCGCCTCGCGGTCGACCACGCCCTTATCCTCTCTTGGCCAAGACGAGTTTAACCCCGCAGTTATGACAGGCGACCGAGCGCCGGCTGTTTGAAGGTGCGCGCCGGGCGTGGTATGCTGCATCTATTGACCGCGAGTGTCGGGTGGTAAGCATAATGGTGATGCGCCGCGAGAACTCGCTACGATTTGGTAGTATGCCGTGAAGCTCATGATGTTTACGGCGCTACCGATACTAGCAGTGAACATGGAAGTTTGAAGGGATATGGATGGACTGGGATAAAGACCTCGCCGAGGCCGCGAATGGTGAAAACGCTTTGTCGAGAACGAACAAGGCCATATACAGGCAATTCGTCGATTGCCGGGTGCCGGCGATGATAGCCGCCAAGCCCGCGTATAATCTGGCGCAGATGTATCTCCAGGCGCTCGATTTTAATACCAAGCTCGTCGAGCTTTTCAAAGTCGAGACCACGACTGATTTCGCTGAAAAGATATTGGAGCTGCGCGAGTCGGTTAAGACGCTGCGCTACTTTTCGGAGCGCTTCGCCCGCGGCTATTACACGCTAATGGACAGGTTGAATGCGATGACCGATAAGTGGTATGACGACGAGGGTCGCAAGGATGCTGAAGCGACGGATGACTTGGATGAGATACTCGAAAGTTTGCAGAGCCCCGATTTAGAGAATGGGCTGGACGATGAGTTAAAAGCGCACACGCGCCGCCAAAGCGGACAACTAATGCGCAAACTTATAGCCAAAGGGTGCCCCGAGGATGTGTCGAACTATTTTGTCGACAACCTCTTCGAACTGAGGGTGGAGACGACCAACCTTATCGCACATATAGACAGGATGATAAGCCTCGACGACGAATTCGAAGACCTGGTCCTCGACGTCGAGGAAATTCTGGTCGAGATATCAATCCCCTGGATAGGCTTTAGTCCGGGCGAGACCGCGCACGCGCTCTGGCATATCGGAGATCATGATGAAGACAACTTCTTCTTCATGGGCTTTCTAGGCTGGTCCTTGGCGGTTCTCGAGAACTTACAGGACAACATAGAGAACCTTTAGCGTTCTATTCTGAACGCAATTAAAAGCCTCCAACGGATAATCTCGCAAATCATCGCTTGTTAGCCGGAAATCTTATAAAATGGACTAAGATATGGAGTCGGCAGGCCAAAATGTTTGGCCGATAGGATCAAGCGGGCCATATCGGCAAGGTGGACTGGATGAACAATAAAAGGTTCGTTTTTAGCTTACTCGTTACCGCGCTCTTCGTTCTCTTCATACCCGCAATCGCGCAAGCAAACAGCATGTATCTAGGTTCTTCGGGGCTTCCCCTAAAGGCGAAAGAGAGCGCTTCGATAACCCTGGAACGCCAGGTCATGCAGGTATGGCTGCGCTATGGTTATGCGGAGGTTGAAAACGTATATCAATTCCATAATTCCGGCGAAGCTCAGACGTTTTTTATCGGCTTGCCGGAGGAGATAAACACCAAAGACCAGTTAAAGTACGGGGTTTATAATTTTAGCGCTTATGTAGACGGAGAGCCGGTCGATGTCAAGACATCTAAGACCAATGATGAGCAGCTAGGTTTTATGAACGGCACTATAAACTGGCATAAACACGAAATGTTTTTAGCGGAGGGTCAGCGCCGAATCGTCGTACACCGCTATTGGCTGCGGATATCACCGTCAAAGAACAAGTTGCTAATTAATTTGGCGCCGGCGGCGAGTTGGAAAGGCACGGTCGGCCATGCGGATTACATCCTACACCTGGCCGGAGGCGTGACCGAACAGAATGTGGTATATCCGAAGGGCTTCGGGGAGGTTACCGGCAAGTATGCGATACAGCCGGTCGGTTTTGAGCCGAGTCAAAATCAAATGCGATGGACCCTCGATAACTTTGAGCCCAGCGGGGAGATTAGCGTCGAGCTTTTCGGCAAGAAAAGCAGGCAGCTGTCGCGGTTGAGGGTATCCCTAGTCTACACTGACGGCAATACTATCTTTGAGGGAACCAACCTCTTCGACGAGGATTTCTCGACTGCCTGGGCCTATGGGGGTCCCGGTAAGGGCGAATGGTTTATAGCGTACTTCGAGAAAAAGAAATGGATAAGGGAAGTTCGCATAATCCCGGGGTATGGTCAACTGGAGAGCATGTACAAGTATTTCAACCGCCCGCGTCATGTTACCGTTTATTTCAGCGACGGCACGAAACAGCAGTTCGAACTTAAAGACCGCCTGGAGATGCAGTTTCTCAAAGTCAAGCCGACACAGACGCAGTATGTAAAAATCGATGTAGACAGCGTTTACAAGGGAATCTATCCGGATGTCACATATATAAGCGAAATCGAATTCAGCGATATCGCCTCCACCACGAGGATTGAGCCGGACGAGTGGAAGATAGGCTTAAAGCAGGCCAGGGAGGTCGAGGGAAGCTCGAGCTACTCCACCTTTGATTTGATTACCATCGCCGCCGCCGCCGCCGTCTTCATACTTATCGGCTGGCAGTTATTTGTGCTCATGAGAAATAGGAGAAAGAAGGAAACGTTAGAATAGTTGCCCGATTCGCCGGGTGCCGGTGAGGGCTAAGGAATCCAACGTGTCCGTTGCTACCGGGTGTTTTCAATTTCGACGTCGGTGCTCTTGCTGACATAGACCGGCTGTTTGATTACCGGCTCGAATTTTCCTATGGAGTAAGAAGCGCTGGTGATGTCCATGATAGTGGTTATGGGCGCTCCGACCAGTTTTCGCGACTCGCTCAAGATGCTCGTCCGCGAGACCCGCTGTTTTTCGGCCAGCCTGTCCAGGTCGCCTCTGAGGATATCGATCTCTTTTGCATCGGCGTCGTTTTTGCGTTCCAGTTCGTGGAGTTTTCGCGTCTTGACGATTTGGTCGATGACCAGCTTGTCTATTTGGCGCTCACGCCGCTCTATCTCATCGAACTCCTCTTCGAGAACGATGCGCCATTCCTCGATGCAGACGCTTATATCGTTGTATATCTCGACGACTTGGGTGCGGATGTTTTGGACAAACTCGTGCGCAAGCGCCCGGTCCAAGTCTTTATCGGTGTTGCTGTTGAGGATGGTCGCGGCTTTCATATCGATGTTGTCGAGGGTGCGGTTGGCGGTCTTGAGGAGTTCGAAGGTTTTTCTGATGGAGTTTCTGGCGAGGTCTTTCTCTTTCTTTATCGTCTTTCGCTTTGAATAGCCATAAGTGAACGCCCATATCGCAATGGTTGCCGCGACCAATAAAAGGATTTCGATTGCTAACGATGAAGTTTTCGCGCCGCCTGAAAATTCGGCGGCCAAGCGCACGCCGATGATGGTTCCGAGGAGAATATAGAGTATAGATAATACAAGTTGCCAAGCTTCAACCTTACTAGAACCTTTGGCCAAAGTAAGGACCCCCCAATAGGTGCCGCAATGATTGCCGGAAAAAGCTATTTTGCCAATATTATAGAACATGCTTAGTTAATAGTTAACCGCTTCCAGATAAATTATAAAGATTGTTAAAAGAAAACCGTATAAGAGGCTGGTGTTGCAATTCTTTTGTGGGTTACCGGGGTTTTAGCCTATAAAACATCAAGACTTTGGGAATATCTAAGAAGAATACACGGAGGTGGTGATTGTTTTGTCTGAGTTTGAGCACATGGTCGCAAATGTCGTAGGCCAAATCGGTAAGATGAACACGGAGACCATATTTGGCGAATCCCGCCAAGCCGGCGACAAAGTAATAATTCCGGTTGGTAAGATATCATACGGATGGGGCGGCGGCGGCGGGAAAGGCGAGATGAAGGCGGAAGAGAAACAAGAGGGCGAAGGAAGCGGCTTAGGAATGGGCGCGCACATAAAGCCCGTAGGATTTATTACCGTCACGCCCGAGAGCGTCTACTATGAGCCGATTACCGATACCGGGCCGCTCGTGGTGATCTTCGGTCTCTTTCTGGGCTGCTTGTTCTTGTCCTATTTCAAGCTGATGGGTAAGGCTATGCTGATGCATAAGGGTCCCCATGCTTGTAAATGCGGGGGTAGGCGCGGTCTGTGGCATATGCACCACCAGCCAAAAGAAGGCGGTAAGTAGGGTTCCCGGTGTCGCATGGTTAGACGGACACACTTATTCGGCGATCTTTTTTGCTAAGCCCATGACCCCAGATGCGGGCTGGGGTAGAATACTATTATGAAAGAAGCGCGCTTCTACGAAAAACGCGACGACGATGTGGTCGGATGCAGGCTCTGTCCGCAGCTATGTCTAATCGAGCCCGACGATACCGGCTTTTGTTTCATACGCAAGAACATAGGCGGGGTACTCTATGCCATGGGGTACGGCCGCGTCAGCTCGACCCATCTCGACCCCATCGAAAAGAAGCCCCTTTACCACTTTCATCCGGGCTCTACCATCTTTTCAATCGGCGGCATCGGCTGCAACTTGCGCTGCCCATGGTGCCAGAATTGGAGTATCGCTCAACCGCGCGACAGCGCCCCGGGCCTTGCGGTCGAGGACGCGCTGGAGCGACTGACTGAAGAGATGACCCCCGAGCGGGTAGTCGAGATAGCAAAGCAATACGCCCCCGGCGGATGCATTGGGGTGGCCTATACCTATAACGAGCCTTTTATCTGGTACGAATATGTCAAAGATATCGCGGCTCTGGTCAAAGAGGCCGGCCTCTACAACGTTCTGGTGACCAACGGCTATGTGCTGGAAGAGCCCCTGCGGGAGCTGCTCCCCCTCGTCGACGCCATGAATATCGACATAAAAGGCTTCAACGAAGATTTCTACCGTCTGCTGGGAGGCCATTTCAGGCCCCCGTTGAAAACCGCCGAGACCGTGAAGAGAGCCGGGTGCCGCATCGAAATCACCAACCTGCTCATCCCCGGACTTAACGACGCGAAAGAGGATATCGAAAAGCTGGTGGATTGGGTTGCGAATAAGCTCGGCAAAGACACCCCGCTTCATTTTAGCCGGTATTTCCCCTCGTATAAGATGACGGCCGGCCCTACCCCAATCGAGACATTGCGCACGGCAGAGGCAATCGCCAAGCGGAAGCTCGACTTCGTCCACCTCGGCAACGTCTAACGCTCAACGCCTTACTTTTGACCGGCGCGATTTATTCCGGCAGCTGAGTTTGGTATAATTAACCAGTATAGGCAGGTAATAAGGCCCGGCGATTTGAATCGCGGTAATTATGCAGAAATACAAAATAGACCTTCATAATCACAGCCCCATAATAACGAGCGACTATCGGGGTCACGCCGACACAAGCGCCGCCGATATCGTACGGGCGGCTCAGCTTGCGGGCCTCGATGTGCTCGGCATAAGCGACCACTTTGCGGTGGAGTTTTTCAGAGCTGCCTATGACGCCGCCGAAGAGTTGTCTACGGGGGGCGCGCAAAAGCTGATGGTCGTCGCCGGCAGTGAACTTAAAATCACCTGGAGCAGCGAAGAGGTTCATCTGATAACGCTTTTGCCACCCGATACGGCTGAAGCCGGGTTCGAGGAGTTGATGGGCTTCTTAGACTTTCCGAAGGCCGAGCGCATCATTGAGCTGTTGCCGAGAGTTCTTATCGAATTTGACCCTGCGCGCGTCGCGGAAAAGGTCGCTTTGCTGGGAGGGATGACCTTTATCGCCCACATCGACCGTTTTTTCGGGGATTATTCCCTGATGAACCGCCCCATCGTCGAGTACCTCGTCCAAGACGCCCCGTTGTCGGCGATCGAGGTTGTTGACAAGAAGAGCCGCGAGATTTTGCGTGCGCGCACCAACGGCGTTCGCTATATCCAGTCATCGGATTCTCACAGCGTCAACGAGATAGGGAGGCGTTACTCGGAGCTTGCCATGGAGGACTTAAGCTTTGAGAGTCTAAAACAAGCTCTCCTGATGAAGGATTCTTCGTAGCTCAACTCTCTTCTTCCACCTCAAACGCATTAAGCTCTTTTGGCCAGTAGATACCGTTGAACGGCTGCAGCTTCGCGCTCATGTATTTAATGCGGTCAAGCTGGTTGAGGACGATCGGCATCATCTCTTTCCCTTCGATTCTGCCGAGACTTCCGTAAACGCATGACTTTTCGTTAAAAACCCTCACGTCGTCCGCGTAGGTATACCTGCCGAGCATAAGGAGCGGAACCGGCTCGCCGGAGTGGAGCAGCCGCGTGCCGCTCGGGGTGCCGTGGTCGCCGGTGATTATGATAAGATTATCGTCGCTGATGAGAGAGTTCTCGAAGAGATAGCCGAGCCCCTCGTCGAGACTGCTTATGACATCGCGTTTGAGTGCGGGGTCTTTCTTGTGGGCCGCCTCATCGGGGCCTTTGGTATGGACATGGATGAACTCATAACCGTCATCGAGAGCTTTTTCGGCTAACTTGAGCCGGTTTACCAGGTCATCGCACCAGTCGGGGAGGTATTTAGTCCCAATCCAGTCCATCCCTATCTCGGCCGCGAGCCCTTTATACATAAGCCCGGTCGAGACGCTCGCCCCTTTTAAACCGTTTTGTTCTTCGAACGGGCGCAAGAAGCGTTTTCTTCCGCACCACTTTATCAGGAGGAAGTTTACCGGCGGCAAGCCGTTCGCCGCGCGCTCTTTGTTGATGCGGTGCTCCGAGAGACGCCGGTAGGCCATGTTTAAATACGAGTTGAGGCAAGCAGCGGTCTTCGCCGCGCTCGAAGGTTCGCGCGCGTCTTCGAGCGGCTCTACCTTGATGACCGGCAAATCTTCGATATACGGGTCGGCGTCGGTGACATCCTCGCTCGCCCCGCCGCGCAAGAAAAGAATGCCCTCCTGGCGCGTGTTGAAGATGAATTCACACGAAACACCGTCTTTCTCAAAGTGCGCTATCTCTTTGGACAGCTCGGCGCAGGCGTCATCATCGGCGCCCATAAAGCGCCGCATTACCCGCAGGCCGCCCTCTCGTTGTTCAACCGATGAAAAGAGACCGCGGTAGACTACCTCGTCACCGGTTAAAACATGTCCCTCGGCGGTTGCCTCGAAGACGGCGCGCCCGGGGTAATCTTCCTGCGGGTAACCGAAGATAACGAAGTGCGCGATCTCGCTCGCGGGTGCGTGGCCCCGTCCGAGCGATTGTAGAAGCCCCGTCTGCCCCATAGCGGCCAGCTTGTCGAGGTTGGGCGTATGCGCGGCTTCCAATGGTGTTCTTCCATCGAGCTGGGGCCAAGGCCGGTCGGCCAGCCCATCGAGGATAATCAGAATCGCTTTCATGCTCGTGAACCGGCGACAATTTTCAAAATATCCTTAACTATCCGAGAGTAATCGACAGTGGCGTTCGTACGCCACGTATCGATTACGGCTTTGCCGGACGGTATCAAGAATTCGTCGAGATATCGTCGGTGGGCTCCTTCGTCATAAGCGACATCCGTATCGAGGCCGGCATAATTGCCGCTTAAGACGCATTCGAGCTGACGCTGGCCTTGCTCCCAGCCGGGGCCGACCAGGCGCCTTATCTCAGCGTTGTCTTCCATATGGCGGACAGGGAGGAGCAGCTCGATGCCGGCATAGGCGAGCACCTCGACCGAGGCGTCGATACCGAGCGGCGTTTGACTAAGCTTAATGACTCCCTGGTGCGTCTCGCGCTCTCCTGAAATAATAGGCGCGTTGTCTAGCGCTTTGGCCAGGGGCACGCGACACAGGTGCATATAGAGGTGGCATGCCAAGCATGGTGAGTAGACGCCGAATTCTTGGGCTATGACTGTCGCATACTTGCCGCTGAGCGCCGCCCAAAGTTCGGGATTGCCTAAAAAGACCGGCTCGAACACGGCGCATCGTTGCCCAAGCGCTTTCTTTAGGAATTCGATGTTTCGCAAGGGTGTGCCCCAATCGCCATACTCCGTGCCGGTGTAGACGACGGTAGGCAATACCGCATCTATGTCGTGTGCCTCGCACGCCTTGATAATAGCGGCGACACTGTCTCTGCCCGCTATCTCGCCGACGGCTAGACCTTCGCTATCTCTCATAACAGCAAATCGCTCAGACGAGATGATATATTCGGGGCGCTCTATATTGCCGCTCTTCGCGGCGAGGTATTCAAAATTAATGGTTGCCCCTCCTAAAATCGCCCAGGAAAGTTGTGCTATCATCGACATATCTATTGTATCCGCAAACAACCACGTTAATCAAATAGTCAATAGGAAATAATGTAAGCGCTAGCGGCGGCTAAGAAGCGTTACCCTTATCGTTTAGAAATATTCGGTACGAAACTCTATAACTTAGCGGCGAGGGGCGGCACGTGCCCAAGGGGTAGTCATTCTCGAGATTCTAAATTTTAAGGAGTCTGAATGTCTGATAGTAAAACAGTGTTGACGACATGCACGAGGGATTGCCCTGATACTTGCGGGGTGAGCGCTCGCGTAGTCGGTGGAAGGCTCGTAGCCCTAAACGGCGTTCGAGGACATGAGATAACGCGCGGTTTCTTGTGTCGCAAGGCGGTCGACTATATGCGCCGCGTTTACAGCGGCGAGCGTCTTTTGAAACCCGTTCGCAAAGTCGACGGCCAATGGCGGGAGATGAGCTGGGATGAGGCGTTCACCCTGGTGGCCGCCGTGATTAAGAATACGATTGACAAGTACGGATGTCTAGCTATCCTTCACTATCAGAGCGCGGGCTCGACAGGCGCTCTGAAAATGCTCAACAAACGGTTTTTCAACCTCCTCGGTGGGGTGACCGAAGCCGCGGGGAGCTTATGTGGAGGCGCGGCAATCGCCGGTCAGACATTAGATTTTGGTAAGCGGGAGAGTCATGACCCTAACGACCTTCTAAATTCAAGGTTGATCTTATTGTGGGGGAGGAACCCCGCTGATACCAATCCTCATCTTATTCCGATTCTAAAGTCGGCAAAGTCGCAGGGGGCAAAGGTCATCCTAATCGACCCCTTAGTAACCGACACGAAGCGCTTTTGCGATATGCAAGTGCGCCCGCGCCCCGGTATGGATGGTTATCTGGCGCTTGCGATTGCGAAAGCTATCATTCAATCCGGCAATGCCGACGAGGGTTTTCTGCAAGAGCACACCGACAACACCGAGGCGTTTCTGGAGATGCTCAAGAGCCGGGATATGGCCGAGTTATCCGCGATGTCGGGGGTGCCGGTCGATGAAATCGAGCAGCTGGCGCGGTTGTATGCCGGTCATAAGCCGGCGGCAATTGTTTGCGGCTGGGGATTACAGCGTTATCAGTGGGGCGCCGAGACTTTTCGTTTGATCGATGCGCTCGGAGCGGTCACCGGCAACTTAGGCGTCGCCGGCGGCGGGGTAAGCCATGGCCGTGATAACGACGGTCTCTTCAACCAAGCGGTAAAAGGCAAGAGGTTCGCCCGGCACTCGCGAACCATCCCCAAGCCGCTTTTGGCCGCGGCGCTGCGCGAGGCGCAGGACCCGCCGATAAAGATGGCGTTTATCAACGGGGCAAACCCGCTCAACCAGTCGCCGGACGCGCCGGCGGTTGCCGGGGCGTTCAAGGATTTGGACTATGTCGTCGTGGTGGAGCAGTTTATGACCGACACGGCGGAAGCCGCCGACATCGTGTTGCCCGCGACGACCTTTCTCGAAGAGACCGACGTGGTCGCGAGCTTCTGGCACGGCTTTATCGGGTCGGTCAACCCGGCTATCGCGCCGGTCGGTGAGGCGAAGTCGGATTTTGAGATATTTCAGGAACTGGCGAATCGTTTGGGTGTCGGGCGCGAGATGGCGGGGAGCGCCGACGAGTGGCTGGAGCGGATTCTCGAGCCGCTCAAAAGGGAAGGCATCACGCCGGCGTCGCTCCGCGAAGGCCCCCAAAGAATTCCGAACCTGCCGGCGGTACCTTATGAGGGGGGCGTCTTCCCGACGGAATCGGGGCGTCTTAACCTTATTACGAGTTTCTCGCGACCGCGACTGGGCTCCGACGAGTACCCGCTTATCCTGTTGACGCCCCATTCGCGGCGCTGGGTGCACTCACAGGTGTTGCCCCAAGACCATGACGCGCCGCTGGAAGCGAAGGTCAACCCTGAGACCGCCGGCGCAAACGGCGTCGAAGACGGGGGAGCGGCGACAGTCGTATCCGAAGCGGGAAGCCTCGCGGTAGTCGTGCGGCACGACGAGGGCGTACCTGTCGGGGTCGTCAGTATCGAGCAAGGCCGCTGGATGAAATACCACCAATCCGTAAACCGGCTTACCTCACCGATCATGAGTTTCGAGGGCGAGAATGCCTGCTACTACCAGACTACTGTGAAGCTTGTGAGGTAGCAGGCTTGTGAAGTAGCAGTGAGGGAGAGGGATGTTTATCGATCCGGCGGTAATAGGTAACATTCGTAAGTTTGCAGGCGTATCCGGATTATTATAGAAAACGTTGTATATAAAAGGATGTTACACAAAGTATCATCTAATGGATAGAATGTTTACGGGTTAATTATTTAGAGGTTGCAATGGAACTGCCGAAATGGCTTGAGTTTACATTGTTTATAAGCGCTTGGTTGATTGCTCTCATCCGCCTCCGCTACGCCGTCAAGGCTTACCTTTCGCGGGGGAGCATTTTTGGTGTCGGCAGAAGGTATTCGCGGGTGGGTTTTATCGCCAATACCGGCTATGCGATAACGGCGGCCCTGTTGGGCGTGTATTTCCTGCTCGCTTATGTCGACCACAATGCGGCGACTCTGTTTTTCGGGCTTGGGGCGGGGCTTCTCGTCATCGTTGCGATACTCGAATTGACCTTCAGGAGCCGTGACCTGAAGAGCGGTTAGTCTGTTGCCCACACCGGGTACCCCATCACTCCAATCGCATAAGTATATAATATCACGCTAATATTGAGGGAATACTTGACAATAACACCTTAATTCGATACCCTAGGGGGTATAAAATAAACAATTGTTCTTGGGGGTATATATGGCGAAGAAGAAATCAGTCAAGGCGGAAATCGACCAATCCAGGTGTGACCGCTCGCCGGGCTGTCCGGCGCGGAGGGCGTGTCCGACAAATGCGATAGTCAGCGACACCCAGAGTGAAACAGTATTTTCGTATTTTGGATTTGGAACGAAGCCCAACTACTCTATCGAAGAGGATTTATGCGCGGGCTGTGGAGTTTGTACGGCACGGTGCCCGATGGGCGCCATAACGATGCGATAGGAGGAGCCGCCATGAGCGCAACCGAAAAAACCGATGCGATGATGGATGACCAGTATGCGACGAAGGTGAAGCAGTATAGGGAAAAAATCAAAGCTATGGGCAAAGAGGAACTCCAAGATGAACTCGAGATTCTCAACGAGAACCTCGAAGACATAGAGACTGAAAAACGCCTTATTCTCGGCCAGACCGGTGTTCATATCAACGCCGTGGCCATTGACGAGTATCGAAATTCGTTCAACCGGGAGATCAAGGCGACTCAAGAGATGATAAATATAGCCAAAGAAGCCCTAGGGGCTTAGGAGGACAGTATGGAAACGGCAACAAAGCCTATAAGAATAGATATATTTAACGACGGCAACTCATGCGGTTTTGGCTGAGGCTCGCACGGCCTATCTCAGGCTGAGATAAACTGGATGATAGTCGACCCGCTCAAGGCCAATTACGGGGACGCGGTTGCGATTAACTATTTCGACATAAACGAAGAGAGTTTGCCTCCCGACATCAAGAGGCTTATAGAAGAGCATAATCTGCCCGTTCCGTTGACCTTTATCAACGGCGAGAGCGTAAGCGCGGGGTATATCTCATATTATGATTTGACCCGAAGGATAGATAGTCTGTTCAAAACCGAATAGCGCCGCAACCGAATAGCGTGAAAATCAAATAGCGCCGCAACCGGGTAGCGTTACAACTGAATATGGTCGAATACAAAGAGGACAAGCTCCGGGTGACAAGCGCCCGGAGCTTGTTTGATTTTTACCACTCGAGCCTATTGAAGACCAGTCCGGATAAGAGCTTCGGGTAGAAGTAAGTCGACTTCTGCGGCATTATCTCGCCCACGCCGGCTATCCCGCGCACATCGTCGACCTTGGTCGGGTTGAGGAAGAAAGCCATTTGGTAGGTGCCGCCTTTTACCAGTTCGACGGCTTCGGTTTCATCGGTCGTAAACTTTATGCTGTTCTCGATGTTCGTTCCGCCGAACCCCAGGACGCGGTTGATTATCACGTGGTGGAGCATGGTGACGTCGAGAAGTTTCCAAGCTTTGGATTCGGGGCCGTCCAGCAATTGCAGGATACCCGCTTCGTTTTTCAAAGTAAGCAGGTAGAATGTGTTGTTACCCAGGTATACGCCGATTGAATGCTTGTCCGCGTTGGCCGCAAGTCCGGCCATAACCATATCGACCGCCTCCATTTTCTCGACATCAAAGACATACTCCAAGTTCGCGCGGAATTTGTCGTTATTGATCTTAGGCAGGTTTTTTAACATCCGGTGCGTCGGTAATATGGTCAGGCCTTCGCTTTCCATGTTGACGAACATCATCATCGTAAAGTCGAATGCGCCCTCGCCCGAATTATCGCCGGTGGCCTTGCGCATCTCGTCGCGATAATTGATGGCGGTCTCGTAACGATGGTGACCGTCGGCTATATATAATGATTTATCGCGCACGAGTTCTTGTATATCGGCTATCACGGCCGGGTCGCTGATTGTCCAGAGGCGGTGGATAACGCCGTCGACCTCGATATCGATGCGCGGCTTCTCTTTAGTATGCTCGTAAAGGAGCGCATCGACTTTTTTATCAGGGTCGGAGAAGAGGCTGAAAATCTGGCTGAAATTCGTGCCGCAGGCGCGCATCAGACGCAGCCGATCGGCTTTGGGCCCTTTGAGCGTGCGCTCATGGGCTTTGATTTTTCCGGTCGAGAAGTCCTCGACCCTGGTGAGCGCGATGAACCCGATTCGGTTTATCGTAACACCCCTGACCTCGTATTCTTGTTCATACGCATAGAGGGACGGCTCTAAGTCGCGCACCAGGACGCCCTTTTCGAGCCAGTCGCTATATGTGGCCCATGCTCTCGCGTATTTATTGTTCTTGGAGCCGTCGGCCGACGAACCTTGAGGAAGTTCCAGGCGCACTACATTATATTTGCTGTTCTTTAAGAGTGTTTTATGGGCTTCTTCGTCTATAACATCGTATGGAGGAGCGACTACCGTAGATAGGTCTTCTATGATGCTTTTGTTATACAACACGCCCTTAAAAGGTCTAATTTCTGCCAATCTTAACAGTCTCCATTCGTGTAGTCTCGCAACGGCTTGGTCTATTGTTATGCCTTAATGGTGCTATCTTAAATATACTAAGGAAACAGCCTGTTTAATGCAAGAACAACGGCGGATTTTGTGAAACGGCGGAGGTCGTTTGAACTCGTTCTTTAGCGAAACCGTCGAGCCGTTCAAAGCTTTGCGGCAGCGTAGTGCGCCGCGCCGCTAGCCTGCTCT
The DNA here is from genome assembly GCA_018333515.1 of Actinomycetota bacterium. NCBI lineage: Bacteria > Bacillati > Actinomycetota > Actinomycetota bacterium. The sequence continues at coordinate 131,671 of JAGXSZ010000030.1, forward strand.
CCGGGGACGGCCAAGCTCTTCTCTTCGCGGGTCTTCAGGGGTCGTAACGGGGATTGATTTTGCGGCCGGCGCGCTCTCCGGTATTGTTGTTTTGCGGGATTGGCGCGAGTTTTGCGCGCGCGCGGTGAGGGTGAGTGCCGTGTCGAGCCGGACGATATAGCCTTCGCCGAACCTTCCGCCGAACACGCTTCCGGCTAGCGCAAAGACGCCCGCAATCATCAACAGCGGCCTATACGCCCCGGTTACCGCTTCAATCGAGCCCATGACATCGATACTCAGCGCGTTACCGACGATAACCGTGAACGTACCCGCGAAAAATAGCGTTAAAGCGCTGGTTACTACGACTAAAACGCCGTTTATCGAACCGCCGACGGCGGCCATGCGACCCGAGACGTAACCGCCGGCAAAGAACGCTGTGAACGCTGATATGAAAAGGGCAAAGTTTAAATAAAAGCCGCCGATGACTTGCTCGCCATTAATTAGCTGGGCGATGTCGAAGCCCGCGTATAGCGCGAGGCTTACCGTTCCGACCAGCATTACCAGAAGCATAAAACAACTGATAACCCAACCAACGAAAACCGCGCCCAGCTTAACCCGTGACCTTGCCATTGCCGCCTCCAGACTTTTTTAACTTCGATGTTCATTGTTGCTTTTCAGTGGTCGAAACGCATATGTTCGCGAAATCCCCGCCGACGCGGGTTCTAACGCCACGCGTGATAGCAAGTGGCGGCCTTAGCCGTTCTTATTAATTTTGCCCGGATAATAGCGGATTAAACGCTTTTTGGCGCTTTTTATAGGAAACTGTCTTTTGGTGGAGTAAGCTCTTATTGATCCATGGTTTTAAGGACAAGCGTTAATCGGACTGAAGCAAGAAATCAGGTCTTGAACGATAAAAAAGAAAAATTATAACTGGTAAAAAGCGGGAAGACCGCGGGCATCCGTAGAATTCTATTTCATATGAGCAGGTTAAGCGCGTATCGGGACGGGTGGGGTGAGTCGCTAATCATAGCCGCCATGTTTATGAAGTAGCGCTTGTTGTTGCAATTACATGATGCAATTGTACATCCTATACATTATCGAGAGACGAGTGGCCAGGTTGATACCCGCCCGAGCCTGGCCCGTATGGGGGTGACGCCGAGTCGTTTAAATGCGAAATTAGCCCGTAAACTGTCGTGTAGGTGTTTGTCGGATTATGAGCGGGGGATAGTAATGCGTGACAACCGGTGGCTTCAGGGCAAGCTTGATCGGATTTGGTCGGAATATTACTCCGACGTTCCCAAGACAGAGAACGTAATGATTCATTTTAGTAAGAGATGTAGAAGTAGGTTGGGCTCTATTCGCCTGGTTGATGAGCGGGTCAGTGAGATTAGGATAAACGGCCTTCTAAGGGAGAAGGATATACCCGATATCGTTTGCGAAGCCGTCATAGCGCATGAGCTGACCCATTATGTGCACGGTTTTGGCTCAAGGAGGCCCCAGCTTTATAAGTACCCGCATCGCGGCGGCGTCGTAGCTCGCGAGATGATAAAAAGAGGACTTGGCGAGTCGCATTATGCCGCGAAGGATTGGATAAATACTAATTGGCTCGAGTTTTACGGTGAGAAGATGAAAAAGCCGAAGATTTAACGTTAAAGAACGACACGCTAGGGAGCCGATTTTGGTAGATAAGCCTTACGCGCGCGGGAGGTTTGTGCGATGAAGAAGAAGCGGAATATTCTCGTCGAGAGGCTCGGCGCCAACCCGGTCTTCGAGAACGAGGTCGAGATTGTCGAGCGCAAAGGGGTGGGCCACCCCGACTCCATCTGCGACGCGGTGATGGAAGAGATTTCAATCGCGCTCAGCCGCGAGTATTTGAGTTGCTGCGGAAGGGTGCTCCACCACAATATAGACAAGGGATTACTCATCGCCGGTGGGGTCGAGCGCAAGTTCGGCGGCGGTCGGGTCGTCGAGCCGATGCGACTTATCATCGGCGATAGGGCGACTTTCGAGTTTAATGGGAAGCGGGTTCCGGTCGAGAAAATAGCGGTCAGTGCGGCTAAAAAATGGATACAGGGCAATTTGCGCTTCGTCGACCCGGATAATGACTTCGAGTTCGACGTTGAACTCAAACCCGGCTCACCCGAACTCTCCGATATCTTTAACCGCGAGGGGGAGTTGCTGGGGGCAAACGATACGTCCGCCGCGGTCGGCTACGCGCCGCTCAGTGCGACCGAGAAGATGGTTCTCGGCGTCGAGCACCACCTCAACTCGTCCGCCTTTAAAGAGCGGTTCCCAGTGGCCGGTGAGGATATCAAAGTCATGGCGTATCGTGCCGGCCGTGAACTCCACCTTACCGTCGCCATGCCCCTTATAGACCGTTATATCGAAAGCGTCGACGAGTATTTCCAGAGAAAGCGAGAGCTGCTCGACTACACGACCGCTTTTGCCAACGACAAGACGGAGCGCGACTTTAAGAACGTCTTTGTCTACCTGAATATGCTGGACGCCCCCGGCCGCGGCCTCGACGGTATCTATCTGAGTGTCACAGGCACCTCGGCTGAGGACGCGGATTCGGGTCAGGTGGGTCGCGGAAATCGCGTCAACGGTGTCATCGCGCTCAATCGGCCGATGGGCACCGAGGCCGCCGCCGGCAAGAACCCGGTCAGCCACGTGGGTAAGATATACACTATTCTCGCTCACCGCGTCGCCAACGAGATCTATAACTCCGTCGAGGGTGTCCGCGAGGTCTACGTTTGGCTCTGCAGCCAAATCGGCCAACCCATCGACGAGCCGCGCGTCGCGTCAGCGCAGTTGATTTTAGAGCACGGCGCAGCCATCGACAAGATTGAGCCGCTCGTAAAAGGGGTCATCGACCTCGAACTCGCCAATATCGGCGCGTTCACGACCGAACTCGCCGAGGGCAGGTATAAGGTGTGGTAGGGCAACGCGCTCGCGGCTCGTTCGGCATCGGTTTCGTCCAGGCTCGATGAAAAGCCGGCCTTAGCCCGACAGCGCCTCTGCGGCAAGCCGTTTCTTCTCGTTGATGCGGGCTTTCTCGCGCTCGAACTCTTCGCGCGAAGCTTCTATCTGGACCGCATAGACATGTACGCCGGTCTGCCCTATCATCTGCTTCATCTCATCTTCAGCGTCTTCAAGCGCAGCGTCTAGCCGCGCAAGCTCCGCTTCGATCTCGCCCTTATCCATCGTCTTCACTTTTTCGGCGTAGTCCTTGATCTCTTGCGAGTTCGCGAGTTCAAGCTTGATCTCTTCTTCGAGTGCGTTGTTTTTGTCGACCGCCATCTTGGTCCTCCTGTTATCTTAGCGGCGCGTGGACGCCGAGCGTCATCCGCGCCGAATTGCGGCAATACCCCTAACGGTTATCTCTTTAAGTTGGTCGCGGGATGTCCGGTTTCATATTAAGATTGTTGCCTTTCGGGGAGACTCTTAAACTTTGAGCCGCCGGCAAGCCGCAAAGCGGTTGCCGGGTTCGGTCGCAAGGTTCTCGATACAAGGGGTTTGTTAGATGGCGTAAGCCAGGCAACAGATGCGCCGTTGGGGGCTCATGGGCTTGTAGCCCTAAGCTTTAGCGGAGACGGTGTCGCGGCACCCCATATCGCCCGAATAGATAATTAAATCACGTCCGGCCTGCTTGGCCTCGTAAAGGGCACTATCGGCGGTCGCGATAAGCTCATCCTTATTCCGGGCGCAAGCCGGATAGTCGGACACGCCGACGCTTACCGTGCATTTTAAATCGGCGGCGACATCCGCTAATTCCTCAGCTATGAATGCCGGGAGCCGTTTGTTGATGCGCTTGGCTACCCGAATAGCGTGTTTGACATGAGTTGAAGGTAGGATGACGAGGAACTCCTCGCCTCCATAGCGAACCGCCAGGTCGTCCCCGCGAATGGCGTTCTTTAGAAACTTCGCGAAGGCCTTGAGAACCTCATCACCGACCTGGTGACCATAGGTATCGTTTACTTTTTTGAAATGGTCGAGGTCGGCCATGAGCACCGATAGCGGCTTGCCGCTCATTTGGGCGTCCGCCATCGCCCTTTCGAGCTTTACGACCATGCTTTTGCGGTTAAAGAGCCCGGTCAGAGGGTCGGTCTCGGCGTCTTCTTTGGCAAGGTTAAGATTATGCTCGATCTCCAGCCAAAGCATTGCGTTTTGCTCCTCGCGCTCGGCTATCATTTTGTCTTGTACCTTAAGTTTCCGCTCCTTCTCCTCTATTCTTGCCGCAAACGAGTTAACCTCATCGGCCAGTGTCGACACGCAAGCTATCTCATCGACCTCAAGGCGTCCGTCGAAGCGCCCGGAGACCTTGAGTTCTTTAAGATGGTCGGAGATGAGTTCGATCGAACCGAGGACGCGAATAATCGTGGAGGCAACCCAAATCGCAAAGCCCATACTCGCGAGCGATAGTATCGCCGCCAACGGTCGAGCGTAAGACGCCGTCGCAACAGCGCTCTCACTTAAGATAAACACAAGCGCAAGTAGCCCGATCAATGGTGAAATCGCGGCAAATATGAAGACCGCACGAGCAATCGGCTTCCTATTCAGTTTCCGCAAATTCGACAATACGAGCTTCAAAGAAGTTACGTCCTTTTCGACCTATGATTGCCGGTAAAAGCATAAGGCACGGTTGAGTAATAATAAAATAATTATCGGTAAGAAATCGACGGGGTTTAATAAAACCCGAAAACCCGGGGACGTCCGCTTATTAGATCCCGAAAGGGAGGTTGTCGGCTCCCGAGCGGTTTATCGGGGAAATGAAAGGTTTTGGCAGCCGGGCTTTGCTGAAATGAAGGTAAATGATTTTCCGCCGCGGAATATATAATTACCTAATAGGCATATAGAGAAGCGACGAAAGGGTGTTAAATATGGCCATGAACGAGCGTGAATCGACACTCAACGCGAACCATGCGGCAAAAAAACCCGCAAAAGGAAAGAGGATATTAACCATCGTTATCGTCGTGGTTGTGCTGGCGGCGGCTCTGTTTGGCGGCGGCTGGCGGCAAGGGCGCGCGCAGGTCGCCGCACAAAAGGCCGACTATGAAAGCCGGCTCCAAGCGGTCGAGGATGAGTTGGCACAAACACAAGAGCGACTTGCCGCTCAAATGAATCGGGCTCTTTTGATGGAGGCTCGCGCCGCGCTATATCGCAGTGCGATTGACTTGGACCGGCGAAACTTTGGCATAGCCACCACCCACCTGCGGGAAGCCGCAACCGCGTTGGGGAAAATCGATGACGTGAACGGGGGCTTGGATCAAACGCGGCTGAATGCTTTGCAATCGGCGATTGCGGAGACCGACATCAATGTCGCCGTGAACCTGGAGGAACAGCGCGCGAAGATTTTAGGGTTTACCGAAGAACTCGATGCTTTGGTGTCTGAGTCGACAGATCGATAGAATCATAGTGGGACGTCGGATTGTCTAAGCGATCTGATACGTATATAGTATATGCCTTAAGTCCACAGTTGTCTTTACCGATTCCGACGTCCCCTATACTAAGTCTCACAACGGCACCACGTGCATTTGTTCACAATATTTTTTTAAAAGAAGGGATGAAAAATAAGTAGTTGAATTAAGAATTAAGAAACTATCAATGATGTTAATCGAGAGCGACTATTTAGAATCCGGAATCGAGATTAAAATTGTTAGCCGGGAGTTGAAATGAGAAACAGTCTACCATTAATGATTGGCGATAAAGCTATAGTCGGTCGTAAGCATTTACAGCACCTACTTGATGCCCTGGCACATCGAAATTACGAGCTGGTAGGCCCGACCATGCGTGACCGAGCTATTACATATGAGAGTATCACAAGTGTTGAGGATCTACCTATCGGCTGGACCGAATCCCAAAGCCCTGGTGCTTATCGCCTAGAAAAACGCGGCGACGAAGCGTTTTTTGGCTATGTCGTCGGCGCGGACTCGTGGAAGAAGTTCTTGCATCCACCCGTGTCCAAGTTATGGAAAGCAGAGCGTAACGGCAGCGGTTTTAAGATTCAAAAAGAAAACGATGTAGCGCCAAAGTTTGCTTTTATCGGTGTGCGCTCGTGTGACCTTCATGCCATATCCGTTCAAGATAAAGTTTTCATGGAGGGCGATTATATTGACCCTACCTATAAATCCAGGCGCGATAGAGCTTTTATTGTGGCAGTCGATTGTGCTCAATCTAGTAAAACATGTTTTTGCCCGTCTTTGTCTACCGGGCCAAAGGCAACATCCGGGTTCGATCTTTCCTTAACGGAAATCATAGGGCCGGATAGCGAAGGGTTCAATCGTCATTACTTTGAGGTGGAAGTCGGCACGGAAATGGGCGCCGATATTTTGCGCGATGTGCCGCTGGGAGAACTTCGCGAAGGAGAGGCGAGTGCGGAGCAGATTACAGAAAGCACCTTAAGCACCATATTGAAGAACGGCACGGGGGTAAATATTGACGGTATTAAAGACAAGCTTTATCGAAATTACGAGCATCCGCGTTGGGACGTGATTGCATCACGCTGTCTAACCTGCGGCAATTGTACAATGGTCTGCCCGACGTGCTTTTGTGTTTCGGTTGAAGATTTTACCGATCTAGATGGTAAGCACGCTGAAAGACGGCGAAAATGGGATTCTTGTTTTACATTGGACTTTTCTTACATTCACGGAGGGGTTGTGCGAACCACACCAAAAGCTCGCTATCGCCATTGGTTAATACACAAATTTGCCGCATGGGTCGATCAGTTCGATGCTTTAGGTTGTGTCGGCTGCGGACGCTGCATAACGTGGTGTCCCGTGGGGATAAATATTGCCGAAGAAGTCGGAATTATTTGTGAAGATCGATAGGTCCCAATACAAGGAGGCTTCGCTGTGGATACGGTTGAAAGAATCTTAAGAGAACACCCTTTCTTTCGAGGCTTTGAAGAATCTCATATGGAAACCATTCTGTCGTGTGGTGCTAGCGTACGCTTTGATGCCGGCCAGTTTCTATATCGTGAAGGTGAAAAAGCGAATACTTTTTATCTTATTCGTTCCGGCCGCGTAGCACTGGAGACGCACATCCCCGAGCAAGGAACCATTGTCTTCCAAACAATCGGGGAAGACGAGATAGTCGGTTGGGCCTGGCTTTTTCCACCATTTTTATGGCACACGGATGCCCGCGCAATTGAAACCGTAAGAGCTATTGCCATGAATGGGATATGCTTGCGCGCGAAGTGCGAGGAAGACCACGAATTAGGCTATGAGATGATGAAGCGGTTTGCTCAGATTATCATACAAAGACTGAGGGCATCGAGACTCCAGCTTCTCGATATATACGGAACCCACATGGGAACAGGGGGGCGAACATAGTGGCTTCGATAACGGATTTGGATAGAGCCCATGTAGGCGAAACGAAATCGCGAGTCGTTTTAGATTCAATGGCTCCAATCCCCGCCAAGGTGCGGCAGATACGTCGTGAGACTAACGATGTTTTCACATTGACGCTGGAGCCTCCCGCCGGAATTATCGAAGCATTCAATGGCGGATCCGCTAACGGTTTTACATTTGCGCCTGGGCAATTTAACATGCTCTATCTCTTTGGCGTTGGGGAGGTGCCTATTTCAATCAGCGGCAACCCTTTAAACTCAAAGCAAATCGTCCACACCATAAGGGCGACCGGTACGGTGACCGATAGAATGAAAAAGATCAAGCGCGGCGATATGCTTGGTGTAAGAGGGCCTTTTGGCAGTCATTGGCCCGTAGAGGCATCAAAAGGACATGATGTGGTAATTGTTGCCGGAGGAATTGGGCTCGCACCACTTAGGCCCGCTATTTATCACATTCTTAGCCAACGGGAGCTTTATGGAAGAGTTATCTTGTTGTATGGGACCCGTGCCCCGGCTGATATCCTCTACGCGCGCGAGCTGGAGCGATGGCGAGGCGGATTCGATGTGGAAATCCAGGTGACCGTGGACACAGCCGGCTCAAACTGGCGTGGCAACGTGGGGGTCGTAACAACCTTGATTCCAAAGATTAGTTTTGACCCGTACGAGACGATAGCGATGATTTGCGGCCCCGAAATCATGATGCGGTTTACCATAAAAGAACTCGTAAAATATGGTCTGACCTACGAGAAGATTTATATTTCGATGGAGCGAAATATGAAGTGCGCGGTGGGACTTTGCGGGCATTGTCAATTCGGGCCTAAATTCGTCTGCAAAGACGGCGCGGTATTTCGTTACGACCAAATAAAGCCTTTCTTTGAAGGGCGTGAGATATAATGAGCAATCGACTGAGCAAGCCCAAGCTCGCGGTCTGGAAATTTGCTTCCTGTGATGGTTGCCAGTTGAGTTTACTCGATTGTGAAGACGAATTGCTTGCGGTCGCCGGCAAGGTGGATATCGCCTATTTTTTGGAGGCATCACGACTTACCGTAAAGGGCCCGTATGATATCTCCTTGGTGGAAGGGAGCATAACAACTCCTCATGATGCGGAGCGCATACAGAAGGTGCGTCGTAATTCTAAATATCTTATAACGATAGGTGCTTGCGCTACGGCAGGTGGGATACAGGCGCTCCGTAATTTCAAAAACGTGGGAGAGTTTGCGTCTGTTGTTTATCCGGCGCCCGAGCATATTAGCGCGCTAGATCACTCTACTCCCATTGCCGACCACGTGAAAGTCGATATGAGCCTACGAGGTTGTCCCATCAGTAAGTTTCAACTCATCGAAGTCGTAAACGCATTACTTAACAATAGAAAACCAAATGTTTCAGCACATAGCGTATGTGTCGAGTGCAAAAGGAAGGGTAACATATGTGTGATGGTCGCGCATAATAATCCGTGTCTCGGGCCGGTTGTGCATGCTGGCTGTGACGCGCTGTGTCCTTCTTATCATCGTGGCTGTTATGGTTGTTTTGGCCCCATGGAATCTCCTAATACGATTTCTCTTAGCGAAAGATGGCAGGTATTAGATAAGTCGCCCGCCGAGATCGAGCGTGCCTTTCGCCTCTTCAATGCCTGGGCAGAGCCATTTCGAGAGCCGTTTCAGAAGCAATTCCGCGGAGCGGAAGGAGTGGTGACAAAATGAGAAAGAACGGGGACGCGGATAGAGAAAGAGTAAAAAACACAAAAACCAAGAGCATAAAGGTAGAGAACCTTGCCCGAATCGAGGGTGAGGGAGCTTTGGATATAAAAATTAAAGGGGGACGGGTAGCGGATTTAAAGCTTAGAGTCTATGAGCCGCCGCGATTTTTTGAGGCGTTTCTGCGTGGTCGCGAATATAAGGAGGTACCCGATATAACCGCGCGTATCTGTGGTATCTGCCCGGTGGCCTATCAGATGAGCAGCGCTCATGCAATCGAGGATGCTTTCGGCATAAAAGTAGACGGCGCCTTACGTGACTTAAGGCGGCTTATTTATTGCGGCGAGTGGATTGAGAGCCATGCTCTACACATATACATGCTGCATGCCCCTGATTTTTTGGGATATGACGATGTGCTAAAAATAGCGCAGGATTACCCGGACATAGTCAACCAAGGATTGCGACTTAAGAAAATCGGTAATCAAATTGTTACTCTGGTCGGAGGGCGAGAAATTCATCCCGTAAATGTTTGTGTCGGCGGTTTTTACCGGACTCCCGACAAAAAAGCACTTTTGACACTTATGGACGACCTTAAGTGGGCGATCGACGCTTCTTGTAAAACCTCAAAATGGGCGGCAAGCCTGGATTTTCCCGACTTTGAAAGAGATTTTGAATTTGTCGCTTTAAGGCATCCAGACGAGTATCCCCTCAATGAGGGACGCATAGTCTCCAATAAAGGGTTGGATATTTCCGTTAACGAATATGAAGGTCATTTCATCGAAGAACAAGTCGATTACTCCAATGCACTTCATTCGGTAATTAATGGAAGCGGCGATTACTCAGTCGGGCCACTCGCGCGTTTCAATTTAAATTTTGATAAACTTACGCCTTTAGCTCAAGAGGCGGCCAAGGAAAGCGGCATTCCTATTCCTTGCCGTAATCCGTTTATGAGCATAATCGCTCGCAGTATCGAACTCTTGTACGCCTGCGAAGAGGCGTTGCGTATTATTGAAAACTACGAGCCCCCCGAAAAACCAAGGGTCGACGTTTGCGTGAAAGCGGGAAAAGGGTACGGTTGTTCTGAGGCGCCCCGTGGGATTCTTTATCACAGCTATCAGATCGGCGTCGATGGCTTGGTCGAGAGCGCTAAAATAGTGCCGCCCACAGCTCAGAACCAAAAATGTATCGAACGGGATCTTTTAAACTTTGTTCCATCGTTGCTTGATTTGTCTACCGAGGAGGCAACTTACAAGTGCGAGCAGGCAATACGTAACTATGATCCCTGTATCTCTTGCGCGACGCACTTTCTTAAGCTCAACATCGAATATGGAAGTTAGCATGGGAGAAGAGGGTTGGCGTGGAGAAGAGCGCGAGCGGCAATATTAGTAAATCAGTCATCCGGGTCATAGGCGTCGGTCAACCCTTTGCCGGTGATGACGGGGTTGGCTTCGAGATTGCGGGGCGATTAAGGCAGCAAATAAAGCAGTTGGATGTATCTAACATCGAAGAGGATGCGTCCTCTATCGAGGTGTTGCGGACAACAGATAGTACAACCTTGATATATGCATTTAAAGGTGCTTCTAAAGTGATTATCGTAGACGCGGTAAAGGGCGGTGGTAGTCCGGGAGATGTCTTGCGTTTAACCCCGGAAACTCTATGCCAAACTCAAGCAGTACCTGTTTCAACGCACGGCTTAAGTGTAATCGATGCCATAGAGCTTTCAAAAATTTTCATGGCCGAGCAGGCGGAACTGAGTCGGGAAAAAACGGAGATTGTTATTATCGGTGTCGTTGTTGAAGACGTAAAGCTCTTCGACCGTGTTTTAAGCGAGTCGGTAGCACGGGCTATCCCAAAAGCTCTCGAGATGTGCTGGGCTGCGTTGCCAAGCCGGCGTCCTCAGAAAAGTTACAGATAGTTATGTGCTTATGCGCTAATCGGTAGACTGAGCGTGGGCTCGGGCTTGTACCGGCACCCGGCACCGCTTAGGATGCATAGGAAACAACGTCCCCGACTGTTTGACATCAACATATAAATATGTAATAATGTAAGCATATATCACGATGGTTTTGTGCTCCGACCGGAAAGGTCTATCCATGAAAGCGACCGGAAACAGGATTGAACTCTTAAAGATCCTTGCCCATCCGATAAGAATAGAGATACTGGAACAACTTCAAGAGGGGGTAAAGTGCGTTAGCGACTTCGAAGAATCTATTGAGGCAAGCCAGCCCAACATATCGCAGCACCTAGCACTTCTTAGAAGGTATGGTCTCATCGATTACTACAACGATGGAAGATTGCGCTGCTATTTTTTGGTCGATCCGATAGTGCCGGATATTTTAAAGGTGCTAAATAAGAAGTATCAAGGCAGCCTACCGGCTCCCGCCTGCTGTCCTTATACAAAAAAAGGTACCTACCCGGGAGCAAGGAGGCGTTAATGAAAATAGGAATTATTATCAGCTCAAACGACCCGGAGACCGTATGGAACGCATTTCGCTATGGGGAGCACGCCATGCGAGCGGGAGACGAGGTAAAGGTTTTTTTAACCGGCCCCGGTGTTGAAGCGGAGCGTATCGGTACCGAGCGGTTTCCCATTACCGAGATGATGAAAAACTTAGAAGCCCTCGGTGGCAAGACCCTCTCCTGCGGCACGTGCGCAAAGAAGATACGGGGGCTTGAGCCCCAAGCTTGTCCTATCGGTGGGCTAAAAGATATGCATGAGATGGTTAAGGAAAGCGACAGAGTCGTAACTTTCTAGTCGAAAAACAGATTGCGGCTAGAGTTGTGTTTTGCGGAAAGGCGGAGTCATGGCCGAGACGAGTCTGCTCATAATACTGTTTCTGATAGGGCTTGTCGGCGCATTTTTCTCGGGCCTGCTAGGCTTAGGAGGCGCCATTATCCTTGTGCCGCTCCTTCTATACCTGCCCCCATTGATTGATGTTGGTTCGCTTTCCATGAAGGAGGTATCCGGCATTACTATCATCGTTGTCTTTGCTTCGGCCCTTACGGGTGTTCTTACACATAGCAAAAATCGCCTTGTTTCAAGAAGCCTAGTCCTTATTATGGGAGTCACCGCTGCTTCCACGGCACTTTTAGGTTCGATTTACTCGAAGCAGACCTCAAGCGAGACGCTCTTAGTTATCTTTGCGTTCATGGCCGCCTTTGCCGCTATCATCATGTGGCTGCCCAAGAAAGAGGTGGGTGAAGGTGTTCCACCTGAGGATATAGCATTTAACAAGATCGGAGCGTTTCTTATCTCTGTTGCCATAGGCTTTATCGGCGGTATGGTCGGGGCGCCCGGCGCCTATATCTTTACGCCCCTTATGATTTACTTTCTTGGCATTCCAACCAAAATCGCCATTGGAAGCACTTTGGGAATAGCCTTTGCCGCGTCGATTTTCGGGGCCATTGGAAAGCTTTCGACAGGGCAAGTCCCGTATCTGCTAACGCTAGCCGTACTGATAGGAGCCGTGCCGGGCGCCAGAATAGGCGCAAAGTATACGAAGAGAGTCCCGGCCGCCTCGCTAAAAAAGGCTCTCGGCGTGGTTATAGCCTTTGCCGCAATCCGCATGTGGCTGGACGTCTTGTATAAGCTCAATTACCTTTAGGAAGGTTTACGGACCCCGGCGAGGCGCCAAGGAAGCACGAATGGGAGGAGGTCGAGGTCTTCAAAAGGGTAAAAGTTCGGTAAAAGTTCGAAGCGTTGTCCGCCGTTCGATCCGTGCTCAATCCTGATGGTAGTTCTTATGGGCTGCTAATATCAAATATCGCGCTAAAGAGAATTGTTGTTATAAACAATGACATAAAGGCGCTAAAGCTCAGTCTTAGCTTCCATGATGTGCCCCGGACCTCTCCCTTGCTGAGGCTATAAGCGGCCATGATGCAAGCGGTAAAGACAATCCAAGCAACAAGAAGCATGATTTTATTAGATGTCATCTTGACAACTCCTCGCCAAGCGCTTTTTACCGCATGTTTCATTCAATCTCCAAAAATTATTATAACTATAAGCAAGCATGATATCAAGGTCAACAAGCGACACAGGCGGGTAGGACATCTGTTTCAAAATCGCTATAAGGCCATCATCCGCCAAGAGGACACATACTTTCTCGAACTCATCAGATACATTCATCTTAATCCGATTTGGGCGGGGCTTGTCGAAGATATGGCGGCCTTGAGACGCTATCCTTACTCCGGACACGCGTATCTTCTTGGCGGAAGAGCGGCGGACTTAAAGTTGTTCCCCAACCACAACCAACTTGCGAAAGATGAACCCGGGAGATGAACCGAGCGTGTGTTTTACAATAGCTTAGGACTCATAGGAAACAACGTCCCCTTGTTCCTTGTTAAAGACAATCTTCCCGTCCTCGACACTCGCGACTACCACATCGCCCTCGGCGAACTCGCCTCTGAGCAACTTCGATGCCAGCGGGTTTTCAATACGCCGCTGAATCGTCCGCCTCAGCGGCCGCGCCCCTAACAACGGGTCGAAGCCTTCTTTGGCGAGGATGTCCTTGGCGTCTTCGGTCAGCTCCAGCGCTATCCGTTGCGCTTTGAGTTCGCGGCTGACGCGCTTCATCAGGATATCGACGATTAAGCGTATCTGCTCGCTCGTGAGCGGGTGGAAGACGATTATCTCATCGACGCGGTTCAAGAACTCGGGCCGGAAGTTCTTCTCAAGCTCGCGCAGTACCTGGTCTTTTATCCTTTCGAACTTCTTCTCCTCTTCGGGAACCGGCTTGAAGCCGATTGCCGGCACTTTTTTTATCAGGTGCCCGCCGATGTTCGACGTCATGATGACGATGGTGTTCTTAAAGTTCACCGTGCGCCCCTTGGCGTCGGTGATGCGCCCGTCGTCCATTATCTGCAGCAGGACGTTGAGCACATCGGGGTGCGCCTTCTCTATCTCATCGAAGAGCACGACCGAATACGGCCTGCGCCGGATTGGCTCGGTCAACTGTCCGGCCTCTTCATAGCCGACGTAGCCCGGAGGCGCGCCGATCAGGCGCGACACGGTGTGCTTCTCCATATACTCGCTCATGTCGATTCGTATCATCGACTCCGCCTCGCCGAAGAGGTGCTCGGCGAGCGCGCGCGCCAACTCGGTCTTGCCGACACCGGTCGGCCCGAGGAATATAAACGAGCCGACGGGGCGGTTCGGGTCTTTGAGGCCCGCGCGCGCCCGGCGAATCGCTTCGGAGATGGCCTCGATGGCCTCATCTTGCCCGACGACCCGCTCGTGGAGCGTCTCCTCCATCCTGAGTAGCTTCGCTTTTTCTTCCTCGACGAGCTTCTTGGCCGGAACCCCGGTCCAGCTCGATATTATCTCGGCGATGTCCTCGGTCGTGACCCCCAAATCGGCCATGCCTTTGGTCCGCTCCCAATCGCGCTCGGCCTTCTCAAGCTCTTCTTTGAGCGCCTGTTCCTTCTCGCGGAGCTTCATCGCCTTCTCGTAGTTCTCGGTCTTGACCGCGGCATCTTTCTCGCGCTGTAGAGCCTCGAGTTTTTCCTCCATGCCTTTGACGTCCACCGGCGGGACCGTCGACTGCAAGCGCACTTTGGCGCCCGCCTCGTCGATAAGGTCGATAGCCTTGTCCGGCAAGAACCTGTCCGAGATGTACTTATCGGATAGCTCGACCGCCGCGACGATAGCCTCGTCGCTGATGGAGACGCGGTGATGCGCCTCGTAGCGGTCGCGCAGCCCTTTAAGGATTTCGATAGCGTCCTCGACTGTCGGCTCGCTCACGATAATCGGCTGGAACCGTCTCTCCAGCGCCGGGTCTTTCTCGATGTGCTTGCGGTATTCGTCGAGCGTTGTCGCGCCGATGACCTGCAACTCGCCCCGCGAGAGGGCGGGCTTTATCATGTTCGACGCGTCGATTGCGCCCTCGGCCGCACCGGCGCCGGCAATCGTGTGCAACTCATCTATAAAGAGGATGATTTCGCCGCTCCGCCGCCGTATCTCATCCATCACTCTCTTCAAACGCTCCTCGAACTCGCCGCGATAGCGGGTGCCTGCGACCATGCCGGCCAAGTCGAGCGCGATGACCCGCTTACCCCGGAGCATCTCCGGGACCTGCTCGGCCTCGATTTTTTGCGCGAGCCCTTCGGCGATGGCCGTCTTGCCGACGCCCGCCTCACCGATAAGCGCCGGGTTGTTCTTGGTCCGGCGGCTCAAAATCCTTATAATGCGCTCTATCTCTTTACCACGGCCGATAACCGGGTCTAATTTACCTTCGCGGGCGAGACTGTTTAAATCGCGGCTGTACTGGTCGAGCGCGGGTGTCGTGCTTTTACCCGGCGCCTCCGCCGCCGCTTGCGGGGCCTCCGCCGATCCTGCCATATTCATTACCTCCTGTTTAGCGCGGGCGTAATCTATGCCGCGCCGTTTTATCACTTGCGCGCCGATACCTTCATCTTCCCTGATAAGTCCGAGTAGAAGGTGTTCGGCTCCGATGAATCGTTCACCGGATGAGCGTGCCTCTTCGTGGGCTAGCTCAAACGCCCGTTTGCTCCGCGGGCTAAGCGGAATCGCTTTTTCGGGCGCACCCTTACCGCGCCCGATCATGTCTTCGACTTCTTTCCGCAAGTCATCGAGATTGACCCCGAGATTCATCAAGAGCTTCGAACCCACCGGTTCCCGGCTCAAGCCCAGGACGAGGTGCTCGGTGCCGATATGGTTGAATTCAAGCCTTACCGCTTCATTGGCGGCGAGGTTGAGCGCCTCGTTCGCGCTCTCCGACAGCAACTCTAAGATGTTACCCGTAGGCTGCTTGAATATCTCCGGAAACATCCTTGAAAAATTCGGCATGCCGAACAGGCCGCCCATATCCTCAAGGGGTGAACCCGGGAATATACCGACTTCGCGTGCGCACTCCTCACAGATGTGCGCAATTTCTTTTTTGTCGCCCTTTATCTGCGTATAAGTCACAGTTGCCGGGCGCCGGCTGCATCGTTCACACAACATGGATTCAACCTCCTTTTTCTCCTAAGATGATTCTTCCCGTTCTTTTAATAAAAAATGAACGGGAACTCGTTAAATCCTATGCAATTAATTACTCGTCTCTTATCCCATTATAACAAACGGTGCAATAATATACCGTGGGCTTGGTTGTCTGTTAAACAAGCTAACCAGCTACTCAACCCGCCCCCATTGTGCTACCATGATTCTACTACTAGTGGGGGTGGTAAATTTGGCGATTGTCTCGCAAGTAACCGGCATAATCAACAGTATCGCGCCGGCGTATCTCAAGTCCGACCAGGATAGGGTCGGCTTACAAGTCGGCAGTTCGCGATCGTCGGTCAACAGGGTACTGGTCACACTCGAAGTCACCGAAGAAGTCGTCAAGGAAGCGAAAGCGAAGGGCACGCAACTCATAATCTCGCACCACCCGCTGATATTTCAAAACCTCGAGCGCGTTATCGCCGACGACCATATCGGCGGAATCATCACCGAGCTTTTGCAAGCCGGCATATCGGTATTTGCGGCGCATACCAATCTCGACCGGACCCGCGACGGTGTTAGCGATGTCTTGGCGCGCGTGCTCGGTCTCCAGGACATAGGGGTGCTCCTGCAGGCGCGCGATATCCAGATGTACAAAATCGCGGTCTTCGTCCCGCGCGAGAACGTGGACGATTTGATATCGGCGATGGGAGACGCGGGCAGCGGCGTCATAGGGGAATACAGTCACTGTACGTTTCGAACCGAGGGGACGGGCACCTTCTACCCGATGCTCGGAGCGCACCCGTACCTTGGAGAGGTCAGCGAATTGAACGAGGTCGACGAGTACCGGCTGGAGATGCTGGTAAGCCCCGACCGCGTAGACCGAGTCATAGCCGCTATGCTCGAGGTGCACCCGTATGAGGAGGTCGCCTACGACCTCTACGAGGTAAAAACGCCGCCGCCGGGGGTGGGTTTCGGGCGCATCGGTAATATGCTAAAGGAGCGCTCGCTCCGCGATTGCACCGAGCACTGGAGCGACCAGCTCGATTGCGAACTGCGGGTCTCGGGCGATTTGGATATAATGGTGAGAAGGGTAGCGGTCTGCGGAGGCAGCGGCGGCGAGCTTATCGGCGTCGCGAAAGCCGCAGGCGCCGACGTCTTTATCACCGGGGATATTAAGCACCATGCGGCGCATGCCGCTAAAGCGATGGGGTTGGCTCTCGTAGATGCCGGCCATGCCGAAACCGAGCGGCTTATCGTCCCCGAGCTGGCAAAAGAGTTGCAAAGGCGTTTATATGAGTCGGGCATGAACGTGGAGGTAGTGGTCTCCGAGATAGACACCAGCCCATGGAACAAGGACTGATTATGGACGATTACAAGACCCTGGCCGAACTACAGGAAATCGACTCACACATCGACGCGCTCGATTACCGCGAGGCCAACCTGGCCGAGCGCGATACTTATCTCGCGTTAAGAGACGAGGTCGCAAAGGTAGAGGCGCTCTACGCCAATGTCGCGAAGAAGTTGCGCGAGGAGGCCGCGCTTCTCAAGAAGCACGAGGATGTCCTGGAAGGCCTTAACGCAAAAATCGCCAAGGAGGAGAAGCGCCTTTATAGCGGAACAGTGACCATCCCCAAGGAGCTTGCAAGCATCCAGCGGGAGCTGGCGCATCTCAAAGTCCAAGCCGACAACACCGAGCTGGAGCTTCTTGAGCAGAGCGAGGTCGTGGACGGTTCCAAATCCGATGACAAGGCGATTAGCGAGCGGTTGCAAAAGCGCACTGCTGAGCGAGATGCCGCGCGGCGGCGAATGGAGGATGAGCTGGCGCGGATAGCGGGTGAGCGCGACGGCTGGAGGGCGAAGCGCGAGCCGGTCTACACCGCGCTCAGTGAGGACGCGCGCCGTCTATATGATAAGGTCAGACTGAAACACCGGGTTGCCGTGACCGTCCTCGCGGGCGAGATTTGCCAGGGGTGCCGGGTCGATTTGCCGAGCACCGAAGCCGACCACATACACGAATCGACGGCGCTCGAGCGCTGCTCCAACTGCGGCAGAATTTTTGTGAAACCTACGGAATGATAGATATGGTGAGCGCAAACACAGCGAAACTCGTACTCCATACCGACGGCGCGGCCAGGGGTAACCCCGGGCCGGCGGGCGCGGGTGGCGAGATTCGAAACGCCGACGGCAAACTTCTCGCCGAGGTATCCGAATATCTGGGTGAGGCGACCAACAATGTCGCCGAGTATAAAGCCCTTATCCTGACGCTCGAGCGCGCCCTGCTCTTCAACCCGAAGGAGATCGAGGTTCGCGCCGATAGCGAGCTTCTCGTCAAACAGCTTCGCGGTGAATACAAAGTCAAAAACGAGGGGCTAAAACCGCTCCATAAACGCATAAAAATACTCGCCGCCGATGTTAAAAAGTTCGAGGTCAGACACGTCTACCGCAGCGAGAACGCGCACGCGGACGAACTCGCGAACATGGCCATCGACGCGTATCAAAGCGGCGACCCGACATTCGGAAGGGGACAGGGGCGTGACTCGAATACGCAACGCGCGGCAAACCTAGACGAATTCGAGCAGGAGAGCCTCTTCTAGCAAAAGAGCCTCTTCTAGCAGACCTCGTCCCATAGCTACCTCTAGTCCTTGTACGGCTCGACATGGACGAGAACATCGGTTATCTCCGGATAACACCTTCGAATCTCCGCTTCGACCACATCTGAGATATCGTGCGCTTTGTCTATGCTAAGCTTCGGGTCGACCAGCACATGGAGGTCGAGGTATATCTCGCTTCTTCTGCCGCGGGTACGGATAGCGTGACTGTCCCGTACCCCCGCGATGTGCAAGACCACGCCGCGTATCTCATCGTACTCGATGGCCGATGCGTCACACAGCACGTTCGAGGTCTCTTTCAGTATCGAGACGGCCATAAAACCGATGACCCCCGCGATAATGAGCGCCACGATGACATCGACAATCGGAAAGCCCAGTCGCACCGCTATCAGGCTGCCGATAACCGAGATCGATACGAAGATATCGCTTCTCGTGTGGAGTGCGTCGGAGACCAACAACTCGCTAGAGAGCGCCTTGCCCTTGCGGTGCTCGTAGGTGGTGACGACGATGTTGACGGCTATGGTCACAGCCATGATGATAAAGCTTAATGTGGTGATGTCGGGCTCGGCGCCGGTAAAGAGCCGTCGATAGGATGCGATAAGTATTTGCACCGCGGTGATGGAGAGCAGGACGCCGATGCCGAGCGAGGCAATCGTCTCGAATTTCGTGTGGCCGTAAGGATGGTCGGGGTCGGCCGGTTTCGATGCGATATATATGCCGATTAACCCGATGATATTGGAGGTCCCATCGAAGAGCGAGTGAAAGCCGTCGGCGAGCATGCTGACCGAGTGGGTGTAATAGCCGTAGAACCCTTTGGCCGCCGCTACCAGCAAGTTTAGAATCAAAACAAATATCAGGGTGTTTCTTATGTTTGCGTACCGCGAGTCGTATTGCAAGACAGCCTATCCTCCATCAAGGTTCGAACGCCCCTCTCGATGCCGACCTGGACGTTTCGCTGTTGGTAAGCCGACCATCAGCGGGGCAATCATATTTTATGCCATTGCCGGTTCTTCTTCAAGCAAGCCCCAAGTCATCCCTTTTTAATCGCGCAACAACCGATTTCGTCACGCGGTTCGCGCCGGGCGAGCTTAGTGGAGGCATGGGCTTAGTGGAGGCATGGGTGGGCCGTCGATATTGCGCGAGCCGATGGAGATATCGCTGCCGGGGAAGTGGAAGGTCAAAAAAAAGACAAAATAAAGAACCCCAAGAAACCTCGCTTGAGATTATTCCTTACTTGTGAAGTTCCCGTTTCGTACTTCTCGGCAGACAATTACTCGTTCTGGTCTCACGACCATAATCTTTCGTCTCTTGCCTTAAAGCCGCTCCTGGTACGTTCACTTTCTTGAACGCCTCTCGTTCAGCCCCTTGGGGTCTATTACCAGAATATCAAATGGTTTCGAAGTTGTCAACGATATTTTAGAAGATTTTTAATGTTTGGCGTTCGGTGGTAACTGTAATAAATTGCAACAAGCCATAAGCAAAAGGTATAATCATTTACTAATAAATGAGAGGTGGACACAGGATTATGGTATATAAAGACCTGAGAGATTTCATAAAGTATCTTGAGAGTAAGGGGCAGCTCAAGCGGGTCAAGGCCGAAGTAGACCCCGACCTCGAAATCACCGAGATAACCGACCGCATCAGCAAGGCATATGGACCGGCCCTCCTCTTTGAAAATCCCAAAGGCTTCAGCATGCCTGTTTTGATGAACGCATTCGGTTCTTACGAGCGCATGAGCTGGGCTCTTGGCGTAAATAAGCTCGACGAGGTCCCGCGGAAACTCGCCGAGCTTCTGCCCGACGGCGAGCCGGGCAACTTCTGGCAAAAATTATCGATGCTCTTCAAGCTCAAAAATATCGCCGACTACAAACCGAAGGAGGTCAAGAACGCCCCTTGTCAGGAAGTGGTCTTAACCGAGAATTTCTCGCTCAACGATATGCCGGTACTCAAGTGTTGGCCCCAGGACGGCGGCAAATTTATCACGCTACCGCTGGTTATCACCAAAGACCCCGATAGCGGCAGGCAAAACCTAGGTATGTATCGGATGCAGGTATTCGACGACACGACCACGGGGATGCATTGGCACGAGCACCACGACGGCGCCCAATATTATCGCAAGTGTCAGCGACAGGGCCGGCCGATCGAGGTAGCGGTCGCGCTCGGGGGCGACCCGGCGACGATATATTCGGCGACCGCGCCGCTCCCGCCCCAGCTGGAGGAGTTATTCTTCGCCGGGATAATCCGCCGTCAAGCCGTCGAAGTCGTAAAAGCGAAGACCGTTGACTTGATGGTCCCGGCGCGCGCCGAGATTATCCTCGAAGGCTACGTCGACCACGAGGAGACGCGCTGGGAAGGTCCCTTCGGCGACCACACCGGCTACTACTCGCTCGCCGATTACTACCCGGTCTTCCACGTAAAGTGCATCACCATGCGCGAGGACCCCATCTACCCGGCGACCATCGTCGGCAAGCCGCCGATGGAGGACTGCTATATGGGCAAGGCTACCGAGCGCATATTCTTGCCGATGCTCAAGACGGCGCTGCCCGAGATAGTCGACCTCAACCTGCCGCTCGAAGGTGTTTTCCATAATTGCGCCATCATCTCTATAAAGAAGAGCTATCCGGCGCACGCGTTCAAAGCTATGAGCGCGATATGGGGGCTCGGGCAGATGATGTTCACCAAGATGATAATCGTCGTCGACGAGCGCGTCGACGCGCAGAATATGTCGGAAGTCTTGTGGAAGGTATTTAACAATGTCGACCCGGCTCGTGATATTATGATTGTGAAGGGCCCCCTCGACGCGCTCGACCACTCATCGAACACACCGAGGTTCGGGTCGAAGATGGGTATCGACGCGACCAAGAAGTGGCCGGAAGAGGGGCATACCCGCGAGTGGCCGGATGACATCGTGATGGACGAAGCCACCCGCAAGATGGTAGATGAAAAATGGAAGGAATACGGTCTTGGGTAAGCTTAAGGTCGTCCTTGAGATGATCAAGTTCGAACATACTATCTTCGCCCTGCCCTTCGCCTACATGGGCATGGTGCTTGCGGCGAACGGGCTCCCGAGCATCGCGGAGATATTTTGGATTACCGTTGCGATGGTCGGAGCGCGTAGTTTCGCCATGGCGATAAACCGCTATATCGATAGAGAGATAGATGCGCGCAACCCGCGTACCGAGGATCGCGCGATACCCGCCGGCAAGCTCAACAACAACTATGTGCTGGTGTTTAGCGCCGTTAGCCTGATCGTCTTTTTTGTCGCTACCTACCAGCTCGCCCCGCTGGCCCGTCTCGTCTGGCCGGCTATCGTCTTTCCCTTCTTGATTTATTCTTACACGAAGCGGTTTACCTGGCTGAGTCATGTAGTCCTGGGCGTAAGCCTCGGTCTTGCGCCCATCGCCGCCTGGATAGCTATAACCAACGGCCTTAGCTGGCCCGTCGTAGTCTTAGGCGCGGCGGTGACCTTGTGGGTGGCCGGTTTCGACATCATCTATGCGTGCCAGGATATCGATTTCGACCGCAAAGATAAGCTCTTCTCGATTCCGGCGGTCTTTGGAGTTAAAAAAGCGCTCCTTGTGACCAGGACTTTTCATGTGCTGACGGTGTGCCTGCTCTTTACCGTTGGTGTCGCGTTCGACTTGGGCGTGGTCTACTATATCGGGGTGGCGATAACGGCGCTGCTCTTGGCGTACGAAAACCGGATGGTCAAAGAGGATGATCTATCCAAGGTTAATGTGGCTTTTTTCACGATAAACGGCTTCATAAGCCTGCAGATTTTCGCCTTTACCGGCCTCGACTTCGCCGCGCGATATTTGATTAAGGGGATGGCGTAGTTTGGAACACGTCGTCGCCGTAACCGGAGCCAGCGGTAGTATCTACGGGGTGCGCCTCGTCGAGACGCTCATCGAGCGCGGCCACCAGGTATCACTTATAATCTCCGAGCCCGGAAAGTTGGTCCTCGCCCACGAGTGCGATTACTATTTCGACGATGAACAGGTGGTCTCCGTCTTTGCCGGGAAGCTCGGCATTCCCGAGGCCGAGAGCCTCCTTAAATACTATAGCAACGACGATTTTATGGCGCCGGTCTGCAGCGGCTCGCACCGCACCGCCGGCATGGTCATAATACCGTGCAGCATGGCGACGCTCGGCGCGGTCGCAAACGGGCTCTCATCCAACCTTATCGAGCGCACCGCCGATGTCATGCTCAAGGAGTCGCGGCGCTTGATTCTGGTGCCGAGGGAGACCCCGTTAAGCAGGATACACTTGAAGAATCTTTTGGCCGCCGAAGAGGCGGGAGCCAAGATAGTCCCGCCCATGCCGGCGTTCTACCATAAACCCGCGACCGTCAGCGACATGGTCGATTTTGTCGTCGGCAAAGTTCTCGACCAGCTCGAGGTAGAGCACGAGCTTTTTAAGAGGTGGGAGTAGGGTCGTCGAGCAGGTAGAATTGATTCCAAAACTTGAACCAACTCGGAGGTAAACATGTCGATAGTGAGCGCGGACATCAACATAAAGGAGATCGAAGAAAAGGTATTCTCCGGCGAGCGGCTTTCGCGCGAAGACGGTATCGCACTATATAACTGCAATGATATCCTCACCCTGGGGCGGCTCGCGCGCTATGTCAAAGAGCAGAAAACCGGCAATTACGCCTACTTCAACGTCAATCGCCACATCAACCTGACGAACGTGTGCGTTTCACGCTGCAAGTTCTGTGCGTTCAGCGCCGACAAGGGTGATGCGCACGCGTATACGATGACGCTAGATGAGGCGCTCGGGCGCGCGCTCGAAGCACCGGCTCTTGGCGCCACCGAGCTTCACATCGTCAGCGGGCTCCACCCGGACCTTCCCTTCGACTACTATCTCGAAGTAATCAGCGAGTGCGGGAAAGCCTTGCCCGATATACATATCCAGGCGTTTACGGCGGTCGAGATAGACTACTTCGCCCAGATAACGGGCCTTAGCATCCGCGAGGTGCTCCAGAAGCTAAAAGACGCGGGCCTGGGCTCGATGCCCGGCGGGGGAGCCGAGATATTCAGCGGACGAGTGCGCGGCCTTACCTGCGAGAAGAAAGCGAGCGGCGAGGAGTGGCTCGAGGTCATGAGAACCGCCCACGGGCTCGGTCTCAAATCCAACGCGACGATGCTCTACGGGCATGTCGAGACGATAGAGGAGCGCGTCGACCACCTGATAACACTCCGTGAGCTCCAGGATGAGACGGGCGGTTTCCAGAGCTTCATCCCGCTCCCATTTCACCCGGACAACACCGCGCTTACCGGTATCAGCAGGACGACCGCGTTCGATGAGATCAAGACCTTCGCGGTCGCGCGGCTCATGCTCGACAATTTCGACCACGTCAAAGCGTTCTGGATAATGGTCGGCTTGAAGCTGGCGCAGCTCTCGCTTGACTTCGGCGTCGACGACCTCGACGGCACGGTCGTTGAGGAGAAGATAACCAAATCCGCCGGCGCTCAAACGGGCGAGTCGATTGAAAAAGACGAGCTTATCGACCTTATTAAAGACGCCGGGCGTACGCCGGTCGAACGCGACACGCTCTACAACGTTTTAAAGGTCTACGAGGATTAGCGCGACCGGCATTACCGTTAGCGGCATTACCGCTGTAAAAAGCGCCAAACATACCTGGAGGAATCGTAATTGCTTAGACCACGAGTCGGCCATATCCAGTTTATAAACTGCCTGCCGCTCTACTATGGCCTCGTCCAAAATAACGTTTTGCTCGATGTAGAGCTTGTCAAGGGCACGCCGACCGAACTCAATAAATGGTTGCTCGAAGGCAAGCTCGATATCAGCCCGATATCCTCTATCGAGTACTGCCGCAACTACAAAGACCTGATGCTCATGCCGAACCTGGCGGTCGCCGCCGACGGCGAGGTAAAGAGCATCCTTTTCATAAGCAAGGTCCCCATCGAGGAGATGGACGGCCGCCTGGTGGCGCTGACCAACACCTCGGCTACCTCGCAGACGCTTACGCGCATCATCCTTCGCGACAAATATGGCCTGTCACCGAAGTATTTCTCGTGCCCGCCCGATTTGTCCGAGATGTTGATGGAGGCCGACGGCGCGTTGCTCATAGGCGACCACGCTTTGCGCGTGCTCCACGAGCCGCCCCAAGACCTCTACCTATACGATCTCGGCAAAGAATGGAAAGAGTTGACGGGCAGGCGGATGGTCTTCGCGGTATGGGCGGCGCGGCGCATCTTCGCCGCCGAAAACCCCGACCTGGTAAAAGAGATTTACGAGGGGTTTATGAAATCGATGGCATACAGTATCGAGAAGGTCGACGAGATAGCGGTTGCGGTGTCGCGCTGGGAAAATTTCGAAGCGGACTTCTTGAGGGACTACTTCGCAAGCCTAAGGTTCGACCTCGACGCCCCATACCGGGAAGACCTGCTCGCTTACGCCACTCGCGCGTATGAACTCGGCTTCATCCAGGAGATACCGAAGCTCGAGTTCGTGGAGGTATAATGGACCGGCAATCGATACTCGACGAGGTGCTCGCCGGCAGGCGCTTGACCGAAGAAGAAGCGCTATACCTGCTAAACGAGGGAGACTTGCTCGCGGTCGGCGCGGCCGCCGACAGCGTGCGGGAGCGGCTCTTCGGAGAGACCGTCACCTTTATCATCGACCGCAACATCAACTACTCGAACATCTGCACCAGCAAGTGCAAGTTCTGCGCGTTCTACCGAGACAAAGACGACGCGGGCGCCTACCTCTTGAGCAAGGATGCGATATTCAAGAAAATCGAAGAGACGATAGCGCTGGAGGGTACGCAGATTATGATGCAGGGCGGGCTCCACCCCGACCTTACCATCGACTACTTCGAAGACCTTTTTCGCGGCATAAAAGAGCGTTTCGACATAGTTGTCCACTCGCTCGGCGCGCCCGAGGTCGCCTATATCGCCGACATATCCGGCATCAGCGTCGACGAAGCACTGCGGCGCTTGAGAGACGCCGGCCTCGATTCGCTCCCCGGCGCGGGCGCCGAGATTCTCGTCGACCACTACCGCAACGCGGTCAGCCCGAACAAGGTCTCAGCCGAACGCTGGCTCGATGTCATGCGCAGGGCGCACGAAAACGGTATCGAGAGCACGGCGACGATGATGATGGGCGGCCCCGAAGCCGTAGAGGATCGCATCGAGCATATGAGCAAGGTCCGGCGTCTCCAAGATGAGACCGGCGGCTTCCGCGCGTTTATCTCGTGGACCTACCAGCCGGGGATGACCGAGCTGGGCGGCAGCGTAGTCTCATCGCGCCATTACCTGAAAACACTGGCGGTCGCGCGCCTCTTCTTAGATAATATTAAGCATATCCAGGGTTCATGGGTGACCCAAGGCGCGGACATCGGGCAGCTCAGCCTCTCGTTCGGCGCCGACGACCTGGGGAGCATCATGATAGAGGAGAACGTGGTACGCGCGACCGGCCTAGCCTATAAGATGACGAAAGAAGAGATGGTGCGTCTCATCAAAGCGACCGGCAAGCAGGCGGCACGCCGCAACACCGTATACGAAATTGTCGAGAGGTTTGATTGAAGCCCCTTCTTAAGGAAGAGGACTAGAAAAGGATGGACAATACGCTTATGTCGACACAGATTCCAACGGCGGGGTTCGCCATCATCGGCGGCTCCAGCACATTTTCGATAAAGTTCCCCGGGGCGCTCGGTGAGCCGGATATCGAGGTCTTAGAAGAAGGTCTCGTCTTTGAGACGCCTTTTGGGGAGAGCCCACCGTTTACGCTCTTCAAACTCAACGATAAAGCCGTGCTCACCTGCAAGATGCACGGTTGGCGGCGGGGTGTGACGCGAGCGGCTTCGTCACGGCAGATATTTTGGGTCTTCCGCGAGGCCGGTGTTGGGCGCATTCTGGTCGAAGGCGGCGTCGGCGCCGTCAACCACCTGCTCAACCCGCGCGATATCGTTTTGCCCACCGATTATATCGATAACTCGATGAGAAAGGCCGTTAACATCGGTTCCGATTACCTCCTGGTCATGCGAAAAGCCATCTGCCCCGAACTTCACGCGAACTTAGCCGAAGCCGCCGCAAAACATGCGCCGGCGAGGCTTTTCGAGCGCGGCATCTACGCCAACACCGACGGGCGTCACTTCGAGAGCCCGGCGGAGGTCGCCGTGTTGAAACAGTGGGGAGCCGACGTCGTCGGGCAGAGCATCTGCCCCGAGGTATACTTGGCGCGCGAGATAGGCGCCTGTTACGCGGGTATGTACTTGGTGGTAAACTACGCCGAAGGGGTCGTCCGGGATTGGACGCACGAAGAGCTGGCGGACATCTTTTACGGTGAGTCGGAGATGGTAGGCAAGACTTTGCTCGATGCCCTTCGCGACACAGACGCGACGGCGGCTTGTGAGTGCGTGAGCTTGCGGAAACACACCCTCCTAAAGGAAGATTAGCCGAAGAATTATTTCCTAGGGACGCGCGAAATTCTAGCGCGGCGGGCGCAAGTGGGCTATGCTTAAGATATGATTTACACAGCTGATTTGGTTCTCCCTATCACCGGCTCGCCCGTCGAGCATGGGGCGGTTCTGGTCAAAGACGGACGCGTTGTCACCGTCGGCGAACGCGCAAGCGTACTTAGAGAAAACCCCCGCGAAGAATTCCATGATTTTGGAGACGCTCTTCTCATGCCCGGCTTGGTCAACCTCCACGGTCATTTCGAGTGCGCTGACTTTGATTTTCTAGCCTCCGAGCCCGCGTCGTTCGCGCAGTGGCTCGGCGGAATAATCCAGGCGGGGCGCGGTATGGAACGAGACGACTGGTTGAGGGCGGCTCGAAAAGGGGTAGCCGACAGCCTGGCGGCGGGGATTACCTGCTCGGCCGAGATAACACGCTCGGGCGCGGGCCTGCAAGCCGCTTACGAGGCCGGTATGCCGGCGCTCATCTATCTCGAGGTCGTAGCGGTCGACGCCTCCAACCTAATGGAAAACGTCGTTGGCTTGCTTGAGCGTCTCAAAAGCTCGGAGCCGGTCGCCCAAGCCGGAGTGCAAAGGCTCGGCCTCTCGCCCCACTCCGCATATACCCTGACCGATGCGGCGCTCAAAGCGTGCGCCGACATCGCGCGGGAGTACGCCCTGCCGCTCAGCGTCCACCTGGCGGAAACCGCCGACGAGGTCGAACTCGTGCGAAGCGGCTCGGGCGCGCTTGCGCGGACGATTAGCGACCGGCTGGCGCTCGACGTGATAGCCGCGGGCGGTTCCGGCGGCACACCGGCCGAATTTCTGGATGGGCTGGGACTGGTCAACGATTCGCTCATCGCCGCGCATGGGGTGTGGTTAAACGATGACGATATAGCCCTGATGCGGCAGAAAGGCGCAACCGTCGCCGTCTGTCCGACCTCCAACGCGTTGCTAAATGTGGGTGAGGCGCCTATCGGAAGCTTTGTGGAGCACGGATTGAGCTTCGGCATCGGAACCGACAGCATCGCGAGCAACCCCTCCTTCGACCTCTTTGTCGAAGCCCGAAAGGTTGGCGCGATCTTTAAGAAACAGCACGGGGTGAGAAGTAGGCTCAGTTCGCGGAGACTCGTCGAGAAGCTGACTATCGAGGCGGCGCGCATTCTCGGGTTCGACGACGACCTCGGGAGCATCGAAGCGGGCAAGCGCGCCGACTTTATTGCCGTCGATGCGCCTGTGAGGCGTCACACAAACCCGTACGACCATCTTCTGGAGAGCGTAACCAAGTCCGATATTACCCACACTATTTTGGGCGGAGAAATCGTATATGAGAATCGGTAAAATCAAGATGGCGGCCAAAGCGGCGATACTCCTTATCGCGCTGTTGATATGGGCTGCGGCGGCGGGCTGCGTCAACCTGCCGGGCGGGGTCGGCTCCAAATTAAGCGATGATATAAAGGACGTCATCATGGCGGGCAACGGTGAGAGAGCCGCCTTGGAGACGAAGCCAAAGTCATATGCCGGCAGGGGAGAGCCTCAACCGGTCGACCCGGCAAGCTTGACCGTCCAGGCACCGGACTCCCACCAATTCGACCCGGCAACGGCCGGTGACAACGACCTGGTCACCGTTGATATGATTTACAACGTCAAAGTCTCTGGGGGCAATTCGGGCTCGCTCAAGCGGATGCTCGGAGCGGGCGGCCCCGGTGCGGTCGTCACAACGCTCATTCCAAAGACGATAGAGCATAAGCAGCTCGTTTTGGGGATGGATTTCTCCCGTGACCCCACCAGAATATATGACGTCGGGGACAATCGTTACGCCGAATTCACAGTCGAAGACCCACAAGAGGACTTCGATATTAGGATTCTAGTCACCCTTAAGCTCTTCAGGTATGACCTATCGACCGCGCGAGACTCCGGTCTGGCCGCGCCGTTAAGCGAAGCCGAGCGCGCCGCATACACCAAAGAAGAGCGGTTTATCGAGAAAGACCATCCTTCAATACGCGAGGCCGCCGAGCGAATCAACGGGATCGATGATGTCGATACCGTCAAGAAAATCCACGACTTCGTGGCTGAAAACCTCTCGTATGACAAGTCGAAAGCGGAAAAAGCGATGGCCAAAACGTATGGCGCCGCCCGCGCCCTTGAGATTAAAAGCGGTGTTTGCGTCGAGTATGCCGACCTCTTTATCGCGTTGTGCCGGGCCAAAGGGATTCCGGCCAAGTATGTTGGCGGTATTCCCACCGAAGGGGAGAGCCTCGGCAAAGGGCATGCTTGGGCCGAGGTATACCTGGCGAATCACGGCTGGGTTCCGTCTGACCCCACCTGGGGAGATACCGGCGCCGTTACCTTTGAAAAACTGCGCCCCTCCTATATCTATTTGACCGATGTCCGCCATGATGAGGTAATAAACCAATCCGACATCTTCACCTGCCGGTATGTCGGGCTCGAGGTCGATGTGGAGCATTCGCTCGCTATCGATTCGGCCCGGACGAAGTACATCGCCCAAGTGCGCGAGGAGGTCGACCGGGGTAAGGGCGAACTCGACCAGCTGAGCAAAGGTATCGATTCCTCGGCGGCGGCGGTCGTCGCGTCCCAGGCCGACCTGGACCGCCTTAACCGGCAGATAACGGACGCGCGCCGCAATCTCGACATACGCACCTTTTCGAGCCGGGCCGATTATGAACGCTCCGTCCAGGCGCACAACTCCTTGGTGGTTCTCTACAATGAGAAGATAGTCGCCCATAACGCAAAGGTCGCTTCGCACCAGGCTGAGGTGAACCGCTACGAAGCGAAGCGCGCCGAAGTCAACGCGTCGGTCAGCAATTACAACGATATCAAGTGAAAGCGCTCCTGTATGGAAGACGACACACTTCACAGACCGGCTATTCCCGTTGGAAACTATCTTTGCTCAGCACCGGTTCGATGTTTTCGGCGCGTCGAACACGGGTAGAATCACTCTACAACCAGGCAATATTAGTGGAGTGGGAGGTATCTCTCGATATGGCAAATATAGATCCTGTAATCGACGTGGAGCGCGCTTTGGCTTCGGATACGCGGATTGACCATACCAAAGTAGACGTAAACGCCGGCATCGAAGGCATTATCGTCATCGCCGGTCAGGTCGACACCTACAACGAGAAGGCGGTTGCCGAGGAAATCGCCGGCAGGGTGCGGGGCGTAAAAGATGTTATCAACAACATTACGGTCGTTCCGGCGATTACCAAGAGCGACGCGGATATCGCCGAAGACGTTAGAAGGAATCTCGAACTCGATACGTGGGTCGAAGACAAACACATCAGCGCCGAGACCATCGACGGTGTCGTATTTTTGCGCGGCACGATACGTTCGACGGTCGAGAAATTCGAGGCCGAAAACGACGCGCGATGGGTGGCGGGCGTCGTCGATGTCGTCAACCATCTTGTGGTCAAACCCGAGATGGGCGTTGCCGACGCCGAGATAGCCCGGGAGGTAAGAGGGGCGCTCATTAAAAACACACGCCTCGATTTGACCGAGATGGAAGTGGACGTCAACGAAGGAGTAGTGACGCTAACCGGAGAGGTTGCGAACTTCACGCAAAAGAAGATAGCGGAATACGTCGCATTCTCGGTGCGGGGCGTCGTCGATTTGCTCAACGAACTGCACGTGCGCGGCCTGCGCCGACCGGCGGCGTGAGGCTTTTCAAAGCCGATGCGCTTAGAGGTAGTCGAGAGTCGATGCGCTTAGCAATGGAAGCGGTCGATATTGGATCAATATTGGACATGGAGGTTTGAATGCCGGCGAATATCAAAGTGTACTCTACCCCGACCTGAGCGTATTGTTCGTTGCTCAAGAAGTTTCTCGAGGAAAAGAAGGTCGAATTCGAGGAAATCGACCTGGCGGCTGAACCTGACAGAGTAGGCGAGCTGGTGGAGGTTTCGGGCCAACTTGGGGTGCCGGTCACCGTAATCGACGGGCAGGCCATCGTCGGCTACGACCGGGCCAGGCTCGAAGCGGCTATCGCCGGGCTGTAAGGCTGGGGGGTTTGTTTTGAGAGATGTTGTGATAATCGGTGCGGGGCCGGCGGGGATGACCTCCGCTGTCTATGCCGCGCGCAAAAAAATGGATTGCGTCGTATACACGAATATCGTGGGAGGGCTTGCGATAAAGAGCGTCGGAATCGAAAACTATATGGGGTATCATCTGATCTCCGGCGTGGAACTCATGGCAAAATTCGAGGAACAGGTAGCGGAGTTTAATATCCCGATTGAGCATAAGACCGCCGAGAAAGTGACGAAAGAAGGAGAAAACTTCACCGTCCATCTCGACGGTGGCGAGGAAGTCCTGACAAAGACGGTCATTGTGGCGACCGGCAGGTCCCCCAGGAATCTTAAGATTCCTGGCGAGAAGGAGTTCGTCGGCAAAGGTGTAACATATTGTGCCACATGCGACGCCCCGCTCTTCGCCAAGATGGACGTCGCTGTAATCGGCGGCGGTAACGCCGCGCTCAGCTCGGTAGTGCAGCTTCTCGATATCGCGGGCAAGGTCTACGCGATATCCCAATACGGATGGAGCGCCGACCCGGTCCTCCAGGAGCGGGTGACGGACGCGAGCAACATCGAGATACTCAAGGGTTACGATATCATCGCAATCGAAGGGCGGAACTCGGTGGAGCGCCTAAAAATTAAGTCTCGAAAGATCGATGAGTTGCGCGAGCTCCCGGTGCGCGGCGTCTTTATCGAAATAGGGTCCGAACCGAACTCGGGTTTTGTCTCCGGTCTGGTCGAACTCAACGAGAAGCGGGAAATCGTCGTCGATTGCGGCAGCCGCACCAATGTCGCCGGCTTGTTTGCCGCCGGGGATGTCACGAATGTGCCGCAAAAGCAGATAATCGTCGCGGCGGGAGAGGGCGCCAAAGCCGCCCTCGCCGCCTTTGAATATCTTATCAGGCTAGAAGATAAATAGGTTCGTTCGTTATCTCGTGTAGACGAGCACGAAGATATAGAAGATGAGCGTCAGTGCCGATGCTATAAGCAGGCTCTTCCAAACAATGGGGTCTTCTTTTTTTATAAAGCTTCTGAGACCTTCGACTATGCGCATTTTATCCACCCTGTGTCGCTAATGTTTAAAGCCGCGCTCGGTTTGCCGCGTCCGGTTCTCTTCATTATACAGGATTGTTTTATTTTTGGTATAGTGTACTGGTCGGGATGGTGAAAAAGCTCTAGCCGTCGCTAGCGGCGTCGCACAAGCAAGGTAGGGATAAATTGCCGGATTATTATAGGATGTTAGAGGTAGACCCCGCGGCTTCTAAAGAGGTAATCGACAAAGCCTTTAAGGCTTTGTCGCAAAAGAAGCACCCGGACAAAGTTCCTCCCGAGGAGAAGCAAGACGCGGCGCGCGGGTGGTTGGAGATTCGCGACGCTTACGAGGTTCTCAAAGATGACGATAAGCGCGCCGCCTACGATGCCGCGAGAAAACGCGAGATACTCGACCTTTTTTTAAACGAGGGCGTAATCGGGCTGGCTAAGAAGTATTTACGATGAGGCCGACCGAGATGAGGCCGACCGGCAGGTTTGCGATGTGCGCCGTGTTTAGCATGCGCACTCAGAAAGGACAACCATTTTGGCTTACAAACTAGTGGCGCTGGACTTGGACGGCACTATGCTCGACGATGATAAAATCTTAAATCGCAATACGGTGGAGATGATTCGCGAAGTCAGCGAACGTGGCGTGAGGTTTACGATTGCCACCGGCAGGATGTCTCGCGGCGCTTTGCGTTACGCGGATGAGCTGGGCGTGGACACCCCGGTTATCACCTACAACGGCGCGATTATGCGGAGCATGTATTCAGATGAGGTATATCGCGAGTTAAAAGTCCCGGCTGAACAGGCGAGAGAAGCTTTGCGCCTATTGAGGGACGAACCCGTTTTGCGCTATGCGTTCCTCGGCGACGACGTCTTTACCGACACCGCCCATGATTGGACCGATAGGTATGCCGATTTACTCGGGGTCGATATACACCACGTCGCCGACGTACGGGAGTTGCTCGGTGAAGACCCGACGATGCTGGTGTTCATGGTTCCCTTGGGCAGGGCGCAAATACTGACGCAAACACTCAAGAGCGAACTAGACTCGCAGGTGAGGATAACCAATTCGGCGGACTGGTTCTTGGACGTGCTCCATCCTCAAGCTACGAAGGGGTTGGCGCTGGCGCAATTAGCCGAGCGCCTCGGCATCGAGAGGGAAGAGGTAATCGCCATCGGCGACAATATTAACGACCTCGAGATGGTCGAGTACGCCGGTCTCGGGGTGGCTGTGGCCAATGCCGCCGACGAGTTGAAGGCGATTGCCGATTACGTAACCGAAGCTCCCGTCAGCGAAGGCGTCGAGGAGGTCATCCGGCGCTTCATCATCTAGTAGATCATCGCACGTGTAATGAGTAGAGCCTGTCATTCTGAGGGAGGCTTTGGCCGACCGAAGAATCTCAGACTATGGCATAAGGCAACAGTTGAGATTCTTCGCTTCGCTCAGAATGACAAAGAAAAGCTCAGAATGACAACTCATAAAACGTGTGATGGAGTACTAGGCAGCCTCGATAATTCGCGATAATGAGCGACAAGGAGACCGGCATCCCGCTTGCGCCTGGTTGGTTTTGAGCGTAGAGTATGACTATGGCAGTTTCCACCGAATAGCGCAAGCGGGAGTTCTTAGAGCTGATAAGGCGAGTGTATCCGAGTCGGCCGCCGAGGCGGCAAAAGTAGGAGGGCTTTCTACGATTTATTCAAACTCGGACCCGCGGGAACTCGCCTCGGAGATGGTAAACATCGCAAAGGATTTCACCGGGAGCCGGCTCGAGGACGACATAGCGATTGTTGTCTTGAAGCTTGCAATCGACGGTGCGGGAGAGATTGGCTGAACTAGGTTTGGCGTGACATCGCTACTTCAAGCAGCGTGGCGGCGCGCCCCGCAAACGCCTCTATTGTTTCGACATCGGCTTGCGAAAAGTTTCGCGCTTTATCGATGCTCAGAGCGGTCATTGCGCCTACCAGATTACCGTTTACCAGTACCGGCGCGCTGGCAACAGACCTGGCCCCTACCTGAATCCATGCGGATATCGCTTTAGGGAACGACGTGTAGTCGTCGATAATCGTGGTTTTTTGCGTGGCGAGTACCATCCCCAGAACGTCAATACCCCTAGACACAGAGAGTTTTCCCATGTGGTCGGCTATATTGTAGAGCGCGCAGTAACCAATTGACTCATCACCGTTGACGACAGCAAAACCCGCCGCGTCGGTGCCAAGGCTCTGCGCCATGTTTTCGAGCAGTTCAGCGATTTGCGGCTCGATTTCCTTACACAACTTCATGAGCGCTTTACCATAACATGCCAAATATTAACAATATTAATCTACTTTCGATTCTACTCTATGGGCAAATGAAATACAAACTAGTTCGGCCGTAATTCTAATTATTTGGAACCTTTAAATGCGGGTCTATCTGATTGATAATATACGCTCTGCGCCGAACAATCGAGTATGGTATGCTGACAACTAAAGGCATCTAAACCCGGCCAATCGCTATATACGTTTGATGCGAATTAAAACACCAGGTCACTCTAGCTGGGCATTTTCGAGAGAGGAAACGTGCGCTTTGAAGATGCCCACAACTTTGCCCACTATATTCGAAAACTAATTCGCATCAGACGCTATATGCTGGAATCTATACCGGGAAAGAGGGCACGGTGAATAATCGAAAGAGTGTTTTTCGGCACGGCGCCATACATATTCTCATAATGTTGTTTGTCGTTGCGGCGGCTGGTTGTTTACCGGGCGGCAGCGATTTGAGCACCAAATCAAAGACGAGCGAAAATACGGCAGCCGGCGCCGAAGAAGTTGCGGATGACGCTCCGGGCGCGACGCAATCGACGGCACCCGCTTCTAAATCGGCATTGCGGATAGAAGAGCGCGGCGAGGTCATCCGGGTCATCGATGGTGATACGATTGAGGTTAGGTTAAGCGGCGGGCAGGTTAGAAGAGTCCGCTATATCGGGATAGACACGCCGGAGCGGTTCGAGGACCTCTACGCCGAGGCGACACGAGCGAACGCCGGGCTGGCCGACGGCAAAGCAGTAAGTCTTGTCAAGGATGTCAGTGAGACCGACAGGTATGGGAGGCTCCTACGTTACGTCTATGTCGGCGAGACTTTTATCAATGCGGAGCTGGTGCGGCAAGGCTACGCGGCGGCCGCGACCTATCCGCCGGATGTCGAATACGCGGACTATTTTGTGAAGTTGGCGGCTGAAGCGCGAGAAAAAGGCGTTGGCCTGTGGTCGGGCGAGACCGGTCGCGCTCCGCCCGAAACCAGCTTTAAACGGCCGCAAGTTAAATCACCCGGCGCCTACATCGGCAACAGGAATAGCAAAAAGTTTCACCTCCCGTCGTGCCGGGTGCTTCCCGCGCCACACAACCAGGTGCCGTTTAAGAGCAGGGGCGAGGCGGTGCGGGCGGGTTATGTTCCTTGCGGCAACTGCAACCCTTAATAGAGAGTTCGACTCCGGGGTTTACCACGAGTGCTTTACTAACATGCGGGCCGATGTCTACAAAAAAACCCGCGAGATATCTCGCGGGTTTTTCGGTGTCCGAGACTGGACTTGAACCAGCACGGTATTGCTACCACTAGGCCCTCAACCTAGCGCGTCTACCAATTCCGCCACTCGGACTAATCGCACCAAACATAAGGCTTGGCAGCCACGTTTATGCAGAAGTAATTATATCATTTCACGGTTGCCTGTCAATCGCACCGCGCGGCGCGCCCTTACTTGCCTACTAAGAATTTACAGTACCCGAGGCGCGCTCAAGGAGGCATCATATACGCTCGCCCTATAGGCAAGATTACGGTTGCGCTTGCATGTCATCGACCCCCGTTCTAATATCGAATTAAAGAAAGTCCTGATAAAGACTGGAGAAAAAGCCCGGTTCGTGCCGATAATAGCATTATTATCAGCCTCAAGGCTGGAAGGATTTGGCAGTAATGGTTGGGTCGGTATTCTTTAAAAACAATAGGTTCAGATTGTTTGCGATAGTCGGCATAGCTGTCCTCGTTCTTATCGCGGCGTCATTAACCGCCTATGGTTATCTCAAATCAAAAAACGCACCCGAGACCTCGACTACCCGGGATACACCCGCGCTGGTCGGGCGTGGATTCATAAAAGCACAGAATACGGCGGAGGAGCAGGGTTTAAAGATTAAAATCGACCGATGGGTAGAGAGTAAAGTCTATCCCAAAAACTATATAGTGACTCAAAAACCGCTTCCCGGGCATCCTATCGAGAAGGGCGCCAAGATCACGGTCAAAGTAAGCGGCGGCGCGAGTTATGCTGAAAACGGTAAGGCCAACAAGGGAGCTGCCGTTGCCGAAGACGTCAAACCGCTTCCGACACCGCCGATTCAGCCCGCAAACAAAATGGAAGGAAAAGTAGTAGTCATCGACCCCGGCCATCAGCGCAAAGCCAATCTGGAGCGCGAACCTATCGGTCCTGGAGCGACGGCAACCAAAGCTAAAGTCCAGAGTGGGACTTCAGGTATAGACTCAAAAACTCCGGAATACAAGATTACCCTTGCCGTAGCCGAGAAGTTAAAGTCACGCCTCGAATCGTACGGCGTCAAGGTCGTCATGACGAGAGAGACTCACGATGTCGACATAAGTAACAGCCGGCGCGCCGACGTCGCAAACCGCAACGAGGCGGACCTCTTCGTCAGAATCCATGCGGACGGCGCGACCGACCCCGAAATGCATGGGATATCGACACTCTACCCGGCGCAAACCGGCTGGACCGCTTCGATCAGCGAGGAGAGCCTGAAAGCGGCGCGGTTCGTACAGCATAGTGTCGTCAAAACGACTTGGGGCAAAGACAACGGCACCGTGGCCCGCGAGGATCTCAGCGGGTTTAACTGGTCGAAAGTTCCGGTTATCCTGGTCGAGACCGGTTTCATGAGCAACCCTAAAGAAGACGCGCTCTTAAACGACCCCGGCTACCAAGGCAAGCTTGCCGACGGAATAGCAAAAGGCATCGCCGATTACCTCAGAGCGGCCGGTTAGAATTACCGTGTCCCGCTTTCCAGTCATGCGAACTTAAGCAAGCTAAACCCGGCATTGCGTTGCTCGTAATATTCTCTGGCTAACCGCGTTTGGGTACATATTGGATGAAGAATTCGATCGATTATCAACGCCGCGGTAGCCATGGAAATCCAGCGACTGAGCAGCACCGAAGTCTATACGCAGCTCGCTTCCGAGCCGCGCGGTCTCAGTGACCGTGAGGCACGCTTGCGCCTGGAACGTTATGGCCCAAACGAGATCCGAGAAATAAAAGGCCCACCGCTAATCAATAAGTTTTTGGCAAATTTCTATCATCTTTTTGCTATTTTACTTTGGGTCGGCGCCGGTCTCTCGTTTGCCGCCGGTCTACCGGAGCTTGGCTGGGCCATCATCGCTGTCATCATCATCAACGCGCTCTTTAGTTTTTGGCAGGAATACAAGGCTGAGAAGGCGACCGAAGCACTTAAGAGACTGCTGCCCAGCTATTCCAAGGTGATGAGGGAGGGTGAGGTCAAGGAGCTTCCGGCGACGGACTTGGTCCCGGGCGACGTTTTGGTGCTTGAGGAGGGAGACAACGTATCCGCTGACGCGCGGCTGGTTCAGGCCTTTGAGATGCGCACGATAAACGCGACGCTGACCGGGGAATCGGCCCCGGTCAGGAGGACGAGCGCACCAATCCCCAGGCCGGATATCGCACTTGTCCAATCGTCGAATATCGTCTTCGCAGGGACTAACGTCGCGACCGGCTCCGGACGAGCAGTAGTATATGCGACCGGCGACGCTACCGAATTCGGCAAAATCGCGGGCTTGACCCAGCGGATAGCGGAGGAACTCAGCCCGCTCCAAAAGGAGATGGTCTTCGTCACCAGGGTCGTAGCCGTACTCGCCGTAGGGCTCGGCACCCTCTTTTTCGTGCTCGGCAGCGAGTTTGCCGGGCTTTCGATGCCTGTGGCATTGTTGTTCGCAATCGGCATCATCGTTGCCAACGTCCCGGAGGGGTTGCTGCCGACGGTGACGTTATCGCTCGCGTTCGGGGTGGAACGGATGGCAAAGAAGAACGCTCTCATCAAGAAACTCTCTTCCGTCGAGACGCTCGGCTCCACGACGGTCATCTGCACCGACAAAACGGGCACCCTGACCCAGAACGAGATGACGGTTCGGGAGTTCTGGGTCGATGGCCAGGTGATAACGGTCGGGGGTGCGGGATATGAGCCGGTCGGTGAGTTCAGCGCCGATGGCAGGGTCTTAACGGGGGTCCAGTTGGACAGTTGGGCCGAGTTCTTCCGTTCGGCGCTCCTTTGCACGACGTCCCGGCTCGTCGCACCCACGCCCGATGAGCGCGCTTGGAGGGCGATAGGCGACCCGACCGAGGCCGCGCTCCTGGTCGTCGCGGAGAAAGCCGGCCTTGATATCGATGTGGAGTTCAGCGCGTCCCCGCGCATCTACCTACTGCCCTTCGAGTCGGCGCGCAAGCGGATGTCGAGTATCCACGGATATGATTCCAGACGCATCGCCCACGTCAAAGGCTCACCCAAAGAGATACTTCAGCTTTCGGCCAAAGTCATGCTAAGCGGAGAGGCCGTTAATATTACTAGCGAGCTTAGAGAGCAGTTGGAAGAGCGTATCGACGACTTCGCCCGCCGGGGATTGCGTGTGCTCGCTATCGCCCGGCGCGATTTAGCACCCGACATAAGCTCGTATAGCGCCGACGCCGTCGAACACGACCTCGTCTTTCTCGGGCTGATGGCGATGCTCGACCCGCCGCGACCCGAAGTCGAAAACGCGGTCAAGCTGGCTCACCGGGCCGGGATAAAGATCATCATGATAACAGGCGATTATGGACTGACCGCGGAATCGATAGCGCGCAAAATCGGAATCATCGAAGGGCCGGCGACGGTTGTCAGTGGTCCCGATTTAGATGGGATGCCGGACGACCGGCTTCAGGATGTCGTCGCGCTGGAGAACGTGATATTCGCGCGCGTTGCTTCGGAGCACAAAATGCGCATTGTCGAAGCCCTCCGGTCGCGCGGCGAAATCGTCGCCGTGACCGGGGACGGCGTCAACGACGCCCCGGCTTTAAAGAGGGCGGATATCGGAATCGCCATGGGTGTCAGCGGCACGGATGTAGCGCGAGAGGCGGCGGATATGGTGCTCACCGATGACAATTTCGCAAGTATCGTCAGCGCGATAGAAGAAGGCAGGGTGGTGTATGATAATATTCGACGCTTCATTACTTATATCTTCGCCAGTAACATACCCGAGATCGTCCCTTTTATCCTTTTTGTGATGCTCGGTATTCCTTTGCCCCTGACCATCCTGCAAATACTCGCAATCGATCTGGGAACCGACATCGCCCCGGCGCTGGCGCTCGGCTCGGAGCCGCCCGAACCGGACGTGATGGACCGCCCGCCCCGCCCGAGAAACAAACGGCTTTTGGATATACCGCTTATAACCAGGGCATACTTATTTCTCGGCCCGATCGAGGCGGCCGCCGGCATGGCTGGATATTACTTCATCTATTACCAGAATGGCTGGCGTCCGGGCGAGACTCTCGCCGCCTCGGGCGAGGTCTATATCCTCGCGACGACGATGGTCCTGGCGTCCATAGTCACCATGCAAATCGGTAACGGGTTTGCGGTCAGAAGCGAACGGGCCTCTATTATAAAAAAAGGATTTCTCACAAACAAGTTCTATTTGTGGGGTATCGTAAGCGAGCTGGTTTTCATATCACTCATCGTTTACGTGCCCTTTCTTCAACGAATTTTCCACACGGCTGCGCTCCGTTCTACCGACTGGCTCTTTCTGTTCTTGCTTACTCCGACCATATTGCTCGCGGATGAGATAAGGAAATGGATTGTGCGGCGCAGGCGCGTGTTCGGTCGGGGAGGCGGGCATGGAACGACTGGACCAGCGATGCGGGCGCGCGGCGGCCCTAAGCGACGCGCGGCTTAATAACTTTAAAGCATAAAGGGGAATAAAAAATATAAGAGGTGTTTGACATGCACATCATCATTACAGGTTGCGGGCGTCTCGGGTCCGAGTCGGCAAATTCGCTCGCTATGAATGGCCATGAAATAGTTGTTATAGACCGGGATGCCAAAGCTTTCGAGCGCCTGGCGAAATCGTTTTCAGGTGAGCGAATACTTGGCCATGCCATCGACCAGCGCACACTAGAAAAAGCGGCCATCGATACGGCGGACGCATTCATAGCCGTGACGGGCGACGATAATCTCAACATCGTCTCCGCCCGGATTGCGCGGGAGACATACTCTGTGCCTCGCGTTGTCTCGCGGATTCTCGATCCCGTGCGCGCTAACATATTCGCGCACCTTGGCGTTTCGACCATCTCAACAACGGCATGGGCGGCGAACAGGATCAAAGAGCTGATAACGCATCGTGCCCTCGACGTGCAGTTGTCTTTCGGAAGCGGGGAGGTCGAGCTGGTTAGGGTAGCGGTTCCGGTCGGCCTCTTCGGCAAGACGATAGAGAGCATCACCATACCCGGTGAGCTAAGCGTCGCGGTTATCACCCGCCATGGCCGCTCGTTTATTCCGGCACCGGGTGCGAGCTTTGAGCAAGGAGATATAGCCGAGGTGCTTGTCAGCGCGTTTGCGATTGGCAAGCTTGAGGAATTTATTAGCGCCGTAGTGTAGGAGGCAAGCGATGTATATCCTGATTGCGGGAGCCGGACAAGTCGGGCGATTTCTCGCGCTTAACCTCAAAGATACTTATAGAATCGGCCTCATCGACCTGGACGAGGCTAATTTCGAAACTGTTAAGAACATGCCAAATATCGCAATCTACGCGGGAGACGCGACGTCGCCCGCGGACCTCGAAACCGCGGGCATACTCAGGGCCGACATAGTCGTCGCCGTCACCGGAGACGACGAGGACAACCTGGTCATATCACAACTTGCCAAAGAGGTCTATAAAATCCCGCGCGTAATCGGCAGGATAAACGACCCCCGAAACCAGTGGCTTTTTACGAGAAGATGGGGAGTTGACGTAGCGGTAAGCAGCCCCCAAATAATCCTCCAATTGATATCGGAAGAGCTATCCCTAAGCGATGTGCTTACGCTGTTAAAATTGAAGGTCGGCGAACTATCGCTCGTAGAAGTGACGGTCGGTCCGGACTCACCGGCACACGATAAAAAGATCAAGAGCATAGGCTTTCCGAGAAACGCGGTCGCGGTCGCTATCTTGCGCGACACAACCGTGATAGTGCCGCATGGAGAGACGACCATAAGGGCTGGAGACAGCGTTTTGCTCGTTACCCGCCCCGAACTAGAGCAAGATATTCGAAGAATCTTCGTCGGCTAAAACCCTCTTTCGATTAATAAATAAACAAACGGTTGCAAAGCAACCTACCTCCTGTTATAGTTGTGACGTCAAAAATGCACAATAAGTGCATGAGTAAAAACGCGGCAAATATTCTAAACATGCTGGTAGAATTTGCCGATAACATCGTTACGAAAGCATGGCGGTGAACATACCGCACTCGTTGTAAAGGACTCTGAAATGTATGAGCAAGATGTAGGCTGGCGACTCAGACACGTTAGGGAGAGCCGAGATTTGAGCCGCAAAGATATCGAGATCTCAACGAAGGGTGAGTTCAAGGAATCGATACTCGCCATGTATGAGAACGGGAGGCGTAGAATTCCCATGCCGCGCCTGAAGCAGCTTGCCGATTTTTATGGCATCTCTGTCGCTTGGCTTATGGGCGAGGCAACCGCACAGAGCAACGATGAGAAGGTCAACATCGAAGCGTTGCTCATGGCGGACCCGAGTTTCTCCGCCGACGAGCGGCGGCTCATGCTCGACGTGCTCGAGATTATAAAAGCGAAACGTAGGGCCGAAGGTAAAGAGTAAGGCGGTGCCCCATGCCCATCTACACACACAACCACATCAAAGAACAGGCCAACAACCTGATAAAAGAGTGCAACATCACACAACTCCCGGTCGACGTGCGCGGGATAGCGCAACGGCTGGGCATCGAGGTTGTCGAGATGTCGAACGATAGCTGGTTTTACGGTATGCTTACGCGATACCACGACGATTTCTATATTATAATAAACAAGATGATGCCCGAGAGCCGCAAGCGATTTACTATCGCCCATGAGCTTGGGCACTACAGACTCCACATCGATGATCTTGCCTACCAGAGAAGTGCGGACAAAGACCACTATCACAGGGAGGCCGATGTCTTCGCGCTGGAGCTTTGTATCCCCACATCGTTATTGAAACAAGAAGCCCGCAGTTGGTTTAACGACCACAAGTTCTTGGCCGACCTCTTTAATGTCAGCGAAGTCTTGATGGTCAAGAAGATGGAAGACCTCGAACTTATACCGAAAGGCAAGTACAACTGGGATTACGTCCAGTGGAAGGCCGTCTAAGAGCGACGCTCTCTCTCTTTGCTTAAACATACGATGGTGTGCCGAAGCCAACAGTACCCGCTAGCCCTGCCAACTGGGGCGCGATATTATTTGCGCATGCCGATGCGCTATGGTAAACTGTCGCCAAATCATATACGTCCCAGGTGACGTGCGACCGACATAAAGAATGGTCAGCGTAGAATAGGGAAGCTGGTGAAAGTCCAGCGCGAGCCCGTCACTGTAATCGGGGAGCGAACCATAGAGTGCCACCGGCAAGAGCGGGGTGAAATCCGCAAAGGCCGGGAAGGCGTGGCAAGCGAAGATCCGGAAGCCAGGAGACCTGCCTGGGACATGCAAGGGAGACCACTTCCGAGGCCGGAGTGGGCTGGTAAGCCTTGGTCGATAATGGCCGGGCTTTTTTTGTGTGGTTGGTGAGTCCTCGTTTTCAGCAGCCGCTCATATATCAAAGGGGGTCAAAGTGAAACGTTTAGCAGCGGTTCTTACGTTGTCGGTCGCGATGCTCGGCATGGGCGCCGCTCCCGCGTACGCCATGCATATCGCGGAAGGCATACTCCCGCTTTCGTGGGCCGGAGTATGGTATTTGGTCGCTCTCCCGTTCGTCGTCTACGGGGTTCGGGAGATGCGTCGAAAGAGCCGGAGCATGCCGGCGTACCTGCCTCTTATGGGGATGATGTCGGCGGCGGTCTTTATCATATCGGCGATGCCGATACCGGTGCCCTCGGCCGGCACTTGCTCACACCCCGCCGGCACGGGTTTGGCCGCCATCATCATCGGGCCTTTTGCTACCGTTATCGCGACCTCGGTCGCGCTCCTGATACAGGCTCTGTTTCTCGCGCACGGCGGCATCACCACCTGGGGAGCGGATATTCTGTCGATGGGCGTCGCCGGGTCGTTCTCGGGGTTTCTTGTCTTTAAGTTATTGGTGCGTCTTAAGGCGCCGCTGACCGTCGCCGCTTTTTCCGCGGGGGTCATCGCTGATTGGGCGACGTATACGACGACCGCGCTCGAGTTGGCGCTGGGCTTGGGCAGCTTACAGGGTTTTGCCGGCATGTTCAAGGCCATTCTTATCGCCTTTATTCCAACGCAACTGCCCATAGGAATCTTGGAAGGCTTCGCGGCGGCCGGTTTCTTCGCCTTCATGTTGAGCAGGAGACCGGATATTTTGGTCAAGCTCGGCATTATCGACCAAGCGCCGCAAACGGGAAGGGGGATTCCTCATGAGCGGGCAGTTTAGTCGTTTTACGGGTTGGGTTTGGCGCGCGCTCTGCTTCGCGGCGTTTGCGCTTGCCGCAGGCCCGTTCACCGGGCAGGCGTTCGCCGGCGAATGGTCGGGTGTAGATGAGACCGTCGTCGAGCACTACGCGGAACAGGCCGGACGGTCCGCGCGGACGCCTTTTATCAACACCGACCAGGGAGACCTGCTACTATTTGTGTTTTTGCTCGCAGGCACCATAGGGGGGTTTATCATGGGCTACTATTGGCGGGTTGTCTTTAAGGGTGCCGCTAAAGACCCGGAGGCGGATGGGAACAAGTCTGATTAGAGGCTAGGGCTCGGCATGGTCAAATGCGAGCCGGAGAATATATATGCGAAGGCACAATGTCGAGATTTTCTCGGATTATTTTGCGCAAAGAAGCAATGTTTTGACGGCGATAGACGCGAGGGTGAAGTTGCTTTTCGTCCTTGCCGTTCTCGCGCTTGTCCTGGTCAGCAAGGACTTGCCGATATTTATGGCCGTTATCTTCGCGTCTTGGGGCGCCCTCGTTATGATAGGGATTCCGCCCAAGATGGTGTTGGCGCGCCTTGCCGCTCCGTTTTTTATGGCCGGCGTGATACTTCTCCTGCAGGGGTTGTTCTTTGGTGAGACGCCGCTCTACACTTTGGAGGCCGTGGGTTTTTCGGTTCCCTTCTACCGGGAGGGTATCGAAAAAGGGACATTGATCGCGGGCCGGGTGCTCGCCGGGACATCGTCGATTATTTTTATAAGTATGACCACACCGCTCCACAAAATATTGGCCGCGCTCAAGTTTTTAAGGGTTTCCGAGGAATGGCTGGCCGTTCTCGCGTTCGCTTACCGTTATATTTTCGTCTTTATCGAGGAAGCGCAGAGCATTATGGACTCGCAGCGCCTTCGCCTCGGCTACCGGGGTCTCTCGACCGGATTGAGGTCTTGGGGCACGCTGGTAGGGTCGCTCTTTGCCCGCGTCTTCGACCAAGCCCAAGCGACGCACGACGCAATGGTTCTTCGGGGCTACAACGGGGCTATTTACATCGAAAGGCCGCAAAGACTACGAAGAAGCGATTTGAGTGCGGGCGCTTTGTTCTTATCGTTCTTTCTTTTATTGTCGGCGCTCGATTTTTACTGGGGGTAACGGTTGTCATATCTGGAAATCAGGGACCTGGTATATATATACGAT
Organism: Actinomycetota bacterium; assembly: GCA_018333515.1. Classification (NCBI taxonomy): domain Bacteria; kingdom Bacillati; phylum Actinomycetota; species Actinomycetota bacterium. The sequence goes on from JAGXSZ010000030.1 coordinate 176,542, forward strand.
GATGGGACTCGCGCGCTTAACGGCATAAATCTCTCCATAGACGAGCGGGAGTTCATCGGCCTGCTGGCGTCTAACGGCGGCGGCAAGACGACGCTGCTCAAAGCGGTCGTCGGCCTGTTTGCGGCGCGCCCGGGGTCGATTCTCATCGACAACAAGCCGCTCTCGAAGCTCAAACGCATAGACCTGGCGCGCGCGATAGGGTTGGTCTTTCAGAACCCGAACGACCAGCTCTTTGCTACGACCGTCGAAGAGGATGTCTCCTTCGGCCCCCGAAACCTAGGGCTGACCGATGCCGAAGTCGAGAAAAGGGTCGAGACCGCCCTTGAGATGGTCGACATGCTCGCCCACCGGCGAAAACCAATCCACCATTTAAGCTTCGGCCAGCAGAAACGAGTCTGTATCGCCGGGGTGCTGGCGATGCGGCCTAGAATCTTGTTGCTGGATGAGCCCACCGCCGGCCTCGACCCCAAGAGCGAGGCGAATCTCCTTCATATACTGGGGCGACTCAACAAAGAAGCCGGTGTGACTATCGTGATGGCCACCCACATGGTCGACCTTATCCCGCTCTTTGTCGACCGCATCTTTGTCTTGAAGGAAGGCCGGATTACCATCGAAGGCACGCCGGAGACCGTTTTTTCGAGCACGCAGGTGATGGAAGAGGTCGACCTGCGCCTCCCCTACATCACCCATCTTATAGAAGAACTCAAACACAAAGACCAACTGCCGTTCGATAAGTTGCCCCTGACGTTGAAGGACGCGCGAAGCAAGCTGGTCTCGCTGATGCCGGATAATCTCTTAAGCGGCGGCGAATGAGCTTAGTAAGACCGTTTCGCGCGCGCCTTAACCGCCCGACTGCAAGTAAAACAATTGATAAATTATCATCGAATACTGGAAACGGCGGCCACAATGCGGTAATTTATATAGAAAGACATGGTAATCCGGGATGGGAGGGAATCTTTTGAGGCTAGACAAGGTGAAGTTTCAAAAATCGACAGGTACTTTAGTTTTCCTACTATTGATTGCACTGGCCGCTTTTATGCTCGCGGGATGTTCGGACGGGGGCGGCGCCGAGAAAAAAGAGGGCGCGGTTACGGAAAGCGAGGGGGAAGCACAGACTGAAGGCGAAGCGGTGGAGTTGGAGCCCGAAGAGGTCAAGGACCCGGAACTGTTGTATGTAAACAACTGCGGCGCTTGCCATGGGCATGATGGAAACGGTGTGGTCGGGCCGGCTATTCGTGGAACGTCAAAATCCGGCGAAGAAGTAGAGAAAATCATCAACGACGGTAAAGGCTCGATGCCTAAGTTTAAGGACGGCGAGTTGACCGAAGAGCAAATCAAGATAATCGCGAACCATGTCAAAACCGAATTCAAATAGACGGTAAATCTGCTTTGAAGTCGTGCGGAACGACATAGATTAGACATAGGGAAAGGCCGGATATTGACCGGCCTTTCCGCGTGTGCGCCCGCAATGAGATAGATCGAGATGTGACGGTCGCGAAAAGTCGTTAGCCATACCGGCCGGGGGATTGCTTACGCCCGCAGGCCGCGTTTTTTGAGATTATTAGAATTTGGTATTGACATTTATACCCCCCTAGGGTATAAATGATAGGAAAGGAGTGGTGTGTAATGCCTAGCAATATAACCGATGCGCAGTTTGACGCGGAAGTGTTGAAATCAGATGTTCCTGTGATAGTCGATTTTTGGGCTCCTTGGTGCGGTCCGTGCAAGATTATCGCTCCGAGGTTGGAAGAGCTTGCGAAAGAGTACGACGGCAAGGTTAAGGTTCTTAAGCTTAACGTCGATGAAGAGCGTGAATGGGCCGGCAAGTTCGGCGTTATGAGCATCCCGACGCTGATGCTCTTTAAAGAGGGTCAGGCCGCCGGTCAAATCGTCGGGGCTGTGTCGAAGGAAGAAATCGTGCGCCGGTTTGGGCTATAGGCACTATTTGCACTACTTGCAATACTTGTCCAACGATACGGTCTTTGTCTGGTATTTATGAAGACTTCTCCGGTTAAGCGCCGGTTGAAATGGAGGGACTATGCCAACTTATCAATTTGTCTGCAACGATTGCGCCGGCGACTATGAGATATTCTTAATGAGAATGCTGCGTGACGCGGATAGAGTCTGTCCGAGCTGCGGCAGCACAAACGTACGCCAAGCGTACCGGGATTTTTTCGGCTATACCGCGTCGAGAAGTAGCGGCGGCGGCGCGGCGGGACACTCCGGCGGCGGTTGCGGAACCGGCGGTTTTCGCTGAGGATAATCTAGCGAGCCGGCGGCTCGACTGGTAACTTAAAAATTTAAAACAGCGATTGGCACGTGAAAGATTTAACCATATCGCTTTTGAAGGCAATATTTAAGCCCTCGCTTGCGGGGGCTTAAATTGTTGATGCGAATAGCGCATATAAACTAATACGCGCTTCTAGAATTATATTTATCGCGGTGTCGTGGTATACTATGGGGGTCTATGCCACCACTCGATACAAATAACAAACTTTCCGTCGCGGTTGGGAGGAGAACACGTTGTTTGATAGAAATAGCACAATTAAAGTTTTGGTAATCGCTATTCTCGTAGGAGTTTTAGCGCTATCCGTAATCGGGTGCGAGCGAAGTCAAACCCAGGGAACAAGCGGCACGACGAACCAGGGCCAAAGCGCTCAGCCGGTAGCAAGCGGTACGCCAAAGGTCATGTTCTTCTCGGCGGACTACTGACCCGCCTGCAGGGAGATAAAGCCGCTCGTGGAGCAGGTTAAGAAGGAATATGCGGGTAAGATAAGATTCGAGACCTATGATTTGGATAATCCGGATCATATAGCGGTCGCCAACCAGTTCGGAGTTCGGTCGATACCGACACTGATATTCATAAACAAAGACGGAGCCACCGTCAGTACGTTAATCGGGGCGCAGCCGAAAGAACTCATAGTGGAGAACGTCGAGAGAACTCTTAAGAAGTAGGGACACGGGGGGATTGTATGTACGATCGCGAGGAAGAGGCCAAACGGATAGTCACGAGGCTCAAGAGGCTTGAGGGTCAACTAAGAGGCCTCCAGCGGTTGGTTGAGATGGGCGAGGACTGCGAGAGCGTCCTGACCCAGTTCGCTGCCGCAAAAGGCGCTTTCCAGCGCGTAGGCGAGATTATTTTGGCGAGCGTCATTCGTGATTGTATCGCAAAAGAAAGCTCCGCTGATAAAGGACCCGAGGAGAGTGTCGAATCGGCGCTCGCTTTGTTTGAGCAGTACGTAAGACATCTTCAGTAATATAGCTTTTAGTCACGGTCTTGCTAGGCGATAGTAAGACCTTTGCAGTGCGCGCGCAGAGGAACAAGCGCAAGCTTTCCCGCCAGGCACGACGACCACCCTTACTAGTGACACAACATGCTGAAACATATTTGCAGAATTATTTAAGACGTGGTAAAATTCTTTTCGCGGTGCGGATGTAGCTCAGTTGGTAGAGCACGACCTTGCCAAGGTCGGGGTCGCGAGTTCGAGTCTCGTCATCCGCTCAACAGGTGGGAGAGAACGACCGATGGTGTTCTCTCCCATAACTTGTAATGGCGACGTGGCCGAGTGGCTTAGGCAATGGTCTGCAAAACCATCCACACCGGTTCGACTCCGGTCGTCGCCTCCAAGAAGACCCATATCGGGGCGCTTAGCTCAGGGGGAGAGCACTACCTTGACACGGTAGGGGTCGGAGGTTCAAATCCTCTAGCGCCCACCACACTACAGCAGGTGAGAGGTATATAGGCCTCTCACTTTTGTATTTGAATGGGCTCCATGGTCACAGGAATCCATGAATAATTATTTTGCGTCGATTATGGCATGTCTTCGGCAGGTTTTTCGCCGATTATGTGTAGCAGATCAGCCGTTCGCATTATGCTTATTCTCTGGTATTCCTTTAATTCAAGTAGGTGCCGGTCGCCGGAGATTATAAGGTCCGCATTCGCTACAAGAGCGCATTCCAAAATTCTGTTATCAGATTCGTGGGAGATTGCTGTTATTCTGGTCGTCCCCTTCACATATTCCCTGATAGCCGCTCGCATTATCTTCACAGCATCGTTTACGTTTTCTTCTGACCAATCAAACTTGTCGCGCATAATTCTTGCGACTTCATTAATTATTTCGGGAGAGCAAATAAGGTGGATTTTACGAAGCCTTGCCAACTCAAAACAGCTTCTTGCTGCACCAAGCCCCTTTTTCTTGCGTCCAAGGAAAGCGGCGATAAAAACGTTGGCATCAAAGACAACTCGCAGCCTATTCATGTATTATCCTGTCGATGTCATCCTCGCTAATAATATTAAAGTTTTTAGCTGTTCTTTCGCCCAGTCGCTGGATTGTTTGCCATCTCACCTCGTTCAAATAATCCTCATACACTTTAACCATCTCTCGAAACAGCTCACTCTTAGTCTTCCGTCGATCGCGGGCAAGGTCTTCATATTCCTCATAGGTTTCAGGTGGTACAGAAAATGTAAGTGTTTTACTTATACGGCCCATAATAATGCCTCCTCTGTAAGACAGATCATTATCCATAATAATATACTTTATTGCCCAACGCTTCAACACGGGTTTTACCTAATTTGCATGGCATTTAAGATTCTCGATTCGGGGATCGCTATCATAAATTAAGCAGCAGAGCCTGTTCAGCGACAATTAAAATTACCCATAGGAAGAAATAATTGATGCCGGACAGTTTCGCGTGAGGCAAAGGAGAAGAAAAGCCGCATTCCGAAATTTAAGAACGTAGAGGAAGAACATGAGTTTTGGGCGACCCACAGTGGCGCGGACTACATCGACGAATTGGAGGATATCACCGAGTTTGTAGTCATCACGCCTCCAAAAAGGAAAACTACTATTCGTTTGGATGACGCGGCAATAGAACGCATCAAAGCCATAGCTGAACGCAGAGGCATGGCTTGGCAAACCTTAATGAGGTCGTGGGTGTATGAGCGCCTCGAAGAGGAGGAAAAACGCGCCGGATAGAACCACACCCAGCTTTCTTGTATTTATTGTAAGCGCTCGGTAGAATCTTAAGAAAAGCATGTAGTTAATAACAATATGTCGTGCTACTAAATACCTACAAGGATTTGAGAGTTTTTGACAACATACAACCAAAATCCCGAACAGAAAGCCCGAGACAATATCGATGAGCTGTTAGGGCAGGCAGGGTGGGCGGTTCAGCGCAACACGAAGATCGACCTCAATGTCGGCTTGGGTCAGGCCGTGCGCGAATATCAAACCGATGTCGGCCCGGCGGACTATGTGCTATTCGTGGATAAAAAAGCGGTTGGTGTGATCGAGGCCAAGCGTGAAGAAGAGGGGCAGCGACTTACCGTCCATGAAACACAAACGGAAGGCTATGCCGGCGCCAAGCTGAAGTGGGTTAACAACAAAGAGCCGTTGCCGTTCCTCTACGAGAGCACCGGCATTCTTACTCGCTTCACCGATGCCCGCGATCCCAAACCGCGTTCGCGCGAGGTTTTCAGCTTTCACCGCCCCGAAACACTTAAGGAATGGCTCGCGCAAGGCGACAGCCTGCGCGAACGCTTGCAGCATGTACCAATACTCAACCCGAACTACCTACCCGCAAAGGAATTGCGCCTGCGCGATTGTCAGGAAGTCGCCATCAACAATCTCGAAACCTCTTTCAAGGCAGACCGCCCGCGCGCCCTAATACAAATGGCGACCGGAGCCGGCAAAACTTACACCGCGATCACTTCAATTTATCGCCTGCTCAAGCATGCTCAAGCCAAGCGCGTTCAAATCGAACGCGCGCAACACTACCAACAACAACTCACCGACTGGGAAGCCTCCGGCAAACAAGGCCGCAAACCCAAAACCCCAAAAACCCTACCACCTCTGACCGCTGAAGAATTAGCCGAATTGCCCAACCTGCCGGAAGGGTGGGGGTGGTTCTTGATGGGTGACGTTTGTCTAGAATCGATTCTTGGAAAAATGCTGGATAGGGAGAAAAACAAAGGCGAACTAAAGCCATATCTGAGAAACATTAATGTACGTTGGGGGGAATTCGACCTTGATGACTTGCTTGAAATGCGATTTGAAGAGTCTGAGTATGTTCGATACGGTTTGCAAGACGGTGACTTGGTTATCTGTGAAGGCGGGGAACCCGGTCGTTGTGCGGTGTGGCGGAAAGCGCTTGGTCAGGATATGCAATTTCAAAAAGCATTGCACCGTGTACGTTTTACTAATGCCATAAATTCATTTTTCGTGCAACTGTATTTTGAGCGTTGCGCATCAAATCGCAGGCTTGAGAAAATGTTTACTGGAACCACCATCAAGCATTTGACAGGCGAGAAGCTGGCAAGAATGTCCATTCCCATGTGCTCAATTGATGAACAGGCTGAGATTGTGCTAGCACTTGAATCAAAGTTTTCTGAGCTCGACCAGCTCGACCAAACCATCACTACATCCCTACAACAAGCCGAAGCTCTGCGCCAATCTATCCTGAAAAAAGCCTTCTCCGGCCAACTGGTGCCGCAGGACTCGCGCGACGAACCCGCCTCGGCTTTGCTGGCACGCATCAAGGCGGAAAAAAGTGGCGCCGTTGAAGCACGGTAAAATCGGACGAGCAGTGTCGTGGAAGCGGGTGTAAATTCGGCTTTATCGGTAGCTCAAAAGATATGTGGGTGCTAATATGGGCATAATAGCTAAAACACCAATACCATAAAAAGCAGATTACGTAGAAGGAAGATGCGAGTGGAAAAAGTATCGGTTTGTGCGCCTGCGTCCGATATTGGTCCCGTGTATGCCCGGTTTTTTTCCTCTGGGGTGCTCAGGGAGCTGGCACATAAAGGCCATTCGACTATAGCGGCCCGGTTGGCGAGGCAATGTCATCTCTTTGACCAGTTTGGATCAGAAATGGCAGTGGGGGATTTCTATGACGCCATTTTCAAACGGTTGACCCGCGATTACCGTCACGAATATATCTATAAAAATGCTATTGCTGAAAAAATCCTGCTAGGCAAGCACAATCTAAACACTGCTTTCATGTTAATGGAGTTTCGTGCCGACGATTGCATAGCCGATGCGGTTGTACTGAATGGAACTTCCCATGTTTATGAAATCAAATCGGAGATGGACAGCTTTGACCGGCTCGACCGCCAGCTTGCCGCGTATCAAAAGATGTTTGATTTCATAACAATCATCACTACTGAACGGCTCTACAAAGTGGTCAATGAGCGGATTCCGAAGGAAGTGGGTATCATGGTGCTTGCCGATGGCAGGTATCAATTCAGGCGGAACACATGTCGCCGAGAGGCAATCAGCAATAAATACAATGTCGACCCGATTGTTATTTTCAACTCATTGCAAAGGCGGGAATACCTAAGGATTATCAAAAAAGAGTTGGGGGCATCGTTGACACATTATCCCAATACCCAGATTTACGGTGAGGCAAAGAAATATTTCGAGCAACTAACGCCTGAGTTAGCCCATGATGCTATGGTTGAGACACTTAAGAACCGCAGTGATACATTGCGGGTGGCTGACTTTGTTGACGTTGTTCCCAGCAGTCTAAAAGCAGCCGCGTTATCAATGCGACTGACAAGAGAAGAGCGCAACAGATTCATAGGTCTACTGCACAAAGGCATTGCATCGGTATTTGCATAGCCCCACCAGGAACAGGAGAGCGCATGTACTATCCATTTATTCGTGGTAAACAATTTGAGCTTGTTATGCTTCGTGAAATGGCGCCCAGGATTGCGGAATGGGGCTTTGTGCCGATTATTGAACCGGTAAAGGGAAATTTCCCCGCACTGAAGAAAGCGCTTGACCAGCTTATTGAACAGAATTGCCGTTTTATTATTATTACGAATCCGAGTGTTGGAGAATTGACCGCAGATAGTTCTGCGTTACGTACCGAAATCTTTGATGAACATCTTTGTGATTACAATAACTTTTCAATCGGCTTTAATCTGTCCGCAACAGATACAAACGACACAGCGAAAAGACTCTTTGAGATGCATGATAGAAACATCGCTATTATCCATAACGGTTTTTCTGATGGTAAAGCGCTATCCGAACTGATCGAAGAAAAAAATCCAACAATAACTGAGCATGTGTTTGTCGAACAACAGAGTTCAACAATGCTCTACCGCAAGCACTTTAAGGGTATGAAAAGAATTATCGTAAAAGACGGATTCGAAAGTCGCATCAATCGAGAATATCCGCCCTCAGAACCGTTTTCTGAGCTTTATCTAACCTTTGAAGACATGGGATGCGATGGTTTTGGTGACTTCTTAATAGTCGGAAGTGATTTCAGAGAGGGTGGTGGTCCAGCCTACGCCATCGCGATTCATCTAACTTATGCAGATTCGGATGCAGACGATGCTATAGCAATCAAGCATTATATATCCGATCAAACTGATACCCCTAAAGATCCGGCTGGAAAATTTCTCGAAGCGCTCAGAAAACTTGTTGATGATGTGCGGGGCGTTAATTCGCCAGTTTTCAGATCAACAGCCATAGAGGCGTATATGCAGCTTTACAGTGATCAGCATTTTCCAGGTTTAGGATATGTGAAAAAGCTCTCTATGCAGCACCATATCGAATTGATGGCGCATCTCTTATTTTCGGAGGCATAAACATGTATTGCTGCGCCACTTGTTTCGGGGACTCATTCCTTGATAAACGCATTCCTGAAATCTCAAAACAGATCGGAAAGTGCGGCTTTTGCTATGCTATCAATGTAGTATTGATTGAGCCAACAGCGCTACTCGACTACTTCCAGTCGGTAAGTTCGATTTATGCCGAATGCTTTGAATCTGATGCGAAACCTCTGATTGAATGGTTTAAGGACGATTGGCAAATATTCTCTTCACTTGATCAGATCAACGCGAAAGCTTTATTGGGCGAAATACTTGATGACGGCGAGATCGTGCGCAAGGAATTTGTTGTTCGGGATGTTCCGGTATTGGGTGCTGTTGAGAAATGGGCGACTTTTCGCGATGAGATTATGAGGAAAAATCGGTTTTTCTTTCAGCACGACCTAGATCTTGATAGTTTAAAAGAGTTGTTTGACACATATCTGGAGACAGATGCTTCTGAATTCGGCGGCTTGCTTTATAGGGCCAGAATTCAACTAGATAATTCAGGCATACCGCTAGATGAGATGGGCTGTCCCTCTGCGGAACATGCCAAGAACGGTAGAGCCAATCCGGTGGGAATTCCATATCTATATGTTGCAACGACACCAGAAACTGCAATTGCTGAAACACGTCCCCATCCGGGCGACCAGTTGTCAGTTGCGCAATTCGAAGTGACGACTGCCCTTCGTCTTCTGAACCTGATGAATCCGCGAAAAACAATCTCTCCTTTTTCTGTAGTTAGCGAGGACGAGTTGCGAGCACTAAGATATGATCTAGAGTTTTTATGTCACCTCGAAAACGAGCTTTCAAAACCCGTTCTCCCTCGCGTCGCCGATTTAGAGTATCTTCCGACTCAATATTTATGCGAATTTATAAAGAACTGCGGTTATGATGGCGTTGTTTATAAAAGTTCAATCAGTAACGGTGCTAACGTCGCACTTTTCGATGATTCAAAGGTACAGGCTGAGGAATTGACCCAGTATGAAGTAACGAAATTAATATATGAGCAGGAACAGAGGCAAGCATTATGAGTAATAATACAGCATCTATAGTTTCCAAGATGGGGAGTTTCTGCACCACGTTGCGCGACAACGGCGGGGAGAAAAGCATGATGCTGATTGAGTATGTGCAAAATTTGCACATTGCTAATGTGTTCGCCGAGGGTCGGCTCAGCCAGTTTGGTGCAAAATGCACATTACGAATCAATCCAACTACTAAGGATTTCTTAGTGGTTCAGCAAGAAGGTAAAGCATGAACGCAACCGCATCTATCGTTTCAAAAGTCTGGAGTTTCTGCACCACGTTGCGCGACGACGGCGTGAGCTATGGCGATTATCTGGAGCAACTAACATACCTCATCTTTCTGAAAATGGCGGACGAATATAGCCAACCGCCTTATAACCGCAAAGTGGATATACCCGCTGAATACAATTGGCAAAGTCTTAAGCCTAAGCGTGGCGCGGAGCTGGAGGTGCACTACGTGACGCTCTTGCGCGAACTGGGCAACAAGCCGGGGATGCTGGGGCAGATTTTCACCAAGGCGCAAAACAAGATTCAAGACCCGGCCAAGCTGTATCGCTTGATTGATATGGTCAACGAAACTCAGTGGGTGACGATGGGCGCCGATATCAAGGGCGACATCTACGAAGGCTTGCTCGAAAGAAATGCGGAAGACACCAAGTCCGGTGCCGGTCAATACTTCACCCCACGCGCGCTGATTAAGGCGATGGTGGAGTGCGTGCGTCCGGAGCCGAACAAGACCATTGCCGATCCGGCCTGCGGCACGGGCGGATTCTTTTTGGCAGCTTACGATTTTCTGGTGGCGCCGCAGCAGCTGGACAAGGACCAGAAAGCGTTTCTTAAGCACGAAACCTTTAACGGCAATGAAATCGTCGCGGGAACGCGCCGACTGTGCTTGATGAATATGTTTTTGCACAACATCGGCGAGATTGACGGCGAGAGCATGGTATCGCCCAACGACGCACTGGTGGCCGACAGCGGCAAGCGCTTCGACTATGTGTTGGCGAATCCGCCTTTCGGCAAGAAAAGCGCGATGAGCTTTACCAACGAGGAAGGCGAACAGGAAAAAGACGACCTGACTTACAACCGACAGGATTTCTGGGCTACCACGTCTAATAAACAACTCAACTTCGTGCAGCACATCCGCACCATGCTAAAAACCACCGGCCGCGCTGCCGTAGTCGTGCCTGATAATGTTCTGTTCGAAGGCGGCGCAGGAGAGACGGTGCGTAAGAAGCTGCTCGAAACCACCGAGCTGCACACCATACTGCGCCTGCCCACCGGCGTCTTTTACGCCAATGGTGTCAAGGCCAACGTGCTGTTCTTCGATAACCGCGCGGCCGGCAAGGAGTCGTGGACAAAAGAAGTCTGGTACTACGACTACCGCACCAACGTTCACCACACCCTAAAAAAGAAACCGCTGCGCTATGAAGATTTGCAGGAATTCATCGCCTGCTACAACCCCCTCAATCGCCATGAGCGCAACCCACTGTGGAACGAGAAAGACAACCCGGAAGGGCGCTGGCGCAAATTCACCTACGAACAAATCATCGCCCGCGACAAAACCAGCCTAGATATCTTCTGGCTCAAAGACAAGAGTCTAGCCGACCTAGACAACCTACCCGAACCCGACGAACTCGCGTTAGAAATAATCGAAAACCTCGAGGCCGGACTAAACAGCTTCAGGGAAATTATTGGCGCAATTGAATCGTAGTATTTGGTGGACCTTAATAATTCATTGCAACGGACACGTTGAAAAGGGCCGCTCGACTCGATTGTTCTATGCAAGACAGTGAGCAAACAATATGAGGCAACTGGTTTGACACGGCAGGGGTCGGAGGTTCAAATCCTCTAGCGTTCACAGCTCAGAGGACTAGAATCACCAAGTTAGTGGTTCTAGACTTTTATTTTGGGTATATGTTAGGTGCGGCATGGTGATTTTCGTGGCCAAGACTTGCGTCATTTATTCCCGTCAAAGCGATTACGATATTCGAACGTGGACCGGCTGGGGTTCGCAGCCCCGTCGATATGTTGTAAGTTTAAATAAGGCAGCTCTAGGCAATATTATATACCGATCCGTATAAGACGCCATAGTAAAACAGCGTTTAGTCAAAACAGGTAAATTTAGCACTGATTATAGCGACAAGCGATGTATTTATAGAGGCGTCTTATATGGGCACAAGCAGCAATTTTGAAGTATTATGCGGATCAGTATAAACATAGTTAGCCAGAAGCATGAGGTAGGGAATCGACTGTAGATGAGTGTCGGGGTCCGAGAGTGGGGGACGTCATGCGAGAGCCCAAGTCGTTGCTTCCTGGTCTGTTTGCCGCCGGCGATGCAGGAGAGCTGGAGTCCTTCGACCAGTTCCTGCACGAAGACGTCATCGTGCACGCCCCAGCAGGACTCTCTACTGTCGGCCTGCAGAACGAGAGGAACTCCTGGCGCAAAGCCAGAGACGCCATGCCGGACATCCATCACGAGTTCCTTGAGGTGGTGGCCGATGGCCCGGTGGTGGCAGCTCGTTGCGTCGTTACCGGTACCTTGCGCGGTGCGTACGGCACGTTCTCGGCGCAAGGCCGATCCTTCAGGGTGGACCAGGCACTATTCGCACACGTTCGAGACGGCAAGATTGACGAGTTGTGGGAGATCGTTGATACCGACAATCTCCGCGAGCAGCTCGCAGAGTAGCCGCACTAGCACGTTGGCTCTGGCTAACAAGCGCATCAACCCGACGCGCAGAAGCGCTGGGATAGACTGGAATCGCTCGTCGCGCGGGTTATGCGCAACACGTTAGGCTTACAAAGGGGAATTTTATGGCTGGCATGCTTCAAATAATCACGTACTTACTTGCTTTTTACCTTGTAGTAAAAGGCCTAGAAATTTTACAAATTGCCTTGGCATCTAATCGAGAAAAACGTGGTGGCATTATTACGTTTGGAGCGCTAGTTCTAATAGCCTGCATAATAGCTGCTGGAGGTTTCGTCAGTATGCAAGACCAGCAGGCGCAGTCATTAAGTAGTGATAGGTAGAAACTGCCTAACCCATCCATCAAGCGGGACGCGCTAAAGCGCGCCCCTTATGTCAAACGTTATGCACATTCTTTGGGGGAGTGGAAATGGTAGATCGAGAAGACCTGATCATCCCTGTGTATCTGAACCAGCGAGTGGTGTTCGACCTCGTTGCCATGCTTCAGGGCGGGATAGCAGCCGTGACGCAGGTGTCCCAGACGCAGTCCGACTCGAGTAGCGTGACCGGTGAGGTTTCCTCCACATTCGGGCTGAGTCAGGCGTTGTCTTCGCTGCTGCGCATTGACTTCTCGGGGAAAGCGGGAGGTGGGCTGGCGAACGAAACAGGCGAGACTCGCAGCGAACAGCGAATCCACACACCTGCTTCGCTGTTCATCGCTCTTCGTGCTCTGCTTCGGGAGAAGCACTTCATCATCGAAGACGCAAGCGACGCGGCGTTCGCGCCGGGCGATATTGTTGAGTTCTCGGCTGTGCTGCAGCGGAACCCGCTGCTCGAGACCATCGATTCGTTTGTTGAGCTGGTCGACATGATGCAGGCATTCTCGCAGGGCGAGCCAAAGCAGAAGGGTGGCCAGTCCTCTGACCTGAACAAGATGAAGCGCCAGATGGAATCCTTCGTGAAGACGCTGAAGGGCAGCGACACGGTGGACCTCACAACAAGTCCCCTTCGGTCCTCTCACCGCGCCGTGATCACCCTGGAGCAGCAGTACCTGAATGACCCATCGATGGCCGATCTTGTTGACGGCACGTTCCGTGTTGTCGGCAAGCTCACCAGAGTCGTTGCCGACACGGATGAGCCCATCAGCCTCAATCGGAAGTCGGCGATGGGTAAGCTTCCACCGTCGGCGCTTGCCGACATGAAGAAGGCCTTCGATAGTCCTGAACTTGGCGGCTTCTCTTTCCCGCCGCTAGAGTGGGAGATACCCGGCCCGGCAATACACGTAATGCCAATCGCAATCTTCGCTTAGTCGGGCATAACCCGCGGATCAACCCGGCACGCGCGTGGTTTTCGTACTCTGTCAGCGTTGGCATGCGGGTTATCCGCAAGAACGTTATGTAGGGATAATTAAACCTGAAAAATAATCGATTATGAGGGTTTGGGGACGTTGAGGGTTTGGGGACGTTGTTACGGGAGTTACGGATGTTTTCTTGTTTTAGGAGAACCTTTGCTATTGTACGATATTTTCAACTCGCAACCGTAGCAACCGTAGCAACGTCCCCTACAACTGGAGCCGCACGGCGCGCAGGTTGTCCATCAGACGTTATGCGGAAATAGATTTTATAGTTTGCCTAGTTGTGCTAATATGCACACATTGTGGTAATATAGGAAATAATGAAGCATATAAATTGGAATACGCAGAAAAGCCTAAAACTCAAGGAATTAAGGGGCGTCTGTTTCGAGGACATTGTTTATTATATTGAAAAGGGTGGTTTGTTGGATGACTATCAACATCCTAATCAGAAAAGATATTCGGGACAACGGATAATGGCAATCGGGATAAATAATTATGCGTATCTTGTACCTTATGTTGAGAATGAAGAGGAAATATTTCTAAAAACCATTATCCCCAGTAGAAAGGCAACAGAAATCTACTTTGGAGGAAGAGAATGAAAACTGATTTAACTAAAGAAGAACAGGAAATATTGGACAGTTTTGAAAAAGGCGAATGGGTTCCAGAAAAGGACCTTTCGAAAAGAAAATCAGAACTGATGAAGTACGCAAGAAGTACTTTAAAGAAAGATAAAAGATTAAACATAAGAATTTCCGAAAGAGACTTGAACGAACTGCAAAGAAAGGCAATAACGGAAGGGTTGCCTTATCAGACCTATGTTGCCAGTATAATTCATAAATTTCTAAACGGTAAGCTAAGAGAGGTAAAAGAATAGCTACATCACAAATCAATCCAATGGACGGCAAATCGCGCCACCCCTGGGCGACAAAAAAGATCAATATGCTGTGAGGGTATCTGGAAATTGGAGTGTGGTTTTCAAGTTTATTGACGGCGATGCCTATATCGTCGATTATGACGATTATCATTAAGAGGTAGTAACATGAAAACAATGACAAGACAACCAACGCACCCCGGAAAGATTATAAAAGAAGATTATTTAAAACCGTTATCCTTGACCATAAACGAGTTAGCGTCGATTCTGGGTATCTCAAGAAAGACATTATCTAAGATTGTAAATGAAAGAAGTGCTGTTACTCCGAATATGGCACTTCGTTTATCTCGCGCGTTTGATACGACTCCTGAGTTTTGGCTTAATCTGCAGAGGAATTATGATTTGCGGCAGGCCGAGCATGCATCAAATGAATGGCAGAAGGTTAAACCGCTCTCTTCTCGATTGCTTCATTCACGTATTTAGGATAGGGAAGCCCATGCCTTCCGACATTCATTCGCAACTCACCTATTGGAAGGCGGCCTGCGCTATCCGAAAGAATTTATGGAATCTCTAAACATAGTTAGACGCATTGAGGAGGCCGTGGTGGTAGGGGTCGTCCAGGAACAAGTCGATAGCCGGCCTGTGTCGGCAGTTGACCTGCCAAAGAGAGGGCGCCGCAAAGGAGACCCGAGGAGGAACGCTACCGGATCCGCACTGGGTTTGCTCCATCAACGGCTGTCTTCTTGTTCCACGAGCCATCTCACGGAAACCAGGGACTCGACGTCGAGAATTTTCTCAAGCCAGACAACCGCGATGAACACGGTGATGATACATGCTGAGTAGTCTTCCTGTACGACCAGCCACGCCCGCCGATTTTCGAACCGTTACTTTCCTGATTCACATGACAATGGGAGAGTTCGCAAACTATCTATTTGGCGCAGGCGACCCCGCAAAAGCACTCGGTGTCCTCACCCAACTCTTCACGCAACAACGGAACAGGCTCAGCTATCAATTTACCGATGTAGTTGAAGCAGACGATAAGGTCATTGGCGTATTGCTCAGTTATCCGGGCAGGATGATGAACCATCTAGGAATCTCAACGGGGAAGCAACTCTGGGAAATATATGGCGCGATTAAATTCATTCGCTTTGTGCGAAGGGCGCTACCGCTTGCCTTCGCACGAGAAGCGGGCGCCGATGAGTACTTCATCAACACACTGGCCGTGTTGCCTGATTTCCAAGGGCAAGGCATCGGGACTTACTTGATGTCTTACGCAGAGCACAAAGCGAGAAACATGAATTGCAATAAATGCGCGCTCAATGTTGAAGTGAGCAACCTGCGCGCCTGTCATCTCTATGAGCGCCTCGGGTATCGAATGGTGGAAACTGTCAAGTTTGATTGGGGTAGCAGGGGACGTTGTTACGGGAGTTACGGATTTCCTTTTGCCTGGGAGAGCCTTTACTATTGTACAATTCCTTTAGCTCGCCACCGTAACAACGTCCCCCTTGCCCCTTGCCTACGCAAATTCGCCTACGAACAAATCATCGCCCGCGACAAAACCAGCCTAGATATCTTCTGGCTCAAAGACAAGAGCTTAGCCGACCTGGACAATCTACCCGAACCCGACGAGCTGGCGCTAGAAATCATCGAAAACCTTGAGGCCTGCTAAACAGCTTCAGGGAAATCATTGGTGCTATTTAATCATAGTATTTAGTGGTCTTCAATGCTCTACACCAACGTCTTTAATCGCAGAGCAGCTGGGGTTCGCAGCCCCGTCGATATGTTGTAAGATTAAATACGGTAGCTTTGGAGAGGATTATATGCCGATCAGTGTAAGACACAATAATAAAATAGCGTTTCATGTCAACAGCCACATCTAGCACTGATTATATCCGCAAGTTACGAATTTTAGCAGGCGTCTTATATGGACACAATCAATGAATTTGGAGTATTATACGGATCATTATATACATTATTAGGCAAACACGAAGACAAGTGGGGGAATGATGGCGGGACTCAGGGTGTTCGTTTCTTCGACCTGCTATGACTTGTCGGCGGTGCGTGGGCAGCTGCGGGTCTTTCTGCAGTCGCTTGGCCACGATCCTGTGATGAGTGATTTCAACGACGTGCTCTACGACCCTCGAGTCCACACGCATACGAGCTGCGTGGACGAAGTCGCGAGTTGCGACGTGGTCGTCCTCATCGTCGGCTCTCGATACGGTGGCAAGTCCTTCCCCGAAGCCCTTGCGACCATCGACTTCGAGCAGCTGCAATCCGAAAGCAAGAGCGTGGACGCCCTGAAGGACCTGGATGCGGCCTCTGTAACCCAGCTTGAGATTCTGAAGGCGGTCGAACAGGGTTTGCCCGTGTTCACGTTTGTCGACGAACGCGTCTGGCACGACCATGCTCTGTACGAGAAGAACAAGAACAAGCCAATCCTCTCAGAAATCACCTTCCCTTCGATCGAGAAGCCCGAGACCGCGAGGTTCATCTTCGAGTTCATCAATTTCCTGCGCCATCGAACTCGCAATAACAGCGTCTTTCCGTTCGGAAAGGTCCAGGACATTGAGGAGACACTTCGTCGTCAGTGGTCCAGTCTGTTCCAGCGCCTGCTCAACGAGCAGAGACAGCGCGAGTCAGAGGCGAGACGCATCGACGTACTCACAGAACAGTTCGCGGACCTCAAGACTGCGATCCTCACTACGATTGGCTCCTCCAATGAGCGCGAAGTGGCGCGAGGTGTCGTACGGTTTCGCCGCCTCGTCGATTTCGTGCGGGCGCTGGGACTTCACGATGATTCGTTCGTGCTGCGTGAGCGTCACTCGTGGGAGGAGCTGCTTGAGCGGGCGGGAATCGTTGACGTGGTCGACGCAGAACGCCTTCATTGGGCGCGTCGCTCAAGCTCCCGGTCATTCGCGATGCAGCGCAGCAGGCTCTTCCTCCTAAAGGGCGATGAGACCTTCTACGAGGTTAGAGTCTCGATAGAACGCTTCAACGACCTGTCTTTGGACTGGGCAGCTTGGTGCGAGCTCGCACCTGATTCGCGCGCGGTAATCATAGACGCACTCTCTGAGATGGTCACGGGACCTGGCATCGCTCGGTACGTCAGAGAACCGTTCGGCCGGTACTTGGATTCCATCGAAAGAGACACGGTTCTCACGGAAATCGAGAACTCGGACGGAAGAGTTGTCTAACAAACGGATCAACCTGACTCGCTTCGCTCGCAGGTTATCCGTCAGACGTTGGGCCTAAAAATGGGAGTAGCAATGGCTTGGAACAATGAAAGTCAAATAGAATCGCGTAAGTATCGCTGTGGATACTGCGGCAATATTGTTGCGACCGACAAGGGGTTCTTTGATAAGGACGGAAAATTCCTGGCCTATCCATGCCCTCACTGCAATAAACTATCATTTTTCGACGAGCCCGGTAATAATCAGACGCCTGGTGTTGCTCCCGGCAATGATGTTGGTTACCTTCCAAAGGAATTGGAGGCCATCTACAACGAGGCGCGTCGTTGCGTTTCGGTTAATGCCTTCACGGCAGCGGTACTCGCTTGTCGAAAGCTGCTCATGCATATAGCTGTGGAGCAGAAGGCTGAGCCAGGCAAAGCGTTCATCTTCTATGTAGAGTTCCTAGCAAACAACGGCTATGTCCCACCGAATGGAAAAGGTTGGGTAGATCACATTCGGAAGAAGGGAAACGAGGCAACTCATGAGATTGTTCTCATGTCGGCTGAAGACGCTCTTGAGCTTATCTCTTTTTCTGAGATGCTCCTGAAGTTTATCTACGAGTTTCCCGCCCGTGTCCCAACCAAGTAGCGGCGGGCCCAACAACGGGTTCCAGAGGACGTCGGCGCTAACGCGCCGCCACCCCTAAATCCGAGCGTTGGGCAAATATAAAAGAGGTATTAAATGGCGATCACTCTTAAACGACAGATAGATGATGAGGAAAAGCAGATAATCCTTAAGCGACACGGGAGAAAATGTTTCGCCACAGGTCACGACATACCCGCAACGGAATCGGTTCACTTCGATCATATACGTGCGTTCGCGTTGGGCGGGGAAAGCGCACTTGATAACATTGCGCCAATGTGCGAGCACCACAATAAGGCAAAGGGAACACTGAGCCTTGGCGATTTTCGCATCAAGTTGCGGCTCGAGGATTTTTTTAAGCAGGGAGATCGGCTTACACTACGCCATCTTTTCGAATATCTGAAGAAAGAAGACGATATTGCTTCCTTTGGAGACGCTGTGACAGTAACTGAGAGAGACGGGCACATATCGCTTCAATCGCACTCACACAACTCGACACACGATTTATGGACTTGCGAGAGAACTGGATGGAAGTATTTTTATGCAACACTCCCCGTTTCCGTGCTCAACAGTGACGATGATGAAAACCACCAGTTTGGGTTGCAGCCGCGCTTCCTTATTTTCGACAAAGTTTTCGACCTTTACAGGCATTTTCAGATATACCCTGTCCTCCAGCCTTCAATCGGGCGTATTCACGATGATAATGTTCTCTTGTTTGACGGTCAACACAAGGCGGCGGCTCTTCTGTGGAGTGGGCGTCGTTCATTCGAGTGCAAGATTTACATTCGTCCGGATGTCAGAATCTTGAACCAGACCAATATCGCCGCACATGACAAATTCGCCCAAACACGGTTCTTTTCCTCAGTAATGATCCTCAAGCTGGGAAGTCAATTTGGAAAGGATTTTGAAGACTACAGGAAACTTGAGGATGGCACCATCAAGAGTGAGGTTGGTTTTTTAGATTATCTTGCAAAGATTCAGGATGCCGAATTGACTCGTGGCGAAAGGAACAAAAGATTCCGAAGCTATCTTTATAATTCGATTCTTGAGGATACTGAAAACCTGGCTAAGCCCCTTGTATCTACAAGTAACCGAAGCTCAAGCTCTCAACCTATTACTGTTGACATGCTTTCTAAATCATTATTTGCATGCTTTCTGTTTACCGATCCAGTCGAAGACAGCATGACATCTGATGCGTACAAGAGGGAATATGAGTTCCAGAACAACATTCGACTTTTGAATATTTTGTTCGGCATGGCACTTCACAACTGGAATCCAAAAGCTTTACGGGACGATACCGAGCAGCATCGATTAAACAGAATATTTTCCTCGAAGTCTATTATGGCTTGGTCTGAACTACTTCGTGATGCCGTATGTGCTAAACTTGATCTCGAAGATGCCGATGATCGTGCCAAACCATTTTATCGCGAACTTTGCGAAGCTGATTTCCAAAAGATCAAAAAAATTGTCGAACGCCTCATCGGATGGCCCTTGTGGTTGTCACCGATGAACAGTGATATCGACACCCAGCTTGCCGGAAATAAGCGCACTTTGAAAGAGTGGTTTCGCAGCAAGGGGTTAACGACCGGATATCTGATGGGAGCAAATGAATAATAATGCACAACAAGGCGCTGCACCGGACGGCAATTCCGCTGAGCTCCATTGCCGCCAGCGAGCTTCAGCGTTGGGCGGCAACGCTATACCACAGAGGCTAACATGAAGAACGGTAATCAACTCCCTCTCGAACGGTGCCCTCATTGCGGCATCGCAAAACCGCGCTTGTCAAACGAATGGAACGGCACATCGACAGAACACGGAGGGGGTAATTCGCGGCGGTGGTTTCTGTACCACTGTGCTTCATGTGGTGGCATGGTTCTTACAGCTGCGTCTGCGAAAGTTAACAATTCTGATATATCGAATATCTGGCCAAGTCCGTTTTCCGTCTCTGACACACTGCCGGTTCGCGCGCGTGAGTTTCTTACTCAGGCGGCAGCAAGCCTCCATGCTCCGGCGGGTGCTGTAATGCTGACTGCTAGTGCCGTCGATGCCATGCTAAAGGACAAAGGCTTCAAAGATGGCTCGTTGAATTCCCGTATTGATGCCGCTGCAACGGCGCATCTCATAACGGACGAAATGGCTGCATGGGCGCATGAAATTCGCCTCGATGCTAACGATCAACGGCATGCAGACGAAGCGGCTGCACTACCAGAGGCCGCAGACGCCGCAAAGGGAATTGAGTTTGCAAACGCCCTCGCGCAATTTCTTTATGTCTTGCCTGCGCGCGTTGAGAGGGGACGTAAGGCATGAGGAAGTACGCGCCCAACGAATCCATTCCAGCCCGTCAAAAAGCAGCGCTTTTTACCCTTCGCTGAACCCGACTTTTCGGCGGATTCCCTAGGGGGTCAGCGATGCGAGCCGTTCTCTTTGAGGGCGCACGGCGGCTGCTTTCGCACCTAGTTGCGGAAAAGACGGGAGGAAAGCATGCGCATCTGGGAATAGAGCAAAACAAACCTACCACAACCCATCAAACCAACCTCAACACCTGGCAAAAAATGCAATTATACTGTCAAATAATGTTAATATATTTTACCAGGGTGCCGATAATAATGTTACCAAGAGATGCAGGCGAAAGCGGGATTTAACGGTGGCCAATCTTTAAGAAAAAGGTCTACCGCCCGGGCCTGCATCTTATTTTGTTCTCCGGGCATTCAACAATTATTTATGGGGCACACAACGCCCAAAGCAACCTTCACCTGAAACACATTGCGCCTAAACCCCAACGCACACATTGCCTCAAGCGTAATACGCCCGTGTCTAAGGCGTCCTTCAACCCAAGCATCCTAATACCAAAAGATTTCCTAATAAGCGCGTGTGACGATTTTACTTGCGGATATCGCGGGCGGCTTTGATCGAGATGGGGTTAGCGGGCGCGCTCTCGTTGCCCGCCTCATCGACCGAGGTGACTTTGTAGTAGTAGGCCGCGTTGCGTCTTAGCGGCATTACCGTAAAGGTGTTCTTAGTTATCGTGGCGCGGTTTATCCTGACGCACTTGCCCGATATCGTGGTCGAGCAGTAGATATTGTATCCGGCGACCTTGCCGGTCGCGGGCTTGTTCCAGGTTATCTCGACCGAGCGGGGTTTAATGTTGACCACGACTCCGGTCGGCGGCATCGGGCCGGCTGCAACATTTCCGTTGCCGATATCGAAGCCGTCGACGTTGACATCCCGGCCCCGCGATTTTGTGTTTTTATCGCCGGTCACCTCTATCCTTATCGTGTGATTGCCGGCGCTCAGGGATTCTTTATAGAAGACCGGTTGCTGGTAGTTGGTCGTCGGGTTGTAGAGGTCTACTTCTTTGACGAAGGCTCCATCGATGTATACTTTTGCTATGCCGCCCGAGTCGCCTGTCCGGGCGAACCAGCATATCGACGCGCCGCTAAAGCGCATGGTCAGCGATGAGCCCGCCGCGGAGGCGCTCTTAAGGGTTCCGCCGCTCGCGCTTGCCGAAGCGATGCTCTGCCAGGAGCCGCTCGCGGCGATTTCGGGCGCGGTATCCTCGGCGGTTATCCGCTTTTGGACGGCCGCTTTGCGCAAATCGACCAGGCCGTAACCGAAGTAGTCGTCACGCCCCGGCGTTCCTAAGTCTTGTGTCGCGAGCAAAAGCGCGCGCTGGAGCTGGTCGGCGGTGTAGGTCGGGTTGCCGGCGGATATCAGAGCCGCCGCTCCGCAAATGACGGGTGCGGCCATCGATGTGCCGCCGGCATAGACATAGGTCGGGGTGCCGCCCTTATTGTAGGTGCTCAAGATGTCGACTCCCGGCGCCGCTATGTCTACATCGGGTCCGAAATTCGAGAAATACGCTCTCTTGTCATAGGAGTCGGTCGCCCCTACCGAGACGACACCGTCATAGCTTGCGGGGTAATATGTTTCGCTGGTTCCGGCATTGCCGGCGGACGCGACTACGAGGCAACCCTTTTTGCGCGCGTACTGGACGGCGTCATCGAGGACGAACGACCAGCCCGGCCCGCCGAGGCTGAGGTTGATTATTTTCGCGCCGTTGTCGGCGGCGTACACGATGCCTTTCGAGATTTGAAGGTCGGTCCCTTCACCGTCGCGGCCAAGGACTTTGATCGCGAGTATCTTCGCGCCAGGCGCGACACCGGCGATTCCGACCGCGTTGTTCGTCTCAGCGGCTATTATGCCCGCCACATGGGTGCCGTGAAAGTGGTCGTCCATGGGGTCGTTGTCGTTGTTGATGAAATCGTATCCTTTGATTACCTTGTTCGAAAGGTCTTCATGGTTGTAGTCGACGCCCGTGTCGATTACGGCGACGACGACCGGCGTCACGGGTACTTTATCCCAAAAGTCGGGGGCGCCGATTTTAGGCAGCGCCCACTGGAGGCTGAAGTATGGGTCGGTTGGCGAGTAAAGCGCCCTTCGAATGCGATTGGGCTCGGCGAATTCGACATAAGGCAGCGCGGCGTATTCTTGAGCGGCACGTTCGACGTCCGTACCCGCCGGCAGCACTATCTGGTGGATACCGTTGTAGCTGTGGGTCGTAAGCGATTGCGCCCGGAAGGATTTGTTGATGGCGGAAAGCGCCCGCGCGCCATAGGGCGGCTTCACTTTGACCAGGATTTCCCCGGGGGCGGTGGTTCGGCCCGAGGGCATAGACCCGGTCTGTTGTGACGCGACTGATTGCGGCTGTTCAATTGATGATGCTATAGAGGGTGCCGTACCTGGGGTGATGAAAGCTGCGAGCATGACTGCGAAAAGAATGAATGCACGAAATCGCATGTTGTCCTTTCCGAAGCCCTTAAAGGTCTATCGACCGCTTAAGGCGCGTCCTTTGAAAGACATCGGCAGGTAAGGGGGGTTACATGAGATGTTTTTGAGTACCGGAAAGCGGCTTCGACGGTGTGTTGGGTTCGGGCCATCGTCCCCGAGATTATGTGACGGCGCGAATCTTTGATAATATATTCGCGTCGCCCCTTTGCGTATTCTGGATTATGAAGACTTCTTTCTGTATGCTTGGATATGGAGCCGCAAAGCTTCAGGCAGGCCCGGATATTTCCGGGCGCTGGTTTGATTTATGCCCGCGTCGATACGCGTATTACGCCTTGGAGGGTTTCGATGGAAAAAATGAATGTGGTCTTGCCGGATGGTGCGAAAATCGAGCTGGATACGGGCGCGAACGTCTATGACCTCGCCGGGAAGATAGGCGCGCGGCTCCAGAAGGCGGCGGTCGCCGCCATAGTCAACGATGAGACGGTCGACCTGGGTACCGGGCTCGCGGACGGCGACCGGGTCTCCATAATCACCGAGAGCGGCGCCGAGGGCATCGATATAATGAGGCACAGCATGTCGCACGTTATGGCCCAGGCGGTGACGCGCCTTTATCCTAATGTAGCGCTCGGTATCGGCCCGACCATCCAAGACGGCTTCTACTACGACTTGGACCTCGAAAAGCGCATCTCGGTAGATGACCTCCCCGCGATAGAGGCGGAGATGGCCAAGATAATCTCCGAGGATTTGAATTTCGAGCGCCGGGAGATGAACAAAGACGACGCCAGGCGCGAATTTAGCGGGCAGCCATACAAGTTGGAGCTTATCGACGAAATCGCGGACGCGCACGTCTCCGTCTACAAAGACGGCGAGTTTCTCGACCTTTGCCGGGGGCCGCATGTGATGTCGACCGGAAGGCTTAAGGCGTTTAAGCTCCTCAGTGTAGCCGGGGCATATTGGAGAGGCGACGAGAAGCGCCCTATGCTCCAGCGAATATACGGGACGGCCTACTTTAACGAGAAGGAACTCAAGGCGCATCTCGCGCGGCTCGAAGAAGCCGAAAAACGCGACCACCGAAAGCTCGGTCGGGAACTCGACCTCTTTACCATCGACGACGAGTTCGGCGCGGGGTTGCCGCTTTGGCATCCCAAGGGCGCGATTCTGCGCAAAGTCATCGAGGATTTCTGGAAGAATGAGCATATCAAGCGAGGCTATGAGTTGATAGCGACGCCGCATATAGCCAAGGTCGACCTGTGGCGCACCAGCGGCCACTGGGATTTTTATCGCGAGAGCATGTTCTCGCCGATGGAGGTCGAGGGGACCGATTACGTCGTCAAACCGATGAACTGTCCGGGGCATATCAAGATATATAAGAGCCATACTAGGAGCTATCGTGAGCTGCCGATTAGGTGGGCGGAGCTGGGCACGGTCTACCGTTTCGAGCGCTCCGGCGTCTTGCACGGGCTGCTCAGGGTGCGCGGGTTCACACAGGACGACGCGCATATCTTCTGCACGCCCGAGCAGATTGAGAGCGAGATACTCGATGTTATCGAGCTGATGAGCTTTATCTTAAAGGGCTTCGGGTTCGACGATTACGACGTCTACCTGTCGACCCAGCCGGAGAAGTCGGTCGGTCTCCAGGAGAACTGGGACAAAGCGACGAGCGCGTTGAGCGCGGCGCTTGAGAAGGCGGGTCTGGCGTACGAGATAGACCCGGGCGAAGGCGTCTTCTACGGGCCGAAAATAGATGTCAAGATTCGCGACGCGATTGGTAGGTCTTGGCAATGCACGACGATACAGGTCGATTTCAACCTTCCGGAGCGGTTCGACCTCACTTATGTCGGCGCCGACAACCAGGAACACCGGCCCATCATGATACATAGGGCGATTTTGGGGTCGCTGGAGCGGTTTATCGGTGTCTTAATCGAGCATTACGCGGGAGCGTTTCCGGTTTGGGTCGCGCCCGAGCAGGTCGTCGTCTTACCCATCGCCGACCGCCATAACGAGTACGCGGAGGCGGTCGGCGGCAAGCTGCGAGAGGCCGGAGTGCGCGCCGGCGTGGACATACGCACCGAGTCGGTAAACAAGAAGATTCGCGACGCGCAGTTGCGGAAGACCCCGTATATGCTCGTCGTGGGCGACAAAGAAATTGAGAACGAGCAGGTAGCGATACGTGACCGCAGCGGAAATCGCGGCCCGGTAGCGCTTGCGGCCTTTGTCGAGGAGATAATTGCGGCAATCGAATCATTTTCGAGCGGGACAGAGGCGGCGGCCGCCGACGGGGGCGGCGCATAGCCGGATAGCGTGTAACCTAAATTCATGCTGGACAAGCCATACGGTCTCTGCGATAATTAGTAAGTTATTCGAGACACGCCACCATCTTCTTTGATTTCGCGGCAGTCTCGACGAGGTGCCCGGGTTTACCGGGGCGCCGGGGGCGGCAGGTATAACCTGAGACGCATCCTAAAATAGAAGATTGGAAGAAGAGGTGGGCCGGGGTTCCGGCCAAAAGTTGCTTCTCACCCTAAGATGCCTAAGAGCAATTAAAAGGGTTAAGGTGTACCACGTCAGGTGGGCGGCGACTGCTGTCCGCCTTTTTATTTTAAAAGGTTGCGCGAGTAGAGATTCATCGCAGGATTTATATGTACTGTTTTGTCGACATGGAATAGGGGAGGTGAAAGCGTATCGCAACAGATGCACGCGTAAATGAGAGGATTCGCACTCCGAGGGTTCGGTTGATTTCAGAGGACGGAGAGCAGCTTGGCATAAAGCCTACGTCGGAGGCGCTGCAAATCGCTTATGATGCGGGATTGGATTTGGTCGAAGTAGCGCCACAGGCCGACCCGCCGGTCTGTAGAATAATGGACTACGGTAAGTTCAAATACGAGCAGACCCAGAAGGCGAAGAAGGCGAGGAAGCATGCCGCTACCACTATTATCAAGGAGATGAAGCTTCGACCGAAAATCGACAGCCACGATTTCGAAGTCAAAAAGAAACACGTGGCCAGGTTCTTGGAAGGCGGGGCGAAAGTCAAGGTCACGATTATGTTTAGGGGCCGGGAGATGGCCCACACCGACCTGGGCAGGAAACTTCTTGACAGGGTAGCGGACGACCTTAAAGATATGGCCAAAATAGAGGCGTATCCTAAATTGGATGGCCGCAATATGATTATGGTATTGGCGCCGCTATTTAAGCCTCCGGTCTCGGAAGATTCTGAAGAGTAAGAACCCGGATGTTCACGATATATTCGCTCCGCATCATAGCTCCGGCAAATCAGTGCTTAAGAGAGTTGGGAGTTTGCGCGCAAAAAGCGCGACGATTAAATCGATTACTTTTGCCCGCGAGTAACTTGCGGTAAAACTGCTGTGAAAAGCGAGCAAGCTGGAAAGGAGTTACACTATGCCGAAGATGAAGACCCACCGTGGAGCCGCGAAGCGCTTCAAGGTTACAGGTACGGGCAAGCTTGTCCATAAACACGCGTTCAAGAGCCATATTTTGACCAAGAAAAGCACTAAACGCAAGAGACAGCTCCGTAAAGACGGAGTGGTAGGACCGGCGAACGAGAAGAATCTTAAGATGATATTGGGAATATAAAAGTTTTATTAAAGGAGTTGATTTCTGATGCCAAGAACCAGAAACGCTAAGAGCACCAGAAAAAGGCATAAAAAGATACTCGAACTTGCAAAAGGGTATCGCGGAGCAAAAAGTAAGCAATTTAGGGCGGCGAACGAGCAGGTCTTGCACTCGCTATCTTATGCCTATAGGGACAGAAAAGCCAAGAAGCGCGATTTCCGCAAATTGTGGATAGCGCGAATCAACGCGGGCGCGAGGCTCAACGATCTTTCATATAGCCGCTTAATAAACGGCTTGAAACTCGCTGAGGTCGATATCGACAGGAAGGTCTTGGCCGACATGGCGCTGCACGACCCGGAGGCTTTTGCCGAGATTGCGATTATCGCCAAGGACAAGCTTACCGTTTAGTCGCGATTTACGTCCGGTCTTGAGTCTCTGAATCAAGGTGGTACCGCGGGTCCTTTCTCGTCCTGGTAGAGGAGAAGGGCCCCATTTTTTTGGTGATTAGCGGGATTTGTCGGCATCGGCATGCTCGGGGATTTCGCAACGCATATTATTATATTTTGGGAAGGTGATGTTGGGAGATGGCGTCGAAAGCGGAATTAGATAATATTTACGAGCAGGCGAAGGGAGCCGTTGAAAGCGCCTCCGACTTGCGGGCACTGGACCAGGTAAGAGTCGAGTTCCTCGGCAAGAAAGGCCGGATAACGTCGGTCTTAAAGACGCTGGGACAGCTCCCCGCCGATGAGAGAAAGCTCGTCGGACAGGCCGCGAACGAAGTCCGCCGGCGTTTAGAGGGCGCCATCTCCGCGAAGCAGTCACAGCTTTCGCGAGCCGAGGTCGAGGAGCGATTGGCGACCGAGGCTGTCGACATAACCCTCCCCGGACGGAGGGCGGCGCACGGCAGCCAACATTTAATATCGCAGGTTATCAAAGAGATAACCGGTATCTTCATCGGTCTCGGCTACAAAGTCGCCGAAGGGCCGGAGGTGGAGATAGATTACTTTAACTTCAAAGCGCTCAACCAGCCGCCCGACCATCCGGCGCGTAGCCTGCAGGACACATTCTATATCAAGAAAGAAAGCGTCCATCCCGCGGACGATGATATCTTGTTGCGGACGCACACCTCACCGGTGCAGATACGCGTGATGAAAGAGCAAGAGCCGCCGGTGTACATAATAGCGCCCGGCAAAGCGTTTCGCAGGGATGTCCCGGACCCGTCGCACCTGCCGATGTTCCATCAGGTCGAGGGTTTGGCGGTCGACGAGGGCATAACTTTCGGCGATTTAAAGGGGACGCTTGAGGCTTTTACCAAGCAGATGTTTGGTAAAAAGCGCAAGATAAGGTTGCGGCCGCACTTCTTCCCGTTTACCGAGCCCAGCGCCGAGGTCGACGTATCGTGCGCGGTCTGCGACGGCCGGGGCTGCCGGCTCTGCGGAAGCGGCTGGCTCGAGATACTCGGCGCGGGCATGGTCGACCCGAACGTGCTGACGGAGGTCGGTTACGACCCTGAAAAAGTCAGCGGTTTCGCTTTTGGCATGGGTGTCGAGCGCATCGCTCTGTTGATGCACGGCGTTCCCGACCTGCGGATGTTTATCGAAAACGACATGCGTTTTGTTAAGCAATTTTAGGATATTGTCAGCCGCGGGCTGTGGGCTGTAAGGAGGATTTCGGATGCTGGTTCCACTAAGTTGGTTGAAAGAATATATAGACTTTGAACTCCCTGTGGACGAGCTGGCCGACCAGCTCAATTTGAGCGGGACGGCGGTCGAGAGCGTGCGATTCATGGGAAAAGGCCTGGATTATGTGCGCATCGGCCAATTGCTGGAGGTCGAGCCGCATCCCGACGCGGATAAGCTTAGCGTGACAAAGGTCGATATCGGACAGGCGGAGCCGCTACAGATAGTCTGCGGAGCCAAAAACATCAAACCGGGCGACAAGGTCCCGGTCGCGCTCGTCGGCGCGAAACTGCCGAACGGGATTGAGATAAAGGCCGCCAAACTAAGAGGCGTAATCTCTCAGGGGATGCTCTGCTCGCGGATTGAGCTGCGGTTGGGCACCGATGCCGCCGGTATCTATATCTTGCCTGAGGATGTCGAGATCGGCGCGCTCTTTACCGAAGCGCTCGGTCTCGATGACGTCGTCGTCGACCTCGAGATAACGCCGAACCGCCCGGATTGCCTGGCGATGATAGGGGTTGCGCGCGAGGTTCGGGCGATAACCGGAAACGAGCTTCGCAAGCCGGCTGTGAGCGTCAAAGAGGCCGCCGAGAAGGCTGAGGACGCCGCCGCCGTTGTCATCGATGACCTCGAGCTGTGTCCGCGGTACGCGGCGCGCATCATCAAAGGCGTCAAAGTCGGGTCGAGCCCGGCTTGGATGGAGCAGCGCCTGCAAAAAGCGGGGATGCGTCCGATAAACAATATCGTCGATATAACCAACCTGGTGATGCTCGAGACCGGGCAACCTTTGCACGCTTTCGACCTGAAGACGCTTAAAGAGGGCAAGATAATCGTGCGCCGGGCCAAGCCGGGCGAGAAGATCACGACGCTCGATGGCGTCGAGCGCGAGCTGGACCGGAACATGTTGGTCATCGCCGACGCAGAGGTGCCGGTCGCGCTGGCCGGTGTAATGGGCGGCGCCGAGACCGAGGTCACCGAGACCACGGTCGATATTTTGCTGGAGTCGGCCTATTTCGAGCCCGATTCGATTATGCGAACGGCGCGCAAGATGGGTTTGCTCTCGGAGGCGTCCGCGCGCTTCGAGAAAGGCATCGACCCCAACGGCGCCGTATACGCGGCCGACCGCGCCGCGCAATTGATAGCCGAGTATGCCGGCGGCGAGGTGTCGGCCGGAGTCATCGACGTTTATCCGAGTAAGATAGAGCCGAGGAAGCTGACGCTTCGCACCGCACGGGTAAACGGGATTCTCGGGACCGAACTCAACCTGCGGGAGATAACCGATATCCTCGAAAGACTCGAGCTGACGGTCTCGGTCATCGATGGAACCGAAGATATGTCGGTGAGCGTACCGACATTCCGTCCCGACCTTGAGCGTGAGATAGATTTAATAGAAGAGGTCGCCCGTATTTTCGGCTTCAACAACATAGAGTCGACGTTGCCCGAGAGCAGCGGCAAGCAGGGAGGCTTGAGCCATCGCCAGAAGACTGTGGAGTCGATTAAGGACCGGCTTTTGGCGTCGGGCTTGTCGGAGATAATCACATACAGTTTAATAGACCCGCGTGAGGTCGACAAACTCCAGGTTCCCGACGGCGACCCGCTGCGTTGGTTTGTAAAATTAATGAACCCGCTCAGCGAGGAATTGTCGGTCTTGCGGACGACGCTCCTGGTCAACTTGCTCAAGGTGCTCAAATACAATATCAACCGCGAGCAATACGATGTCCAGGTCTTTGAAGTGGGCCACATATTCCGGCATGAAAACGGTAAAGAGATGCCGGATGAAGAGGCGATGCTCGGTATTGCCCTGACCGGCGCCCGGCAAGCCGATGAATGGCACAAAAAGGCGCGAAATATCGATTTCTTCGACCTTAAGGGAGCCGTCGAGGCGGTCTTGGACGAAATCGGCGTGACCGGTTGGTCGCTCCGTCAATTCACGCACCCGGCTCTTCACCCCGGCAAGAGCGCCGAGCTGCTCATCGGGGACGAGCCCATCGGCTACCTTGGCGAAGTCCACCCGGATGTGCTGGCGGCGTTCGATATGCTCACCGCCTATGTGGGCGAGTTCAATATGGACAAACTGATAGACAACGCGATAATCGGCAGGGAACTCACCGAGATACCCAAACACCCCGCGATAACGTTCGATATCGCGGTCCTCGTCGATGACGCGGTCGCGCAAGAAAGCCTGATAGAGCTTATCGAGGCCGAAGGCAAACCATTGCTTGAGCAGGCAAAGCTTTTCGACCTGTACACCGGCAAAGGGGTCCCCGACGGCAAGAAGAGTATGGCGTATACGATGGTCTTCCGTGCTCCCGAGCGCACCCTCACCGATGAAGAGACACTCGATGCCCGCGACAGGATAATCGCGCGCCTCAACAAGGAACTCGGCGCCGAGATTCGCATGTAGCGGGGTGAGCGGCGAAGTTGGTAGCTTTATTGAATTAACCCTACATCCGCTCCCATTTACACGGTATACTTACAGACAATGCGTGCGTTGTTGCTCGCGGCCGGCCTCGGCGAGAGGCTGCGGCCGCTGACCCTCACAAAACCGAAGGCGCTTATGCCAATCGCAAACCGGCCGTCTATCATCAGGCTGCTGGAGTCTGTGCAATCCCTGGAACTCGACGAGATATTTATCAACCTCCACTTTTTAAAGGATGATATTAAGGATGAAATAAGCGCGGGCACGCGCTGGAACTGTCCTATTCAGTACTCGTACGAGACGGAGCTTTTGGGGACCGCCGGCGCTATCCGCAAAATCGGCAAATTCCTCGCCGACGACCGGTTCGTCATAATCAACACCGATATAGTCACCGACATCGATTTACCAAGCGTCATTGAGGGTCACATAAAGACGGGAGCCAAAGCGACGCTGGTCTTGTCGAAGCAGGATGATATCGATTACGAGCAGATAGGCGTAAGCTCCGACGGGCGCATACTAATCGATAAGAAATCGGGCGACCTGATAACCAACGGGGTCTACACCGGAATCGGGATATTCGAGCCCTCCGTTATCGAGATGATTCCGACGGGATACTCGAGTTTGCTCGAAGCGGTGCTCATACCCCTTGCCGACGAGGGCACCCTCTACGCCCATTTCGCCGAGGGATATTGGATGGATATCGGCAAGGTCGATAGATATATCCAGGCCGGCCGGGATGTCATCTCCGGAAAGACGCGCTTGCCGATAGACGGGCGACTTATAGGCGATAATCTCTGGATAAACGAGTTTTCCGAAATCGACATGACCGTCAGGATAGAGGAGCCGGTGCTGATAGGAGAAGGGGTCGCCGTTGACAGGGGAACCCGCATCGGACCGAATGTGATAATCGGCGATGGGTGCCAAATCGGCGCCGGGGTGGAGATATCGAATAGTGTCATCTGGAACGATTGCCGCATAGGCGGGTCCTCGATCATCGAGCATTCGGTGATATCCAATAACGAGAAGATTGCCCCGAAACAAAAGGTCAAAAGGGTTATCGTCCACCGCGGGGTCGCCGAGCCGATTTTCAACATCTAACGTCGCCGTTGCACACCGATTGCGCCGGATTTTCTCCGCTAGCTTGTCTGCGAGCGATAAAATGCTTTCCCAACACCAACACCAACACCAACAAAATATGCTACCCGTCCAACACGAACAGCGATAAAACACGCTATATGTCCGGGGAATGTTAAACAATCAACTAAAATTAGATAATTTTAGTATATAACATTTAATATATTGTATAAAACGTGCCGATTATGCTAATATACAGTATATTAAATAAATTTCGAATTGATTTAGGAGCGGGCATGGCGTTAAGAATTGGAATAATCGGGGCATCCGGATATACCGGGGCGGAATTGATGCGGATGGCCGCGCTCCACCCTGAGATGGAAATCACTTACGTGACGGCGAACCAGTACGCGGATACCAAGGTGACGAGCGTCTACCCGCACCTTACGGGATTGGTCGACCTCACCTTCGAAGCTTACGATTTAGAGAGCGCCGGCAAGAGCGCCGACGCGTTCTTTCTCGCTTTGCCGCATGGGAAGGCCATGGAGGTCGCCCCGGAGTTCTTGACGGCGGGCTATGGCTATAAGGTCGTCGACTTGAGCGGCGATTTTCGTCTCTCGGACGCGTCGGTCTACGAGGCCTGGTACCAGACCGAGCACACCAACCCCGAGTTGATAGGCAGAGCGGTCTACGGGCTACCCGAACTCTTTGAGGAAAGTATCAAGGGCGCGGATTTTATCTCAAACCCGGGGTGTTATCCGACGGGCGCGCTTCTGGCGCTGGCGCCGTTGCTGAGGGCGAAGGCGGTGAAGACGAGCGGTATAATCGTCGATTCGCTGAGCGGTGTGTCGGGGGCGGGACGCGACGCGAAGCCCGGGACCCACTTCTGTAAAGTGGAGGGTAGCCTCACAGCTTACAAAGTAGGCGGCGTCCACCAGCATACGCCCGAGATGGAGCAGTATATGTCTCAGCTGGCGGGCGAGGAGATGACGATATCGTTTACTCCGCATTTGATGCCTGTAAGCAGGGGTATTTTGACGACCGCCTACGCCGATGTCAACGGCAAAACCAGCCTGGGCGAGCTGTTCGAACTCTATCACTCATTCTATGCGGGCAAACCGTTTGTACACATACTTGCGGAGGGGCAATATCCCGAGACGAAGAATGTCGCGGGGTCGAACCATTGCCACATCGGCTTGGCCCTCGATGAGCGAACCGGCAAGGTCATCGTCGTATCCGCCATCGACAACCTCGTAAAAGGGGCATCCGGCCAGGCGATACAGAACATGAACATCCTGATGGGTTGGGACCAGCGGACGGGTCTGCGCCATGTCGGGTTGATGCCCTAATCGGCAATCGAAAAACAGACGATGGCCGGCAGGCCGGGCTAATAGAATTTGGTAAACGACGAAACGTTAAGTATCTCGATTAAAAAGACGGGTCGAAATGGATAAATCGAAAGAGTTTGAGATGAAAGAGATAAAAGGCGGGGTCACCGCGGCACAGGGTTTCAAGGCGTCCGGGGTCGCTTGCGGGATAAAGCAGAGCGGGAACCTGGATATGTCGCTTTTGGTCTCCGAGGGCGCAGCGAGCGCCGCCGCGGTCTTTACGACGAATAAGATGGCGGCGGCGCCGGTCCGCCTGAGCAAGAAACATCTGGCGGACGGACGCGCGCAGGCGGTTGTAATAAACAGCGGAAACGCCAATGCTTGCACCGGAGACGGGGGATACGAAGACGCGATAAAGATGGCGCAGGTCGCGGGCGCGGCGCTCGGCATCGACCCGCGCGATATAGTGGTCTCCTCGACCGGTATCATCGGTGTTCCGATGCCTATGGACAAGGTAGAAGCGGGCATTAAGGACGGGGTGGCTGCGCTCAGCGCTGATGGCGGGGGTTGCGCCGCCGAGGCTATCATGACTACGGACACCTTTGTGAAAGAACACGCGGTATCGTTCGATTTCGACGGAATCGAGGTCAAGGTCGGAGGCATGGCTAAGGGGTCGGGCATGATAGCGCCGAATATGGCGACGATGCTCGCCGTTGTCACGACCGACGCGGCGGTCGCGCCCGAGCTGCTCAAGTCGATGCTGGTATCCGCGATAGACAAATCGTTCAACTCGATTACCGTCGACGGCGATACGAGCACCAACGATATGGTGGTGCTCGTCGCGAACGGCGCGAGCGGGGCCGGGGTGACCGCGGGCGACGAGGCCGTTTTTCAGGCCGCGCTCGATAAGGTCTGCGTCGAACTCGCCAAACTAATAGTCAGAGACGGCGAGGGCGCGACGAAGTTTATCGAGATAGATGTGGTCGGGGCGGCCGGTGCCGGGGAAGCTAAAAAAGCGGCGATGGCGATAGCCAATTCAAACCTGGTCAAGACGGCGTTCTTCGGGCAAGACGCGAACTGGGGAAGAATCGTCGCGGCGGTCGGCTACTCGTCGGCGGAGGTCGACGCGTCGAAAGTAGATGTATACTACGGCGAGGAAAAACTCGTCGAAAACGGGCGGGTGGTAGCCTATGACGAAGCCAAAGTCGACGCCGCCATTAAAGCCAAGGACATAAAGGTCATAGTCGATCTGAAACTGGGTTCGGGGGCGGCGCGCGTATGGACCTGCGATTTCAGCTACGATTACGTAAAGATTAACGCGGAGTACCACACTTAGGATTGCCGGTGGGACTGCCGGTTGTTGTGATTTAGGATTTTAGGGACGGGCGTCGGAAGCGGTCGGCGGATAGTCAACGATAAAAAAGGATTGATGACGATATGGTGCACATGGAAGAGGTAATGGGAAAGGCGCAGATTCTCACCGAGGCGCTCCCCTATATCAAGGAGTATCACGGCAAGACCGTCGTTATTAAATACGGCGGGGCGGCGATGGAGCGGGCCGACTTAAAGGAGACCGTCGCCACCGATATCGTGCTGATGAAATATGTCGGCCTCAATCCGATTATCGTCCACGGCGGAGGCCCGGAGATATCGCGCCAGATGAAAGCGATGGGCAAAGAGGCCACGTTCATAAACGGCCTTCGCGTGACCGACAAAGAGACGATGGACATCGTCAAGATGGTGCTGGTGGGCAAGATAAACAAAGAGATAGTCTCGCTCATAAACCGGCACGGCGAACTTTCGGTCGGAGTCAGCGGCGACGACGGCAACCTCATCATGGCCAAGAAGAAAGCTACCGATGGGTATGACCTGGGCTATGTCGGCGAGGTCACGAAGATAAACCGCAAGCTCCTTGAAAACCTGATAAACGACGATTTTATTCCGGTTGTGGCGACTGTCGGTGTCGGCGACGACGGTATGAGTTACAATATTAACGCCGACAAGGTGGCCGGCGAGATTGCCGCCGCGCTCAACGCCGATAAAATAATCTTCTTAACCGATGTCGACGGGCTCTATGAGGATTTCGACGACAAGGATTCGCTCATATCCGAGCTGAGCATCGAGGAGTGCGAGCGCCGGTTGGCCGGGCGGGAGATAAACCAGGGAATGATTCCCAAGGTAGAAGGCTGCGTTAACGCCGTACAATCCGGCGTGAAGCGGGCGCACATTTTGAATGGGACCACCCCGCATGCGCTGTTGCTCGAGATATTCACCGACGAGGGCGTCGGCACGATGATAACGAAATAGCGGTACTCGATTCGTCAAAGAATCGCACGTCAACGATGAGTCCGCAGGGTTCAATAAAGATATTTGGAAAGAAGACAGAGGGCGATTATGAAGTTGAGTGAACTCAAAGAATTAGACGACACATACCATATGCCGACCTACGCGCGCTTGCCGGTGACTTTCGTCAAGGGCCGCGGCGCCCGGCTCTGGGATGACAACGGCAAGGAATATTTCGATTTGCTCAGCGGCATCGGGGTCGTAAATGTCGGGCACTGCCATCCGGAGGTGACCGCCGCGGTCAAAGGCCAAGCCGAGTCGCTAATGCACGTTTCGAACCTCTTTTATACCCAGCCCCAACTCGAGCTGGCCAAAAAGCTTACGGAAATATCCTTCGGCGAGCGATGTTTCTTCGCGAATAGCGGGGCCGAGGCGAACGAGGGCGCGATAAAGTTGGCGCGCCGTTATGCGAAGCTCAAGGATAGCGACGCTTACGAGATAATCACGGCGCTTCGGTCGTTTCACGGGCGGACCATGAAGACCCTCGCCGCGACCGGACAACCCGATAAGCATAGGCCGTTTGAGCCGCTGCCGCCGGGCTTCAAACACGTGCCCCTCAACGATATAGAAGTCCTCACAGGAGCGGTCACGGAGAACACTTGCGCGATAATGCTCGAGGTAATCCAGGGTGAAGGCGGCGTCTACGAGTGTGACGCCGATTACTTGAAGCAGGTGCGCCGGCTCTGCGATGAGCGCGATATCCTGCTCATCTTCGATGAAGTTCAGACCGGGATGGGCAGAACCGGCGCCATGTTCGCGTATCAGGGTGTCGGCGTCGAGCCGGATGTCATGACGCTCGCCAAGGGTATCGGGAGCGGTATGCCGGTCGGTGTGCTCGTGGCCAACGCGAAGGCGGGCTCATCGTTTAAGCCGGGCGAGCACGGCTCCACCTTCGGGGGCGGGCCGGTCGTCTGCGCGGCGGCGCTCGCGACGATCAAGGTAATCGAGGATGAAGGCCTGGTCGAGAATAGCCGCGAGATGGGCGCATACGTCAAGACCAAACTCGAGGCGATGAAAGCCAAGGGCGCCCCCATAAAAGAGATCCGGGGAGCGGGACTTATGCTCGCTATCGAACTCGACGGAGAGAGCGCGAAGGATATCGTTCTCGCCTTGCTCGACAAGGGCGTTGTTGCAAATAATATAGGAAGTAATATAATTAGATTTTTACCGCCTCTATGCATCACAAGAGATGAAATCGACTATGCTTTCGGTGTAGTCGAGAGCCTGATGGTTTAGGAGTTGCGTATGGCGAGCTTAAAAGGCAGAAACATTCTATCGCTCACGAACTACTCGCAGGACGAGATATACGGGCTTTTGGCTAAGGCCATGGAGTTAAAACGTCGGCTTAAGAGCGGTCTGCCCCACCGCTACCTCGAAGGCAAGACTATTGCCATGATTTTTCATAAGCCGTCGAGCAGGACCCGCATCTCGTTCGAGACAGCCGCTTCGCATCTGGGCGTCCATCCGATTTTCATGCGCGACGAGGAGATACGGTTAGGGGTCCGCGAGCCTATCGGAGATATAGGACGGGTTCTCGACGGTTACGTCGACGCGGTGGTAATCAGAACCTTCGCCCAAAGCGATGTCGAAGAGCTGGCGGCAAAGACGGAGATACCGGTCATCAACGCTCTCACCGACGCGTATCATCCGATGCAGTCGCTCGCCGACTTGATGACGATTTTGGAGATCAAAGACCGTCTTACCGGTCTAAAACTCGCCTATATTGGGGATGGTAATAATGTAGCCCATTCACTCTTGGTCGTCGCCGGAAAATTGGGCATCAACATGACCATCGCGTGCCCCAAGGGATACGAGCCGGACGCCGGGGTCGTAGATTTTGCGAGAACTCAGATTCGAAACCTAAACCATAAGATAACGGTGACCGATGACCCGTTCGAGGCGGCGGACGATGCCGACGTGATATATACCGACGTCTGGGCCAGCATGGGCCGGGAAGCCGAGCGCGAGGAGCGTATCGAGACATTCCGGCCATACCAGGTCAACAGCGAAATCATGGCGGAGGCCAAGCCGACGGCGATATTTATGCATTGCCTTCCGGCGCACCGCGGCGAGGAAGTCACCGACGAGGTTGTCGAAAGCGCGCAGTCGGTCGTCTTCCGGCAGTCGGAGAATCGGCTGCACACGGCAAAAGCGGCCCTGGTTTCAATCATTAAATAATATCGGTTTGGGTGAGGTTTCGTGGGTTCGAGACAGAATCGCTTCGATGCCATAAAGCAGGCGATAGAAGCCAAAGATATAGCGACACAGGAAGAACTCATCGCCGAGCTTGAGAAGCGCGGCTACGATGTGACACAGGCGACCGTTTCGCGGGATATAAGCGACCTGGGGTTGCTCAAAGTCAGGATATCGGGTGCCGGCGGGCCGGCGGGCAGACAAATATATTCGTTGCCGGAGATAGAGCGCCTGCGGTCACTATTGAATGAATTCATAATAAAAATAGACAAGACCGAGAATATGATGGTCCTAAAGACCCATCCCGGAACGGCCCAGGCGGTCGCCGCGGCAATCGACGCGGTAAAGTGGCCGGATGTCCTGGGGACGGTCGGCGGGGATGACACCATTCTGGTTATAACGAGGACGCGCGCGGTCGCCGATTATGTCGCCGGCAGAGTCGCCGCGCTCAGGGATGAGAAGGCGTTTTAGCGGAGTCGTCGAGCGTAGATTGCGGGAGGAGTTCACCGAAGGTGTTGCGGCACCGGCGTGCCGGTTAAATAAAGAGTCCGTTGAAATCGAGTCGTTTAGAGTTTTAAAGTGAGGGATTTGCGCGTGGGACAAGTGGGAAGCTCAAGAGAGATAAAAGACCGGGTCGTGCTGGCCTATTCGGGGGGTCTCGATACCTCGGTTGCGATAAAGTGGCTCCATGAAAATTACGACCTGGAAGTCGTCGCGGTTGCTGTCGATGTCGGCCAGGGCGGAGACCTCGACGAGGTTCGCGACAAAGCGCTCAAAGTCGGCGCGGTCCATTCCGAGGTAGTCGACGCCAAGAAGACTTTCGCAACGAAATATATAGCGCCGGCGCTCAAGGCGAACGCGATGTACGAGCGGAAATACCCGCTGGCGACCGCGCTCTCGCGTCCGCTGATTGCGAAGATTCTGGTCGAAGTCGCCGAAGGAACGGGTGCCGTCTTCGCGGCGCACGGTTGCACCGGCAAGGGCAACGACCAGGTTCGCTTCGAGGTGACGATGCGCGCGCTCAGCCCCGACCTCACCATCATCGCTCCCGCCAGGGAATGGGATTTCACACGTGAGACCGCGATCGAATACGCGAAGCAACACCATATCCCGATACCGATAACCAAGGCCAGCCCATATAGCATAGATGAAAACATCTGGGGCAAGTCTATCGAGTGCGGCATTCTGGAAGACCCGTGGATAGAGCCGCCGGCGGACGCGTTTACCATGACCGCGGACCCGATGGATGCCCCCGATTCGCCGACCTATCTGGAGATAGAGTTCGAGGCCGGCGTACCGGTCGCCCTCGACGGCGAGAAGATGGATTTGTTGACGCTAATCGGCAAGGTAAACCAAATTGCGGGCTCGAACGGCTTCGGGCGTATCGACAAAGTCGAGAACAGGCTGGTCGGCATCAAGTCCCGCGAGATTTACGAGGCCCCGGCCGCGCTCACGCTGACCATGGCGCATAGGGAACTCGAAGACATGACGCTCGAGCGCGACCTGGCGCATTATAAATATGGAATAGAACTCAAATACGCGGAGATGATATATTACGGCCTCTGGTTCTCACCGCTCAGAGACGCGCTCGACGCGTTTATCGACGAGACGCAAAAAGTAGTCAACGGGACGGTGCGCATGAAGCTCTATAAGGGGTCGTGCCGGGTA
This sequence comes from Actinomycetota bacterium, assembly GCA_018333515.1. Taxonomy (NCBI): domain Bacteria; kingdom Bacillati; phylum Actinomycetota; species Actinomycetota bacterium. The sequence goes on from JAGXSZ010000030.1 coordinate 215,945, forward strand.
GCCGGGCGCAAGTCTCCCAACTCGCTCTACGATAAAGAGCTTGCGACCTATGAGGCGGGCGACACTTTCTCTCATCAGTCGGCCGCGGGCTTTAATAAGATATTCGGCCTGAGTTTGGAGACTTGGGGCAGGAAGTATAGGAAGTAACCAAGGAGTATAGCGATGAAACTCTGGTCGGGCCGGTTCTCAAAGAGCACAGACAGCTTTGTCGACGAGTTTAACGCCTCGCTCCCTGTCGACAAGCATCTATATAAACATGACATAAAAGGGAGCATCGCGCACGCCAAGATGCTTGCCAAACAGGGCATTATCGCCGAGAAAGAAGCGGCGCAGATTGTCGATGGCCTGGAAGCGATTCTCAGGGAAATCGAGGATGGCGTCTTTGAGTTCGACATAGCCGACGAGGACATCCATATGAGCATCGAGATGGCGCTCATCGAGAAAATCGGCTCCGTGGGCGGAAAGCTCCACACCGGACGCAGCCGAAACGACCAGGTCGCGCTCGACACGAGAATGTTTTTAAAGGATGCGATTGTCGAGGTAAATGCCGAAATCGCCGCGCTCCAAACCGAATTGACGGAAGTCGCAAAGCGTGAGATAGACGCTGTAATGCCCGGTTATACCCATATGCAGCGGGCGCAGCCGGTTTTGTTTTCGCACCACATGATGGCGTATTTCTGGATGCTGCGGCGTGATTTTACGCGGTTTAAAGCGTGCTTCAAGCATACCGACGTGATGCCGCTCGGCTCAGCCGCCCTCGCCGGGACGACTTACCCGATAGACATGGATTTCATAGCCGATGAGCTTGGCTTCAAGAAAGTAAGCAACAACAGCCTCGACGCGGTCTCGGACCGCGATTTCATCATAGAGTTTCACGCGGCGTCTTCGATGCTGATGATGCATTTGAGCAGGTTCGCCGAGGAGCTTATAATCTGGTCGTCGACCGAATTCAGCTTCATCGAGCTGGACGATGCCTACACGACCGGAAGCAGCATTATGCCCCAGAAGAAAAACGCCGATGTGGCCGAGCTTATTCGCGGAAAGACCGGACGGGCTTACGGAAACCTGTTGCAGCTTTTGACGACGATGAAAGGCCTCCCGCTTGCCTATAATAAGGATATGCAAGAGGACAAGGAGGGTATGCTCGACTCGATAGCGACTGTGAAGAACAGCCTTATCGGCATGAAAGGCATGATTTCGACGATGAAGATACACTCCGAGGTCATGCGCCAAGCGGCTGAGGGCGGGTTTACCAACGCTACTGAGCTTGCCGATTACATGGCCGCCAAAGGAGTGCCGTTTAGGGACGCCCATCATATAACCGGCGTGATGGTCAAGAAAGCCATAGAAGAGGGTTGCTGGCTCGTCGATTTCTCAATCGAAGAGTTTCAAGAGCAGAGCCCGCTTATCGAAGACGATGTCTACGAGGTCCTCAATATAGACAATGCCGTCAAGCGGCGCAATGTCCGCGGCGGCACCGCTCCCGAGCGGGTTCGTGAACAAATCGAAAAAGCCGCTAAGCTCCTTGAAAAAGAGGAGAAATGGCTGACGGAAAAAGCCCCTTCGTGAAATGGAAAAAATTCTCCACTAATTAATTTTTTTTGGTCAGATTGTTAATACAATCGTAATATTTACCGATGACCCTATTTGCGAATATATTTTCTTAAGGGGTTTTTTGTGGATATTAGAGAACGCTGCAAGGGAAAACAGCCATTAGCGCTGAAATATCGGCTTCTGATTTTGCTTGTCGTCATGGTCTTGCCATTTGTCGGTTTCTCCATTTATAAAGCATTAGAAATCGACAAGCGCTATACCGAGGAAGCGCAACGGCAAAACATAAGCGTCGCCAAGGGCGTCGCGCACGAGGTCGACGAGTATATCGGAGCCACCGGCGATGTGCTGATATCGGTTGCCGAAAGCGACAATATCCGTAAACAGAACTTCACGGCGACCAAACCATGGCTCGACCGGATTATCGCAAAGTACCCCTATTATCACCTTATCGCGTTTGTGGATGTCCTTGGCAACGTAAAAGTAGCTTCGGTCTCCGACGTTTGGTCGAAGAGCGAGGACGCCCAAAGACTGGCGAAAACCTTAAACGTCAGCGATACCGCATGCTATACACGCGGAGTAGTCGCCGGCGATATCGCCGTGGGCGATTTTATGTACAGCAGGATAACGGGCCTTCCGGTGGTTCATGTAACATATCCCGTTTACGACTTTTCAGGAGCGAGAATAGGCTTTATCGCCGCCGGCCTCGACCTCACTAAAATACAGAATAAAATACTCCTGACCGACTCAAAAGACGTTGTCATCAGCCTTATCGACGATAAAGGCGTCTATATCGCGAGAAGCCGGGAGCACAAGAAATGGGTAGGCACAACTATTTTCGGAGACGACCGTTTTAAGAAAATGCTCGGGAAAAAAGAAGGCCTGTATGATGCGGTATCAGCGGACGGGACGATGCGGATGTTCGCGTTCGCTACCATGAAAAACGTTCCGTGGTATGCGCGGAGCGGTATCGATAAGGACGTCATCCACGAGAAGGTGATGAGAGACCTGGGCTATCATTTCGCGGTCTTTATCCCGCTGCTTCTCATAGCGATAGCCGGCTGGTTGTGGATAGGGCGAGATGTTAATAGGTTGCACAACCAGACGGAACAGTTGACACTGCGGGACCCGCTGACGGGGCTTTGGAACCATAGAAAGCTCGCGCAGGACTTCGAACGCGAACTCAAATCCGCTAGACGAAACCGTCGCGAAGCCGCCTGTCTTATGGTCGATATCGACCACTTTAAGGCCTACAACGATAACAACGGACATCAAGCCGGAGACGAAGCGCTCTGTTCGGTTGCGAACATACTCTGTTGCGCGGTGCGCGAGACCGATTTTGTCTATCGATATGGCGGCGAGGAGTTTTGTGTCCTTCTTCCAGATACGGACAAGGCAGCGGCGAGCGTTTTGGCCGAGCGCGTTCGTTCTAATGTCGAGCAGACTCGATTTGAAGGCGAAGAGAGCCGGCCCTCCGGTTGCCTCACCGTTTCCATCGGTGTCGCGGCGTATCCATGCGACGCAATCTCGAAAGACAATCTGATAAGCTGCGCCGATAAATCCCTGTATACGGCCAAGAACGACGGGCGAAACAGGGTCGCCGTCAGGTGCGGATCGGCCACCTCAGACCTGCATCGGGTCGGTTAACACAATTACAGCCGCACAGTTGTCATTGAATCCCTGTTTACCCTAGATACTCTATATGTTTTGCGATGCTGTAAATATTGTTAACCTGTTAAAGAGCCGACATAATGTATCATAATTACCAATTGTAATATGAACAATAATCAGTTATTATATAGCGGGGGCAATGGCGCTGGGCGCTCCGCGGGCTGCAAACCCGTTGGCTGACCTTAAAGCGGTTGGTGGAGGGTTCGAATCCCCCTTGCCCCCTCCATTGACGCAGGCTTAGCGGTTGCTATTCTAGGTATGATGATATGCCTTATAATGGAGGCATGAACCACCAAAACGCGAAGTTGCCGGCAATCGTAGTCGTCGCGAAGGTGCCGGCGCCGGGATTAGTAAAGACAAGACTCATCTCACCTCTTACACCGCGGCAATCCTGCGACCTTTATGCGCGCTTTCTTGAAGACACGATTAAAAAAGCCCTGAAAATACCGGAAGCCGCATTATTCCTTGCGCTAAACCTGCGCGAGCCGGGCTGTGGTTATAGCGACTTATATAGCTGCTTGACCATTCCAGACTCAATAACAATCGTTGACCAGGGGAGCGGAAGCCTGGGTGAGCGGCTTGCATACCTCAGCGAGCTGGTCTTCGCGCATGCTGATCGTCTCGTTTTCATAGGCGCCGATTCGCCGACGCTTCCCCTCGCATACATCGAAGCCGCGATAAGCGGCCTTCCGGCAAACGACCTGGTAATCGGCCCAAGCAACGATGGCGGCTACTATTTGCTCGGTCTCGCCGGTCATTACCCAGTTCTGTTTGAAGGCGTCGACTGGTCGACGGATGCTGTTTTCGAGCAGACCTTAGAGCGGGCGGCGATAGCCCGTCTTACGGTAAAGGTGTTGCCGCGATGGTACGATATCGACGATGCCGAAGACCTTCTATTGCTCGAAAAAGAACTGAGCGAAGACCCCTCGGCCGCCCCAAGTACCGCCGCATTCCTAAAAAACAAGAGCCGGTAATACCGACTAGGATGTGTCGGAGATTGAAACACAGACTATCGGATTGCTGTCAGGCGCTTCTGAGGACTGTGTGCTAGACTCTTGTTATATTACAGATATTTTTCTACCAAGAGGTGGGGTTATGGGAAATCAGGGTAACAATATCGAAGTGAGAATGCCGGATGACATGCAAGCCGGGGTATTTGCAAACAACATGGTGGTAAGCCACACAAAAGAGGAGTTTGTCCTCGATTTCATGTTTGTTGCCCCGCCGACGGGCACCATAACCTCACGGGTTATAGTTACCCCTGGGCACATGAAGCGCATATTGGCGGCCTTCAAAGAGAATGTCTCCAAATACGAGAAGGTACATGGAAAAATCGAAGCGGGTCCGGCGCCGAAGCAAAAGGTAGGCTTTCATCCCGAATAGATAGCCGCCCTTAAGGGCGCATAGTATTGGCCAAGAACGATTAATGCGGGCAGCTGAATTTTGAGCAAGGAAGTAATGGTGTCGAAAGAAGTCTTTAAAGAGGTTCTCGTTCAAGGCGTCGCCTACAATTGCGATGTCTCCGATTCGAGGTACTGGGGATATTATTCGATTTGCGGGCTCTTGATGGGCTTGCGAACGATGTATATGTCGGCCAAGGGCATCGAGCCGTGGGGCAAGGTCGACCAGGCTGAGGTGACCGCGTGGATTCAGCGCAAAGAGGCGGCATGGGAAGCGCTCGAAGGGGAGGATTTCAGGGCGCTCCATATCAACGGGACGACGTTCGACCCGTTCGATGTCGCGTTCATCAACAGGGCGCTTCGGGAAGAAGGTCTCGTATATGGGGCAGGCTATGGGCTCTTCAAAAAGCCGAGCTTTTTTCTCGCTAAGCTCGATGCTTCGAGTGTGATTCAGGGATGCAATGTCTACAGCGCCGGTAAAGAGCTGGCGCGAGACTTGTTCTGGTCGCCCGGCCAGATGCAGGGACGAGACATTTTCTTGCGCTTTGAGCCGCTCAAGATGTTGCTGTGGGACAAGTATCAAGAAGCGCAGGCCAAGAATGACCGGACGCTTGAATATGCGTTTACCGAATATGGTTTTACGCCCGGGTCGGCGCTCGACGGCGACTTTGAGGCGAGGTTCGACGAGCTTACGCGCGCGTATGCCGGAATAGTCCTCGACCATGAGATAGGAGAGTCGGTAGAGGACGTGCCCGAGTGGGGCGAGCTGCTTATGCAAGCCGATGATAAACAATCCGAGTTCTTTTTGCGGGCGGTCAAAGACCTGATAGCCGATACCTCCGATTGCGGCCCGATAAAGCGGACGATAGACGAGAAGAAAAAGGGCGATTTGAGCTTTTGCATCGCACTGATAGACCGCTTTCGTCTCAAGATGTACCCGGAGCTACGCCAGGCGTTCGACATATTTACAGGCAATGAGGATTGGCTACTCATCGATGATGCGAGAAGAACCGTCTATGCGCGCATGTTGCGGTTGAGGGACGAACTCGTCGAGTCATATAGGGCGAGTAAAGACCAGGCTGCCTTCAAGAGCAAAATAGCGGAACTCCGGCTACGGTTAGGATAATCGCGTCTATCGACAAAGTGCGATTCGAGCGATACCATGAGGGGCTTTCCGCCCAGATAATGCATATCGGCCCCTATGCCGATGAGGGACCAACCGTACAGCGAATCCTCGATTTCATACGGGAGAACGGGTTTAAGCTCAGGGGAAAACACCACGAGATATACCTGAGTGACCCTAGAAGAACCGCCTCTGAAAAACTTAAGACGGTAATCCGCCAGCCGGTAGAATAGTTGGTCGCGATTCGTTTTTTTGGGTATCAATATAGATATACCGCCGATGTAGCGGTTCTATGCGGATCATAGGCCCCACAGGAGCGCGATGATGGCGCGCACGGGCTATTAAGAACAATTGATCAAAGGGGTAGTGCTATGAAGAGATACGCTGTACTGTTGAGTATTATGCTGATTGCGGGAGTTGTTGTACTGGCGGGTTGCGGAGGCTCGGGTACGACCACCGACACCACAGCTCCGGCTTTAAATACGACCGGCACGCAGGGAGAAGCGCAGAAGAGCGCAATGGTAACGATAGAGAACTTCGCTTTTGCGCCTCCGACGATCACGATTAAAAAGGGCGGCACGGTTACTTGGACGAATAAAGATTCTGTGGTGCACACCGCCACAGCGGATGGGGGCGATTTCGACACCGGCGATATCGCGCAAGACCAGAGCGCGACCCTCACGTTTGACAAGACAGGCATATTCTCTTACATTTGCACGTACCATCCGAACATGAAAGGCACGGTTATCGTCGAGTAGCAAGCAAGCGGGACGCCGCGACGCGGCATACTTGCACTATCGATATTAGAAAGGAGATTAGTGAGCATATTTGCCACCGTTCCGAGGTTTTATGGCAAAGGCATACACATTTGGTTAGGCCCTATGCTTCTTCTCTTGCTGACAACACAATTTACGACCGGACTTTCAATGGCGAGAAACCCTGCGACCATATCCGCTCTGCATGGATTTCATACCTCCATCGGATACGTCCTGTTTGGGGTCGGGTTCGTTCATGCCTATTATGGAATCGGGCTTAGGTTTTTCGGGTTCAAATACGCAAACAAGAAGAATTCTTAAGACCAGCGCTTGCCTTTCCAGCGGCTTCGCTGGCTGCAGACAAGCCGACTCGTAACGGCTATCCTTTCCATAGAGACGGCATGCTCTATGTGGCCTTGCTAAATACTCGGTTAAACGGCATGGAGTAACCAAATAAGCGCCGTCTATTTTTGCGCTTACCTATTACATGAATTACTTATATACTGATACAAGCGTCACCTATACCTGCTCATATATTTAGGCGGTCACAATGTCAAAGATTATCAAGAAGCGTTCGACGAAAGCGGGCCTTGAGCCCGGTTCGCTCATTCATATCGGGGAGCAGCGGGTCGAGGAGACCACCATCAGTATAATATCGTATAGTGAGTCCTACTTCGAAGAACGGGTCTTAGCATCGGTAGATGAATGCTTTGATATAAAGGGACAGCCCTATGTCAACTGGATAAACATCGAAGGAATTCATCAGGTCGAGGTGCTGGAGCGACTCGGTGAATGTTTCGGCTTACACCCGCTGGTTCTCGAAGACATTCTCAATACCGACCAGCGCCCAAAAACGGAGGACTTCGGCGATTACGTCTACATCGTCCTCAAAATGCTCATCAGCGATGCCGACAACGAGGGGATAACGGCGGAACAGGTAAGTCTGATTCTTGGTGCAAATTTCGTCATCTCGTTTCAGGAGGGAATCGTCGGCGACCCCTTCAATTCGATACGTCGGCGACTCCGCAATGAAAAGTCCAAGATACGCAGGATGGGCGCGGACTATCTCGCCTACACCCTCATCGATTCGATTGTCGATAACTACTTCGCGATTCTCGAGGGTCTCGGTGAGCACATCGAAACGATAGAGGACGAGCTCATCACGCACCCCGAGCCCGCGACCTTAAATGAGCTACACTACTTGAAACGGGAGATGATTTTTTTGCGCCGCTCGGTTTGGCCTCTGCGTGAGGTGATAAGCAGCCTCGAGCGCGGTGAAACGCCCCTGATAAAAGACTCGACTCGCATCTACCTTAAAGATGTTTACGACCACACTATCCAGGTGATAGAGACGATAGAGACCTTCAGGGACATGCTCGCGGGAATGCTCGACATCTACCTCTCAAGCATCAGCAACAAGATGAACGAGGTGATGAAGGTGCTGACTATCATCGCTACCATTTTCATCCCGCTCACCTTTATCGTCGGCATCTACGGCATGAACTTCGAATATATGCCGGAACTCGACGTGTGGTGGGCTTATCCGGTTGTGTGGGCCGTTATGCTGGTCGTCGCCCTGGTGATGGTGGTATATTTCAGGCGGCGCAGGTGGATGTAGCGCCTGTGGAAAGAAAGGGGTTGGGGGAGTATGAGGATTGAGGAGTGACGATGCCGTTTAGAAAACGACCTCGTGTCGTGATAGTCGGTGCCGGTTTCGGTGGGCTGTGGGTGGCGCGCACCTTAAAAGGCGCGGAGGTCGATGTAGTTCTCGTGGACCGGAATAATTTCCATACGTTCTTGCCGCTCCTTTACCAGGTGGCGTCGGCGGAACTCGAGCCGGAGCAGATAGGTTACCCGGTGCGCAGCATCTTGAGGAGTATGCGCAATATTGATTTTATGATGGCCGATGTTAAGCGCGTCAATTTGGATGACCGCATAGTCGAGACCGATGGCCCGAAAATCCCGTATGACTACCTGGTGCTCGCCATGGGCAGCGCGACGAACTTCTTCAATGTGCCCGGCGCGGAGAAGTTCGCGTACCAGCTCAAATCGCTCGAACACGCTGTTGAGCTGCGTAACCATATACTGTGCTGCTTCGAGCAAGCCGCGCACGTGAAGAGCGAAGCCAAACGCCGGCAGTTGCTCGCTTTTACGGTCGTTGGCGGCGGGGCGACCGGTTTGGAGTTCTCGGGCGCGGTTTCGGAGCTGATTCACGGGCCGCTCGCGCGTGACTTCCCGATGCTCGATTTTAAAGATGCGAGCGTTGTTTTGCTGGAAGCTTCCGACCGGCTTCTCCCCGGAATGCCGGAACGACTCCAAAAGTATGCGTTGGCTCGTCTCGAGAAGATGGGGGTCGATGTTCGCTTAAACGCCGCCGTGAGTGAGATTAGGGGTGCCACTATACGATTAAAGGGCGGAGACTCGATTAAGAGTGAGACTGTCGTGTGGACCGCCGGAGTCAGCGGCAACCCGCGGATACTTGCCTGGGGCCTTCCGACAACCGCCAACGGGCGGGTCGCGGTCGAGAAAACCCTTCACATTCCGGGCCGGCCCGAGGCTTACGTCATAGGCGACCTCGCATATTTCGAGGACGACGGCCGCCCGCTCCCGATGATAGCACCGGTCGCCATCCAGCAGGGAACGGCGGCGGCCTTAAATATTCTCAAGCAAATCGAGGGAAAAGAGCCCCAGCCATTCCGGTACTTCGACAAAGGCGCGATGGCGACCATCGGGCGCAACTCGGCGGTCGTTCGCGTCGGCTCGCGGACCTTCACCGGCTTCTTCGCCTGGATAGTGTGGCTCTTTATCCATCTCCTTTATCTAATAGGGTTTAGAAACCGCCTCTTTGTCATGCTCAACTGGTCGTGGGACTATTTTCTGTTCGAGCGGGCTATCCGCCTTATCTTCCCGACGGATAGGGAATCGCGGTGCCGTGTCGCCGGCGAGACGGTCCTCGATGGTCGGCGAGAAGCGGGCAGTTGATGGTGTGTTGAGGGGTAGTTGGTTTAGGCGGTTTTTAAGCGGGGATAGGGAATGGCGAATAAAGCGCAAGGGAGCGGCAATATAAGGAACGAAGATATCGCCCGGATTATGGAGGATATCGGAGATATGCTCGATATTTTGGGTGAGAACCGGTTTAGGGTGCGCGCGCATCGCAACGCGGCGCAAAGTATCAGGGGTTACACCCGACCGCTTTTCGAGGTATACGACGAGGGCGGCCCCGAAGCGCTGACCGCGATATCCGGTATCGGAGAACATACGGCGAAGCGTATCGAGCAGCTCCTCGTGACCGGCCAACTCCCTTATTACGAAGAGCTTAAGGCGAAGGTGCCGCCCGGCCTAATCGAGATGTTGAATATTCCCGGCCTCGGACCGAAGAAAGCCAAGAAGATATATGATTCCCTCGGAATTAAAAGCCTGAAAGAGCTGGTCGGAGCCGTAGAAGAGCACAGGCTCGAGAGTCTGCCCGGCTTTGGCCGCAAGACTGAGGAGAATGTTCTTAGGGGCATCCGGCAGTTCGAGACGCTGCACGAGCGAATCCTTCTCTCGGAAGGATATCCGATTGCCCGTGAGATAGTCGACCGCCTGCGCGAACAGCAATTTGTCGAGCGCGCCGATACCGCCGGGAGTCTCAGGCGCATGCAAGAGACCATCGGCGATATCGACCTTCTCTGCGCAAGCGACGAGCCCGCGAGCGTCATGGAGTTCTTTGTTTCGATGCCGCAGGTAGCATATGTCCTCGCCAAAGGGGAGACCAAAAGCAGTGTTGTCGCGACAAACGGTCTCCAATTCGACCTGCGCGTGGTCGCGCCCGGGCAGTACGGGGCCGCTCTGCAGTATTTTACCGGCTCGAAAGAGCACAATGTACACCTGCGTCACATCGCTAAAGCCAGGGGTTTTAAGATAAACGAATACGGTGTCTTCGATGTCGAGACCGACGAGCGCCTGGCGGGGGCGACGGAGGAGGAGGTCTACGCCATCCTCGATATGGAGACACCGCCGCCGGTTATCCGTGAGAACAAGGGCGAGATAGAGGCGGCGGCCGAGCGACGCCTCCCCGACCTGGTGGAACTCGCCGACATCAAGGGCGACTTTCATATACATACCAAGTGGAGCGACGGTCTCAACAGCATCGAAGAGGTCATAGCGATGGCGCGGACCCTCGGTTATAAGTTCATCGTCATCTCCGACCATGCGGAGAAGCTGCGAATCGCGGGCGGCCTATCGGTAAGAGAGCTTGAGGAGCAGATGGAAGCCATCACGGCCCTCAACGAGGAACACGCCGACATCGAAATTCTTTGCGGCCTGGAGATGAACATCGACAACGACGGCGAGGTCGATTTCGGGGCGGCCGTTCTAGAAAAGCTCGATGTCGTCATCGGCTCGATACACGGGGGTTTTGCGCAGCCGAAGGAGAAGCTAACGACGCGCATGCTCAAGGCCTTGGAGAACCCCTATATCAACATAATAGGGCACCCGACCGGGCGCGTACTCGGTCGGCGACCGCCTTATGAGATCGATATCCGGGCGGTCTTCGAAGCGGCGGCCCGGACCGGAACCTTTCTCGAGCTTAACTCGTATCCGAACCGCCTCGACCTAAAAGACGACCACTTGCGCGAGGCGAAAGATGTCTACGGCTGCATGTTTACGATAAACACCGACGCGCATGTCGCGGGCAACATGGCCCATATGGAGTACGGCGTGGCGACCGCCCAACGCGGCTGGCTTACAAAGCGGGACGTTCTCAACACCTATGAGGTCGCGGAGGTCAAGAAATTGCTGCGAAGGAAGAGGTAGGGAGCCGAATTCTTGACTTATGCTATAATTCTTCTCGATGTCCCTGAATATTCTCAACCATCAACACCATAGGCCTTTGTCGGTCGGTTTTTACGAGCGCGACCCGGATAAAGTCGCCATCGACCTCATCGGACGAATAGTGGTCAGGCGAGCATCGGGGGCGATCATGGCCGGCCGCATAGTCGAAGTCGAGGCCTATTTTGGCGAAGGCGACCCCGCCAGCCACGCGTGCCGGGGCATGACGCCTAGGAACGCGATTATGTTCGGGCGCGCCGGGATGGCTTACGTCTATCTAAATTATGGTGTTCACTGCCTTTTAAATGTAGTTACGGGTCTGGAGGGGCGCGCGGGCGCCGTACTGATACGGGCGCTTGAGCCGGTCTCGGGTATCGAGGCTATGATGAAGAATCGACCGGTCAAACGAGCGGTCGACCTTACAAGCGGGCCGGGCAAGCTCACCAAAGCTTTGGGCGTAGATTTGGCGGATAACGGGGTCGATATGACGGCTCGCGGAAGCCTGCTATATGTCGCGAATGGCGCGCAAGAGACACGCTCGATTATATTGAGTCCCCGGATAGGCATTTCAAAAGGTGAAGAGATGTTGATGCGTTTCTGCGCCGAAGGAAGTCGGTTCGTCAGTAAGTAGTAGTCGAATTATCCTGTTCGTTGGGTGTTGGCATAGTGGCGGATGAGATTAATGGAGGATAAAGATGAAGTTGCGTGAGATATACGAACTCGCTGTGGAGCTTGGCATGGAGTACGACCCTCGCGGCAAGGCCGAGGTCGAAAAATCGCTCGCGAAGAAGAAGGAAACCTACGACGGGCTGAAGGACGACGAAAAAGAGTTCTTCGACACTGACGCGCTCACCAATCCCTACGCCGACACCAGAATTCTAACTGGCGACCCGGAGGCCGAGATCGGCGGTATATTCACCGGTATCGATATGGAGGCGCAAGAGGTCGTCCTGGCGGACAGGCTTAGAGAAAAAGGCGAAAGCGTCGACCTGATTTTCGCGCACCACCCTGAAGGGAAAGCGCTCGCGGCGCTCGCCGAGGTGATGGGAATGCAGGCGGATATCTGGGCTACGCTGGGCGTCCCGATCAATATCGGCGACGCGCTCATCGGCGAGAGGCTGACCGAGGTCCAGCGGGGGCTCATGCCGATTAACCACAATCGGGCGGTCGACGCGGCGCGCCTGCTCGGGTTTTCGTTCATGTGCTGCCATACGCCGTGCGACAATCTCGTCACCGACTTCGTCCGGAACCATCTCGACGCCAAGGCTTCGGAGACCCTCGGCGACGTCGTCAAAGCCCTCAAGGAGATACCCGAGTACAAAGCGGCGGCCAAAGACAAAGCGGGCCCGAATATTCTCGTTGGCGACGCCGGGAAGCGTACCGGAAAGATAGTGGTGGACATGACCGGCGGCACCGAAGGCCCCGAGGAGGCGATGGGGAAGCTCGCCGACGCGGGTGTCGGGACGATTATCGGGATGCATTTCAGTGAGAAGCTCCGCAAGAAAGCAGGCAAAAGCCATATTAACTTAGTGGTAGCCGGCCATATCGCGAGCGACGCCATCGGCATGAACCTATTCCTCGATAAGCTCAAAGCAAAAGGCGTCAAAATAATCGCCGGAGCGGGTTTGGTCCGCGTCGAGCGATAAAAGGATGCGCCCGATTTGCGGGGTATAGCGATTAAACCATCCATGTCATTATACAAGTATCACCCTGCAATTGCTATTGAAGATGTCTTCGCGGTAGCGAGGGTATCCGGGTCCGGCCGTAGCTGTTGCCGCCACCGTTATCGCCCGTGTTTCCCGAGGGCTGTTCGGAAGTGACGGGTGCCGGGGCGGAAGCCGGTGTTTCAGGCTGGGGCGTGGCCGGCGCGGGTTGCGGCTTAGGGGATGGTTGAGGAGCGGGTTGCGGTTGATGGGACGGTTGATGGGACGGTTGGGGGATAGGCGCTGAAGATGGTTGCGCCACCGGCAATGACGGCGGCGCCGGCTGGTATGCCGTCTCTGGTTGGCTGATTATATTCGCGCCGTGCTCGGGCTTCGATTTTATCGCAGGTTTTGGCCTCTTGGGCTTTGGCGCGTCAGGCTTGGATTGCCTGCCCGGCGTCACGGCTTGCAGACCTTTTTCATCTTCATCTTGTTCTTGCGCTTCTTGAAAGAAATTATCCTCGATTTCTTCTTTTTCCTCTTCGAGCAACGCCTTGGTCTTGCTAATCCAGGAAGCCGAATTGAAAGACCCGCCCTTGTCGCCTTTGCTCCAATCGGCTTTGGGGAAGTTGAGAACGGGTGTTCCTTTTACCATCGAACGCATGTGTTTCGCCCATATCGTTGCCGGAATGATGCCGCCAAAACCCCTGCGCCCATGGACATTGTACATCGATATCTGCGCTTCGGGATGACCCATCCAGACGGCGGTGACCAGGGTCGGCGTGTAGCCGACGAACCAGGCGTCGCGATAGAGTTGGTTGGTGCCGGTCTTGCCCGCCACCGGGCGGCCGATTCTCGCCCTGGTAGCGGTGCCGCGCTCGACGACGCCGCGGAGTATGTCGCTCGCCTGGTAGGCGGTGTTGCTATCCATCACTTTCTTGCCCTCGGGCTTTGCTTGCTTTATGACGGTGCCGTCGAAGTCGACTATTTTCGTTATGGCGATAGGCTCTACGTGGACGCCGCCGTTTGCGAGTGTCCCATAGGCCGAGGCCATCTCAAGCGGCGAGACGCCGATGGTCAGGCCGCCAATACCGATCGACGGGTACGGGTCGAGCGGCGTTTTGATTCCCATTTTGGCGGCGGTCTTGACGATATTTTTCGCCCCCACCTTCATGGTCACGTTGGCGTAGACGGTGTTGACGGAGTTGACCGAGCCGTCGCGCAGGGTCATCATGCCGCGGCCGCTTCCTTCGCAGTTGCGCACCTTCCACGGGGCGTCCTTGGGGTTTGGCGATATCTTAATTACCTGCGGGGATGACGAATTGAAACGGTCGTTTGGGCCGTATCCTTGCTCGAGCGCGGTTACCAGCACGAACATCTTAAACGACGACCCCGGCTGGCGTTTACCTTGGACCGCGAGGTTGTATTTGACATCCTTGAAATCGCGACCGCCCACCATGGCTACGATGTATCCGTTTTGCGGGCAGATGGAGATGAGCGCCGCCTCCGGGTCTTTCTTGCGGTTAAGCGTCTTCGCTATCGCGTTTTCAGCGTTTTTTTGGGCTCGAATGTCCAGGGTCGTATAGACATGGAGCCCGCCGGTAAAGACCTTCTCCACTCCGTATTCTTGTATCAGCTCTTGCTTGACATGCTCGACGAAGTACGGCGCCAGGATGACCTCCTCTTTTTTCGGCACGAGCGTCACTTGTTCTGTCTTGGCCGCTTCCGCCTGTTCACTCGTGATAAAGCCGAGTTTCGCCATCCTGCTCAAGACGGCCGCTTGCCTGTAAAAGGCCTTATCAGGGTTGAAGTATGGCGAAAATTCCAGCGGCGACTTTGTAAGGCCCGCCAGAAGCGCCCCCTCGGCTATGGTCATCTCGCTCGCTTTTTTTCCGAAGAAGGCCTGCGCGGCCGCCTCGATACCATAGGCGCCCTGCCCGAAATAGATGGTGTTGAGGTAGGCTTCGAGAATCTCCTCTTTGGAGTATTTCTTCTCCAACCGGTATGAAAGGATGGCCTCTTTAAGCTTGCGGGCCAGCGTTTTATCTTTCTCCCCGAAAGTGTTCTTAATGTATTGCTGGGTTATTGTGCTTCCGCCCTCGACGATACGATGGCTCTTGATGTTGGCGAGGAGCGCGCGGGCGATACCGTGGTAGTCGACCCCGTTGTGGGAGTAGAACCGCTCATCCTCGATAGCGATGATAGCATCCCGGATGTGTTTAGGAACCTCGTCCAGCGGAACGTCTTCACGGTTCTCGAAGTAGAGACGCGCCAGAATCGTGCCGTCGGCGGCGTGGATATAGGAGCGCTGCGCGCCGCGTATTATCTTTTCGTCCTGGTCTTTAGCGAAGTCGCCCGCCGCGTCGGCGGCCGCGTTCGCCAGCGTGACTGTGATAAAAAATCCTACCAGGGCTAATAGTATATAGCGCTTCAACTACCATCACTCTCTTCGCTCGTAAAGCGACGCGTTTTATTTAAACGCTATCTTTTTTTAATTACCCGAAACTCGCGACTTCAACTACCAAATGGGAAATAATTATAAAAGCCTGTCATGTCGGATAGGTTTGAAGAACAGTCCCCGGTTCGGCGGCCGATAATGACCGTATGCGGCTGTGAGATTATGGGATTTGGTGAAAATAATGACGCGCAAGCAGGGAATAGAGTGTACAATAACATCCGTGCATGTTAAATCAAGAACTCTTTAGTTGGGAGAACCTCTTTGAACGTATCCGGAAAAGAAATCGAACTTCTCGCGCCGGCCGGCTCTAAGCGTGCGTTTTACGCGGCGCTTAACAGCGGGGCCGACGCTATATATTTAGGGGTCGACAAATTCAGCGCCCGCCGGCAGGCCGAGAACTTCAGCCTCGACGAACTGGATGATGTCGTGAGGGAAGCCCATCTCCAAGACGTCAAAATATACGTCGCCTTCAACACGATAATAGCCGACGGAGAATTCGATTCGGCGGTCGAGAGCCTGGCGCGCATCAACAACGCGGGGGTCGACTCGGTCATCGTCCAAGACTGGGGCGTATTTAAGCTGGTAAAAGAGTATTTCCCCGAACTTAAAATACACGCGAGCACCCAGATGAATACCCACAATCTCTCAATGGTCGAGATGCTCGAAGAAGCCGGCGCGTCACGAATCACGCTCGCTCGCGAGCTGTCAATCGACGAGATAAAGGAGATATGCGGGTCGACGAACCTTGAGATTGAGACCTTTATCCACGGCGCCCTCTGTTTTTCGTATTCTGGGCAGTGTCTCTTTAGCAGCATGGTCGGCAACCGGAGCGGCAACCGCGGCATGTGCCCTCAGGCGTGTCGCATGAGCTATAAGCTGCTCTCTGCCGGCAAAAAAGACGAGGTATGGCCGACGCCGGGGGACCATATTTTGAGCACCAAGGACCTGGCCGGAATCGGCCTTATCCCCCAGCTCGCCCAGAGCGGTGTAAGCGCGCTTAAAATCGAGGGGCGGATGAAGTCGCCCGAGTATGTCGCGACGGTGGTGCGCGTATACAGGCATGCCATCGACAGATATCTCGCTGACCCCGATGGGTTCGAGGTCTCCGAAACCGAGATGGATGAGTTGCGCGAGGTCTTCAGCCGCGGTTTTACCGAAGGCTATTTTAAAAAGATAAAGGACGACGGGCTCATGAGCTACTTCAGGCCGAGCGACCGCGGTATCTTGCTCGGAAGGGTTACCTATCTCGACGTTTATACTGCCAGGCTCGGCTTGCAGATAAATAGGGAACTCTGTGTCGGCGACGAGATAGAGGTTTGGGTGAGCCGGGGCGGCCGCGTGCGCAACAAAGTCGAAAAGCTCTTTGTCGACGACAAGCAGGTTGAGTGCGCCCCCGCGGGTTCTAAGGCGGTCATAATAATCGACGAGAAACGGCACAAGATAAATACGGGTGACCGGGTTTTCAGGGTCCACAACGAGCGGCTGATACAAGCCGCGCGCGCTGCGATAACCGGCGGCGGCACACACAAGACGCCTATCGAGCTGTCGGCGCGGGTCGAGATTGGTGAGCCGGTCGAGATTACCGCCCACGTCAGCGGGCGTCCAAACGACGCGGCCCGGGTCGTAAGTGATTTTAAGGCGGAAAAAGGCGAGCGGCGAACGCTAGCCGAAACCGATGTCATCGCGCAGCTTGACCGGCTGGGCAATACCGTCTATGAGGCTGTGGCGTGGGATATCAGGGTCGGCGAAGGCGTGATGGTGCCGTTGGGCCGGCTCAACGAACTTCGCCGGGATCTGATAGACGCGCTCGACGCGGTCAGGTTGCAGGCGCGGCCTCGCACGAAGGTCTCGGTCGGCAAAGCGCGGCGGCGTCTCCAAGAGGATATGGCGCCTGAAAAAGCGGTCGCGCGGCGCAAACCGGTTATTAGTGTCGATATAAGTACGGTCAAGCAGGCCGTCAAGGCGGTCGAAAACGGGGCCGATTGGCTCTATCTTAAACCCGGTTTCACGCGGCAGGCCGGAGCGAGCATCGCGGAGGTCTCAAAAATCGCGGCGGCGCAAGGGGTACGTCTCGCATTGGCGAGCGGCAACATTCTCCACCAAGCCGAACTCGCCGCGTTTATGAAATACGCCCGGAGCAATAAAGCGATGCTCGACGCGTTGCTCGTCGACAATTTCGGCGTCAACCGGGAGGCCAAAGCGCTCGGTTTGCCGGTTTTTACGGATTATCATATCAACAATTTCAACACGCTGAGCGCCAGGCTTTTTCGCGATGACGGGGCCTCGAGGATATGCCTATCGGCCGAGCTGGCGCTGGAACAGATAAAGGATATCGCGGGCGCGGTCGATGTCGAGTTCGAGGCAATCGTCCATGGGTGGCTGGAGGTAATGACGACCGAACATTGCGTCGTCAGCGCGGGGAAAGAGAGTTGCTCGGCGTGCGAATCGCGCATGTTTTACATCGAGGACACCAAGGGCTTCCGGTTTCCGGTCGAACAGGACACCAGGTGCCGCTCGCACATCTATAATTCGCGTGAACTCTATCTCTTGCCGAACGTAAAGGAGATAATCGATGCCGGCGTCGCATCGGTAAGGCTCGTTTTAGACCGTTACGAGCCGGAGCTTGTAGGCGTCGTTACCTCCGCGTATAGGGAGGCGGTCGATTTGATTCGCCACGATATCGACGATATATCCAAGGTCATAAGGCGGGCGGAGAAGTCGTTTCCGCGCGGGTTCGAGTCGACGACCGGACACTACTTCAGGCCGGTTCAGTAGTCTCGGCGCCTTTCATAGGTTAAAACACGCCGTTCGTCCTACAATCGTTCCGCTTGCCGGAATAATATACCTACAGCCGCACTGGGATATTAAACTATAATTAATCCAAAACCATCTTCGGTTCCAGGGTTTTTAAAACAAAAGGAGATTTACCTGGTGATAGGTCAGCTAAGCAGTCAAGTCAGAATAGAGCTGTCGGAGAAGACCGGGGCGCGTAAGTGGAGCGTCGAGAAGGTCGAAAGCATAGTGGGGCAGCTCGGAGCCGAGCGCTGCGAGATCGCCTACCAGAGAAAGGTCGTCAAGCTCAGCGACCCGCTCGACCTCTATGAGTTTCTTTTAAAGATCGTTCCGGCCGCGCTCTCCGACCGGGAGCAAGCCCGCGTCTCTCGCCGCGAAAACCTGCTCCGTCTCGACGTCGGCGGATGGCGTTTCGAGACAAATACCGATTCGACCACCGGTTAAGGGTTGGAAAGGTGAGTATAAAGACTAAATTGCTTACCGCATCGGATATCTCAAGCATAATGCGGATGAAAGATGTTCTTATCGCGGTCGAGACCGCGTTTCGCGATTATGGAAGCGGCGTCGCGCAGATGCCGCCCAAACTCTATTTGACGCTAAGTCAATTCAACGGTGATTTTCGCGCGATGCCCGCCTACGTCGAGGGGTCGGCGGGGGTAAAGTGGGTAAGCGTCTATCCCGACAACCCGAAGATAGGGTTGCCGACCGTTATGGCGACTATCGTCTACAGCGACCCACAGACCGGTTTTCCGCTGGCCATTATGGACGCGACCGAGCTTACCAATTACCGGACCGGCGCGGCCGGCGGCGTTGCCGCGAAGTACTTGGCGCGGCCCGATTCGCGGACGCTCGGCCTTATCGGGGCGGGGGCGCAAGCGAGGACCCAGCTTCTCGCGGTGACGACCTTCTTCAGCTTTACAAAGGTCAAGATATGGAGCCCGGTCGGGGAGCAAATCGACGATTTAGCGGCGGAGTTTCCGGAGCTGCCTATCGAGCGGGCCTCTATCGACGAGGCCGCCGCGTGCGACATAGTCTCCACGACGACACCGGTGCGAGCGTTCATCATCGAGCGCGGCTGGGTCGGCGCCGGCGCGCACATCAACGCGATAGGCGCGGATGCGCCCGGCAAGCAAGAACTCGACCCCCAAATCTTAAAGGACGCCAAGGTGGTCGTCGATGATGTGGCCCAGGCCAGGCATAGTGGAGAGATTAATATAGCACTAAGCGGCGGCCTTTTTCTAGAGAGCGATATCTACGCGACGCTCGGCGAGATAGTAGTCGGCGCGAAAAAGGGGCGGGAAGCCGACGAGATAACGGTCTTCGACTCGACCGGTCTCGCCATACAGGACATCGCGACCGCGCGCATGCTCTTCGAAGTCGCCAAGCGTGAAGGCATCGGCTACGACTTCGATATGCCGGGGTAAGCTCGCAGCCGCGTTGAGTTCATTTTTAGAGACGCGAATCCGCTAAGCAACGAACTAAACCTTCACAGATGATGTGCATGTGTATTTGACCACCCCGCGTCCTTCCTGGTAACGTTGGACGTAGCACGCGAGGAGAATGGTGAGGCTATAGTGTTCGGCTGGACGGGAAAGATACTAAAAGTCGATTTGACGAGCGGCGCGGCGCACCGCGAGGATATCCCCGAAGAGATCTTATTGGAGTCTTTGGGCGGCAGGGGCCTGGGCGTGAGTTTTATGCGCGATTTTTACCGGCTCGACCCGTTCGACCCCGATATGCCGCTTATCTTCGCCGTAGGGCCGCTCTGCGGCACCTCTTCGCCGACATCGGCCAGGATGTCGGTCGTCTCACGAAGTCCCCTTACAGGGACGATTTACGACTCCTCCTGCGGCGGTCTTTTCGCGCACAAGCTAAAGGCCGCGGGGCTCGATGCCCTTATGATTACGGGCAAGAGCGACAGGCCGGCATATCTTAAGGTGATGGGCGAGGAATCGTCGGTCGCCGGCGCGTCGTCGCTATGGGGGTTCGATACTTTCGACACCATGACGGCCTTAATGGCGCACGGTAGCGTCGCGGCGATAGGCCCGGCGGGCGAAAACGGCGTGCTCTTCGCAAATATCATGGTCAATGCGGCAAACTCGGTGGGGCGCGGGGGGCTGGGAGCCGTCATGGGCGCCAAAAACCTCAAAGCGGTCGTGGTCGATGGGGGCGCGAAAACACTCGTAGCGGACGAGGCCGTTTTTAAGCAAGGCCGCGAGGATGTTATGCGCCTCTTTAAGGCATCGCCGATAATCTTCGGCGAGTTCGGGATAAGCGAATTCGGCACGCCGGCTCTGGTCGACCTGATGAAGCAGCGCCGGATGACGCCGACCGCCAATTTCAGCAAGACCTATTTCGAAGCGGCGAGCGATTACGCCGGCCCGGCGCTCAAGCGGACCTACCAGGCGAAGAAAGAGGGCTGCTTCGGCTGCCCGATACGGTGCAAGAAGGTCGACTCGTGCGGCAAAGCGCTCCCCGAATACGAGAGCGCGTCGCACTTCGGCGCGCTCAACAATAACAGCGACATCCACTCTATAGTCAAATCGAACGAACTCTGTAACGCGCTCGGCATGGATACGATAAGCATGGCGTCGACGATTGCCGCCTACGGTGAGGCCAAAGGCAGGTTCTTCGCGCCGGATGAGATAATCGAGCTGGTCGAGAAGACGGCTCTGCGAGTAGGAGAGGGTGATGACTTGGCGCGCGGCTCGGCGAGGGTCTGCGCGTCGCTCGGGGCGCCGGAACTCTCGATGTCGGTCAAAGGCTTGGAGCTGCCCGCCTATGACCCGCGCGGCGCCTACGGTATGGCGTTGGCTTACGCGACGAGCAATCGCGGCGGATGCCACCTGCGCGCGTATCCTATCGCCAACGAGATTCTGCGCAAACCCGTTGCTACCGACCGGTTTTCATTCTCGGGCAAAGCGCGCATCATCAAAATCGCCGAAGATACGAATGCGGTAGCGGATTCGCTCCTTACCTGCAAGTTCGCAATTCTGGCGGCCTCGCTCGAAGAATACGCGCACATCCTGACCGGTGTCACAGGGGGAGAGTATTCGGCGCAGAGCCTGCTCAAGATAGGCGAGCGAATAGTAAAAGAAGAGCGGCGTTTCAACTGCGATAACGGCTTTTCGGCCAAGGACGACGTGCTTCCTAGGCGTTTCTTTACCGAAGCGGGGACATCCGGCGACGGCATAGAGATACCACCCATCGACGAGGCTCGTTTTATCGAGGAGCTTAAGAAATATTATAAAATGCGCGGCCTAGACGCCAACGGGTGTTTTGAACAGCAAGCAAAAGAAGCATAAAGCAAGCACTAAAAAGAAACGGCAAGCACTAAACAACATACGCGAAATAGCAAGCCATAAGTGGTAAACCCTAAGAGGGAGAGGTTGATTCTTGCGCGACCAAATCGAAAAATACGCCAACAAACTGATCAAAGACGGCTTGGCAATGCCCAGGTCGATACGCTTTTACGCGCTCGACGACGAGTTCATAGTTTCAAAAGACGACGACTGGAAACCGGTTTTCGAGGCAGTCCTAGATGAAATCAGCGTCGTCGGCCTGCTTTTGGCCGCGCCCACGTTGCCGTTTGCCGATTATCTAATCGCGCGTTCGCCTGAGAGAGATTCGCGCATTTATCCGAAAGATAGCGAGGTCAAGACCTTTCTCCACGATATCCCGTTTATCAGGAGAAGCGCAATTGGCGAGGAGGGCGATTTAGCCGAGGCTATCGCGGCGATTTTGCGCGAGCGAAAGGGCCTCATAATCGAGGGCGTCGGCTTTGTCGCCACCGGCACCGTCACCCTTGAGCAGGCATATATCACGTACTCATCGATATTTCACGCGACCTTCATCAAGTATTTGCTGGAACTATTAGAGCACGGGTGGCGCCTTTCGGGCGAGCGAGAGGCTCTTGAGCGATTCAAGAACGACTGGTTGCGGCCGCCCGATGTCGAAAAACTTTCGTTTCGCGCCGGCCCGCTTGCCGCTCGTTCCGAAATAATAGAGGAGATATGCGCTGTCGGTCGCTACACCGTCGAGAGCGGCCTCGTCGACTCGTTCTTCGGCAACATCAGCCTCGTCGACGACGGCATCATCCATATCTCGCAGACCGGCGCGTCCCTGGACGAACTCGAAGGATTGATCGACCCGGTCCCGATGGACAATTCTTCGACCTACGGGATTACCGCATCGTCTGAACTCCCTGTTCACCGGCGCATATATGAGACTTCGAGCTATGCGACCATTATCCACGGTCACCCCAAGTTCTCGGTTATCATGTCGATGCTCTGCGCAAAGCGCGCGGCCTGCGATATCGTCGATTGCGGCAAGAACTGCCCGGAGACAAGGTTCATCGACGGCGTTCCAATCGTCTCCGGCGAAATAGGCGCGGGTGGAATAGGTAAAACGGTACCGCCGGTCGTTAAGGGGCATGGGCGGGCGCTCGTCTATGGCCATGGGCTGTTTTGCGCGGGCGCTGATGATTTTAAGGAAGCTTTTAGTCGGCTTGTTCAAGTGGAAAACCTCTGTCGCCGGCGCTATTTCGAGATGCTCGCCGCCAACCCTTAGCTTACCGGATTCAAAGCGCGTATATCCGCAAGAGCCGACTACAAAAGGTCGACCGACCTTTTCTTCTCCAGCTTGACCATATCTTTCAGCTGGTAGTGGAGCCATTTGATGGAGTTGTTGCGCGTCACTATCTCTTTCATAATAGCGGAGCGCGTCGCTTTGTCGCGCTCGGACATAGTAAGCGCCTCGTAAAGCGCGTCCGCTGTCTCGTCGATATCGAACGGGTTTACGACCAGGCCGACCTCGCGCAACTCCTCGCCGGCGCCCGCGTTTTCCGACAGCACCAGCACGCCGTTTCGCTCGTTGACGACGGGCCCCTCTTTGGCCACCAGGTTCATCCCGTCATATATCGGGTTTACCAGCAACACGTCGTAGAGTTTGAGCGCGGCGACCGATTCCTCGTAGTTATCGTAGAGGCGCAGGTAGATAGGCGTCCAGTCGGCGGTCTTTAAGCGGCTGTTTATATCCTCGACCGCTTGCTCGATCTCGAGACGGTAATCGGTGTATTCCTTGATGTTCTCCCTGGTGGGGTAGAGAAGGGCGAGGAATTTTACTTGGCCCGCCAGCTCGGGGTGCTTTTCTAATAGCGTCTCGAACGCCCGGAAACCCCGGACTATGTTTTTCGAAAGGTCGCTCCTATCCGAGCGCATGATGAGTTTAAGGCCCGCGTAATCCTTTTCCATTTGCGCTTGGTAGTCGTTGACGGTCCCGGTCTCGCTTAAGGTCCGCAGCGATTTGTGGTCGATAGAGATCGGGTAGGAGCGCACGTACACGTCGCGTCCTTGCCAACGGGCCGTCCGCCTTCGCCAGTTCACTCGACAGCCCAATAGCGTCCGGCAGCATAGCAAAAAGTTATTGGCATAGCGACGAGACTGAAACCCGAGAAGGTCGTTGCTGAGCATTCCTTCGAGCAACTCGACCCGGAATTGCCGTGGCAGGACGCTTAAATAGCCGGGTTCGGGCCACGGGATGTGGGTAAAGTGGAAGAGCAGGGGTTTATCGGTCATCTCGCGTATATGCTTCGCCGCTGTGTAGAGATGGTAGTCCTGGAGCATGATGATGGGGCGCTCATGTCCCCGGCACGCATCCGCCGCGGCCTCCGCGAAGATCTTGTTAGCCGCGACGTAACCGTTACGCCAGGCGTCGTGAATCTCGCTCGTAATCGACGGGTTCTTCGCCAGGTCCCAAATATAATGTTGCACAAACCAGAGGAGCGGATTACTGATGATGTTGTAATATTGGTTGTACATCGACTCCGGTATGTCTATCAAGCGCAGGTGGTAGAGCGGGTTCTCTTTAGGGAAAGCCAACGTGGCCCGCTCTCGCGCCAGCGAGCGCTCCGCGTCGGTCATCGCCGCCGATATCCAGGTCGCATGAGTTTCTTTACTGACGGCGGTCATCGCCGTAACGAGTCCGCCGCCGCCTCGTTTGGCTTCAATCCCTCCCGTTTCATCGTAATCGAATTGAATGGGACCCCGATTTGAAACAAGGATTATCGACCTGTCGGCAAGGAGTTTTTTGAGACTTCGTATGCGAGCCTTTTCTTTGCTTTGCAACTTATACCACCACTTTGCTACATAGGCCAACAAGGGCTTGCCGGGTCTATTGTCTATTATATCAGAACGATCGATAGCCGGGCCCTGATTACCCTATATGCAAGAACTTGAAGAGTTCCATATAGTCGGCGAGCTGGCGCGGGCTTAGAAAGTTCTTGCGGACATGCTCTCTGCCAAGTTTGCCCATTTCGGCTGATCTTTCCGGGTTTCTCAACAACTGCGCCAGCTTGTCGCCGCAATCCTCGGTGTCGCTGACGAGATAACCGTTGACGTCGTTGATTATCTGAAGCGGTATGCCCCCGACATCGCCGCCGATTACCGGTCGCTCCTTCCATAAGCCCTCGCTCACGACCAATCCGAAACCTTCACGGGTCGATTTCTGGATGATGACCTGCGAGGCGCGTTGGAATGCGTTGACCTCGAGATTGCCGACTCCTTCG
The DNA here is from genome assembly GCA_018333515.1 of Actinomycetota bacterium. NCBI lineage: Bacteria > Bacillati > Actinomycetota > Actinomycetota bacterium. Next base: position 240,716 of record JAGXSZ010000030.1, read on the forward strand.
AGGTTTGAGAGCAAGAAGATATCGGGGTCGCCCGCGGCGTGGCGCGATGTCTTCTCGTAATAGTGGAATCCTTCCGGGTCATCGCTTGCCATCGAGGCTATCATTAGAAGCTGCAACCCGGGGAATTCTTTTTTGGCTATACGATAGGCGTCGATGACGCCGAGCGGGTCTTTCCAAGGGTCGAACCTCGACACTTGTGTGGCGATAGGTCGATTCGGGTCTATATGATACCGGTTGAGGATGCTCCCTATAGTCTCCTCGTTGATATCCATGTTCTTTGAGCTTAGCGGGTCGATCGTCGGCGGCACGATGGCGATTTTGTCCATTTTAAAGCCGTCTTTTACATATTGCTCCATCGTGAAGACGGCCGCGTCGTATCGTTCGATATATGGCTCGAGGAAACCCCAGACGCTTTGGCGCGCATCGGTCAGGTCGATGTGGCAGCGCCAAATCCATTTACCCGTTTTCTTACCCTGTTTTTCAAGGTACGAGAGCATGGCGGCCGGTTGGGGGTCGTGGACCATGATAACGTCATACTCGCCGCCGAAGAGTTCCGCGTTGTTGAGATTTTGTTTTAGGTAGGTCTCTATCATCTCGGGGGTGGCCATGAGTTCCATGCCTTGGAGGGCGTTATGGAAGAGCTTGGTCACCGTGAAGAAGTCTTCACTGCCGGGGATTACCTGCCAGTCCGCGTCGAGACCGACGTCTTTCATCAGCGGTATCAGCGTGTAAAGAAGCTCAGCGACGCCCCCGCCAAAAGCGGTCGAGCTTATATTGAGGATTCTGGCGCCCTTGAGGTCGCGGCCAAGCCCTCGAACCTTTTCGATTATCTCCTCGTCGACAATACCCTCATACTCTTGGAGCGATTTAGTACCTACAGGCACGGAAGTCAACATGGTATCATTCTCCTTCTCGTTCGATTATTCCCATTTAATGTCGTAAAAATCTGTCTAAAGTTTCATGCCCCAAAAAGCACATAATACGCGACCTTCTTTAATTTTCAAAGCTCTTATGCATTTCGTATCAAAAATATCTAAAGTCCCTTTAGGCTTAGACGATATTTCTTCTAAACGTATCGGATTCTATCACGGTATCTGAAGAACCAGATGCGACATAATCAAACAAAGTAGATTTGAAGCTTGGTCATATCACACATGAAAGAGGAGATGAAGTAATGAAAATTGCGCAGATTGCACCGATTTGGTACGCGATACCCCCCAAAGGATACGGCGGCATAGAATATGTCGTTCACTGTATCACCAGGGGCCTCGTCGAAAAAGGCTACGACGTCACGCTCTTCGCTTCGGGCGATTCTGAGACAAAAGCCAAGCTCATAAGCGCATACGACGTCGCGCCGAGTGAGCTTATCGGTCAGACATTCCCCGACCTCGTCCACGTAATGCAGGCTTATTTGAAGTCGGACGAGTTCGACATCATCCATGACCACAGCGGGATAATAGGCCCTGTCATCGGGGCGTTTGCCGGTGTTCCGGTTATCCATACGCTCCATGGGCCGGCCACCGATGATGCCCGGAGTTTCTACGGTAAGCTCAAGGACCGCATTTATTTCAACGGTATCAGCGATTTTCAAAGGGAGAGATTTGGCGACCTCAATTTTGTCGGCACGATATACAACGGTATCGAGGTCGATAAATACGAGTTCAATGACGAAAAGGAAGATTTTATGTTTTTCCTCGGGCGCATGAATCCTGAGAAGGGGGCTCATGTCGCGTTAGAAGTGGCGAAGAAGACCGGCAAGAAGCTTGTTATGGTATCGAAGATGACCGAGCCGCACGAGAAGGCTTACTTCGAGAAGGAAGTAAAGCACTTGCTTGCGCCAAACGTCGAACTCATGGGAGAAGTCGATACCGAAACAAAGATCGAACTCTTCAAGAAGGCCGGCTGTTTCTTATTCCCGATACAGTGGCCGGAGCCGTTCGGGCTGGTAATGGCAGAAGCGATGTCTTGCGGAACACCAGTGTTAGCCGTCAATAACGGCTCGGTTCCCGAGATCATCGCTCACGGCAAGACCGGGTTTATCTGCGACACGACCGAAGATATGGTCGAGGCGCTCAAAAAGGTGGATCAAATCCAGCCGGCCGATTGTCGTCGCCATGTCGAGGAGAATTTCAGCACCGCTCGTATGGTCGAGCGATATATCGAAGCCTACACGCGTATACTCGAAAAAGAAGGCAAGAGCGGCAAGGCGGTAAAAGCCGCTTAGATCGGCAAGCGCTAAAAAGCATAGCAATTCGGTGCGAAAAGGCCGGGATAACCCCGGCCTTTTCGTTGTCTCGCCGACAAAGACGTAATCGCGGTATTATTGACACCGCCGTCTAGTACTCCATCACGCGTTTTATGAGTTGTCATTCTGAGTGAAACGAAGAATCTCTAAAGCTTGAGATTGTTCGGTCGTTTTCAACTCCCTCAGAATGACGGATACTAGTCGATGTATCTGTGATGGAGTACTAGTCTAGTGACCGCTATAATGACATGCGCATAGTAGTCTAACGGTAATTGAGCTTTCAGTTGTCTAACAGAGCAAGCCGCAATGAATTTTAACTGCTCACGCGGCGGCGCTATTTCGCATAAGCGTTAACGAAATGCCGCTCAAGCGAGAACGCTCCTTTGAAGTGGCCTTTTTCCTGGGAGTCTCTATAATCGCTCGGTATGCAATCGCACTATCTGCGGCAGTTCGTCTTATCCGACCGGAACTCAAGTTTTCCGGTTTTGCTTCAAGTGGTGCCGGTTATTTGTTATAAGATTAGAGAGTAACTCAAATGCGCAGGTATTCGGCTTGTTGGGCAAGCGCATACTGATATGGATAAGGTTTAAAGAGTCTTTTTGTGGGGTAGCTTAAACTTTAGTGCTTTTAGTTACCGCTTGTTGGTTATTGTGCGGCTTCAGAACAAAAATATTTTAGAACCACATAGGGGGCACCGCGTGTATGTCAGGTAACGATCGTAACTCCGTCCTCGAGCACATGGCCTGTCTCGAGGAGTTCGAAGAACTACCGGCCGGTGAGAAAAAACCCGCCCTGGGCTTGCTTGATAATAAATTCTGGCAGCAACTTATTGACAACTATGCCGCTGTCACCGATATGTCGATTGTGGTTGTCGCGAGTTCATATTCCATCGTCGCGTCGTCCGTAAATATACCGGAAGCCTTTATCGATACGGTTTTTCAAGGACATAAGCCGACCGCTGTCGATCTGTTGGCCAGACCGGACGCGGAAGCATATCTGCAGGCTCTTAAGTCTGAGACGAGGGTTGTATATCAGGGTGCATTCGGTCTGTTTCGCGCTTGGCTTCCGATAAAGATGAATGATGTTATGGTAGGCGCGATGTGGCTTGGTTGTTCGACGGGCGAACACGGCGATGATGACAGAATCGAGCCTGATTGTGCCGCAAACGGTTTAAACCCGGACCAAGTCAAGGATGCTTTAAGTAATGCCGGGTTTATGTCTATGAACGAGTTTATGGCTCAACTGAGTTTTATCGAGTTCAGTCTGGCTTCGGTGGCGCAAGGGCAGTTTTACCAGATGAAAAACATCAAAGCCGAGAAGCAAAATGTCTTTATCAATATGATTCAAAATAGTTTTGAGGTCGACAAGAACCTCGAAACGGTTCTCTCAAACGTGCTCGACTCGATACTGGCGTTGCTCCAAGCGCATATCGGCATCATCATGCTCAGCACTGAAGACGGAGAGTTCTACACCGAAACGGCCAGCCGGGGTTTTGCGGGTGACCACCCAATCGTCATCGACCGGCGCGGCGATGTAAGTGACAGCCTTCAGGCTTGCCTCTCGGACGATGTGGTCGCGCGTGGTTACGGGTTTGAGGTAATAGAGCTTAAAGCAAACGGTGCGCGACTTGGAATTTTAGTATTATATATACCGCGCGCGGTTTTGGATAAGCCGGAGAGCCGCAGAGTTCTCAACCTCGTTAAAGAGCATGTAAGTGCCGGCATCGTCCGAACGCGCGCCTATGACAAGATAAAGCGGCGCGACCTGTTGGCGAAAGCGAGTCTGATGCAGCTTGGCCGGGCTATGGGGAGCACACTAGACCCCAAACGCCTAACTCGTCAGATAACCCAGGCCGCAATGGCGGTTATGGAAGCCGAACTCTGCGATTTGCTCCTGATAAAAAATAATAACCTCGAGTTTCAGGTGGCGTCAGGGTTGAACAAAATTCTTAAAGGTTACGGGAATGTACCGCTCAAATTCGACCCGGCCTCGAACATCATCAAAAAGGGGAGACCGTTTGTTATTCGCAATATACGCTCAAATAGCCGGTTTTATGAGCGTCCATGGCTGAACCGGGAGAAGTTCAAGTCATATGTCGGCGTCCCCATAAAACAGGACGATAAAGTAATCGGCGTTCTCGAGGTCTTCAGCCGGGCTCCTTCAAGATTCGAACACGACGATGTGCGATTGTTGCAGTCGTTGGCCGGCCCGGTGGCCGCGTCGCTTAGAAACTTAGAACTCTTCAATGAGACCACAAAAAAGGCCGAAGAGCTGAAAACGCTCCATGCGCATACGTTGCGCATTGTCGCCGAAAAAGATATATCGAAGACGATGAAAGAGATAGTGGCGGCAGCCAAATCGGCCGCGGGTTCGCTAATGGCCGCGGCTGCCCTATACAACCCCGACACCAGCCATTTCGAGCATCGAACGACCAGTATCGACCCGAGTTTGGGCGAGCGGGCGCTAACCGAGACACAAGGCAAAACGGCGTCTTATACCGAGAAGGCTTATGCGCGGATATTGCGGACGGGCAAACCGGTCCGTCTAGACGATATCACGCTACTGCGGGAGGTGGGAGAAAGGCCCGCCGACCGACCCCCTCGCGGGTTCCTGGGAGTACCCTTAGTAGGCCAGGATATGAAACCCTGCGGTGTCGTTATGGTCAGCTTCAAAAAGGACGGCACGCTATTTACCGGCGCCGACGAGGAAGTCATTACGACCTTGGCCAACCAGGCTTCCATCGCGATTCAAAACGTCACGCTCTACCGTGATTTGAGCAGTAACGCCCGGGCGCTCGAGATCGCCAACAAAATAGGGCAGTTGATCATCTCGACGCTCGAGCTGAAAGAGGTCATCGAACAGATACTCAATTATACCTCGGCCCTGCTGGGGGTAGAGAGAGTCTGTGTCGCGCTTATAGACGAAAACAAGAGTTCGCGATGTCTTGTCTACGAAGCCGGGTTGGACGCACACAATATTCAAGCCCAATTCGTTCGCACATTGACGACGCGAGCTATTGAACAAGGCGATATTTCGGTCGTCGGCTCTGATGAGCTGGAGTCGACGGCAAAAGAGCATTCCCTAAAGTTCGGGGATGAAGAAATCCGGCAGATTCTATCGGTGCCCCTCGTCATCTTCGGCAAAGAACTCGGCGCGATACACGCGTTTGAAACCGTTGAGCGTACCTTTACGGCCGAAGAATTGACGATAATGCGCTTCTTTAGCGTGCAAGCCGGAATCGCGATCGACAACGCGCGCCTCTATCGCCAGCTCGAATATAGGGCGAAAGGATTAAAGAGCCTATTTTCGATAAGCCAGAAACTAAACGCATCCCATGACAGCAAATATATCGAGAAATCGATAATCGACGCGGTCGCTGATTTTGCCGAGTCGAAATCGGTCTTCATAGCCCTTTACGACGAGTCAGAAGATCTCTTCGAGGTCTCGCAAAGCATTTTCGGCGGCGTCGAGCATTATCCCAACGAAAGGTTGGTCCTTGCCGAGCGCAGGCGAGCGATGATCTTTGAGGAGAGGGAACTCTTTTACATCTCCGACACCGCTGAAGACAGGGGATTGGTCTTAGGGGATGGCTTGATAGAAGAGTACTTCCCATCTTTTCTTGGTATCCCCCTAGTCGTGAAGGACAAGGTCTTAGGCATCCTTGGCATGTCGGCCGATAAAGCGGACAATGAGCAACAGTTCGAAGAGGACTTGGAGTTGTTGCAGATATTTGCCACACAGGCGGCTATCGCGATAGATAATTCGCTTCTGTATGAGGAGACGCAAGCAAGGGCCGAGAATCTCTCAACCGCGCTCGAGGTATCTGAAATCGTTACCAGCGAAATCGACCTGAATTCGATATTCGAGCGCATAGCCCAGGCGTTAGACAAGATGTTCAGTGTCGATAACGGGTGTATTTTTTTGAGCAATCGCGGCGCGGAAGAACTGGAGCCGGCGTATATCTGGGGTTTGCCGAATACCGCGTTCAAGGAGACCCACCTCTGCCTTACAAGCGATTACGCCATAGTGAGAGCGCTCCGTGAAAAACGCCAGATCACTATAGATGATTCGGGTAGCGACAGTTCCGGCGAGAACAAGTGCATCGATTTCGGCGGGGATTTCAGGTCGGCTGTGATTATTCCGCTCATCGTAAAAGGTAAATCGCTCGGAGTCATGAAACTCTTTTCTACAGAGAAGGACTACTTCACGCGGGAGCGGATCATGTCCATAACGTTGTTTACGAACCAGTGCGCGATAGCTATTAGAAACAACCAGCTCTACGGGCGCGTTGTAGAGGAGGAGATAGCGCGGCGCGAGGCGGAGATATCCATCGAACTCCTCGAAGAGAAAGCGAAGAGTTCAGTTGTTATCGAGGGCACTACTGAAGGTATCTTCATGGTCGACGCGGACTTCAACATCGAGTTGTTCAACCCCGCGTTGGAGCGGATGACGGGCAAGAAAGCGCCACGGGTCATAGGAAAGAAGTGTTTCGATGTATTCAAAGATATCTTCGTCGAGGGAACGGTTTGCGAGCACTGTCCCATGATAACGGGGGAAGCATCGAAGCAGCTGAGCATCAAATCGAACATCCGACTTAAAAGCGGCGAGCTGCGTTATGTTCAAATAAGTCATTCGCTGATAGAGCACGAAGGCAAGAGGGCGGCGATAGGCTCGGTGCGCGATATTACAAAAGACCATGAGTTGGAGGTATATCGCCATGACCTCAGGGTCGCGACCGAGGTGCAGAACAACTTGTTGCCGCGGACTAAACCTTATGTCAAAGGGCTCGATATCGGCTTTATCTGTAAACCGGCCAAACAAATCGGCGGGGACTATTTCGACTTCATACCCCTCGGCAACGACAAGCTCGGTATCGCCATCGGGGATGTTGCGGGCAAAAGCCTACCCGCGGCGCTCCTGGTTTCGATGCATAAATATATCCTGCGTTCGGCTGCGGCCAACACCGATTCGGTCATTTCGCCGCTCCGTGCGGTAAATCGGATACTGTGGGAGGATACCTCGCCCGAGGTCTTTGTTACGACCATCTACGGGGTTTACAATTCGAAGACGTCGACGTTTGCATATGCTAACGCCGGCCATCTGCCGCCTCTTTTAGCCTCGAAAGGGGTGGTCGAATATCTCTGGGACCCGCAGACTCCGCTGGGAATACGCGAGAGCCTTTTCGTCGACCAAAAGCAAGTAGTGCTGGGAGCCGGTGATGTTCTGGTACTTCTGAGCGATGGCGTAACCGATATACGCGACAAGCGCGGCGGGTGTTTCGGTTTAGACCGCTTGAAACGGCTTGTTAAGAAAAACGTGACCTTGGGTGCCCAAAGGCTTACGGATTTGATCTACAGGCGAACCATCGCTTTTTCAGCGGGTGAGCTAAACGACGATTTCACGATAGTTGTTTTAAAGTCCACCGAGGAGGCGAAAGCGCCGGCTTTGAGCGAGTTCGTCGTGGCCAACAAGCCGGTCGCCGTCAACGATGTCAGGCGTTTCGTCGCGGAAGAACTGAAAAAAGCGGGCATGCCGCGAATCGACACATCGGACGTGCTGGTCGCGGTCTGCGAGGCTGTGACCAACTCGGTTATGCATGGGCAGTCTCCGGATGGCGAGAATAACAATATTCGCGTTACATGCGCCTTGGGGGACGATTGCTTTAAGATACGTATCGCCGATAACGGCATAGGCTACAATCCCAACCTTGCCGAGTGGCGGCCGCCGGATCTGATAAGGGATAGGGGGAGAGGCATTTTCCTCATGCAAGAACTCGTCGACGACATCGACTTTATCGCCACCGACCGAGGGACGGCTGTCCAGTTGAGTAAGAAAATCGAACTCAATGGTGAATAAGCGGTTACGCGAGCCTGTCCTTGATGAGCCGGATTATCTCACTTCTCATTCGCGGGCTTAACTCGTCCAGCGATAGTTCGACATTGAACTTTATCTTCATGCCCTTGTCGTCCGCAACCGGTTCGAGGACTGTCGAAACCGGTATCGTCGGCATCTGTACCGGTACACTTTCGGGTAGAAGCGGTGTTTCGTTTAAGATAAAGCGATCGCTTGAGTTCTTCTCGATAAAATCGGCCGTGAGTAGCCAGTCTATCAGGACGGCTGCCTTTTCTTTGTTGAGATCGACATCGGGAAGTTTCGCTTCGACGAGCATTCTTTGAACCAGCGAATCTTTATCGACTGCGCCCACCAGGCGTAAGAGTTCGCGTATGAATGAGCCGAACCATGTTTCGGCGACTAGCGCCCGCAGCCGCTCCTGGGCGGAATAGTTCTCCCCGTCCGCGAAGTAGTTGATTATTCGCACCGCTTCTTTTGTGGGCCGGTATTTATGGCCCTCTTTGATGAGCAGGCCGATATCGACTAAGAAGCGGTGGCATTTTGAAATCCGGTCGCTTTTGACCGGAGAGAGCGCTTTTATTTCTTCGATTCTAACCGGATTCGCGCCGTCACCGCTTTTCTGAACATAGATCTTAACGAGCGAAAGCTGGTTTTGCGCCGAAACCTCGTTGGTCGGGAGCGAATATCTCATAATGACACCCGTCTTAGAGTAGCGTGCGCTAAATTAATAATAGCGTGTCGCGAATTTCTTACCCGCTATTATATCAAAGATAAACCGCGAAACGTCAATATTTAGTCGGTGCGCGGGCAAAAACATCGATCATCATGGCTATCGAACGCGTATCGAATGGTAGCTAGCCGGCAGAATAATAGTGCGCGCCATGGTTTAATGCGCAACTTTAAAAGTAGGCGCGGCTAATCTGACGATGTCGCGGCAGAATAATAGTGCGCGCCATGGTTTAATGCGCAACCGAGATTTGCTATAATGTTGCTGCATTACATATACGGGGCGTAGCGCAGTTTGGTAGCGCACACGGCTGGGGGTCGTGTGGTCGCAGGTTCAAATCCTGTCGCCCCGACAAAGTTTGGGCCTTGTGAAACATGCTTTCGCAGGGCCTCTTCTTTCGTGGGGTAATTTTTTGGTCTTGGCTCGCGCAGCTATAGGCCATGGTAGTATGGGTATAAATAACAGCAGAGCAGTTAAGCCCTGTATAAGCTATTGACACGATACCCTACGGGGTATATGATAAGATATCATAAGTATAGTTTTTGCGTATTCGACACCGGCTCGATAGAGGGCCAAGTCTTTGCGGCAACGTAGATTTAACCATGTGGAAGGAGCGATGAGTATGAAGTTCGGCGTTTTGGTTCAGGAGGGTCCGTATCAGCACGAGTCTTCCGACAGCGCCTATCAGTTCGTCAAAGCCGCTATGGAAAAAGGGCACGAAATCGTAGGCGTCTTCTTTTATCACGACGGAGTTATCAATGCCACGAAATTGACCGACCCCCAGCAGGATGACCGCAATGTCGTCAAAAGATGGTCCGGGCTGTCCGAAAAGGGCATCGACTTAATCGTCTGTATCGCCGCCGCGAAGCGCAGGGGTATCAACGACGACGTATTAGCCCCGGGCTTTAGGATATCGGGTCTCGGCCAATTGACGGAGATGGCTATCAATGCGGACAGGTTTGTCACATTTGGAGCTTCTTAGACAGAAAGGATGGATAACCTCTTGAGCGATATGAGAAAGATCATGATTATGATGCGTAAAGCACCATACGGGACGATATACTCATTTGAGGGCCTAGAATCGGTATTGATTATGGGCGCGTACGAGCAGGATATCACGATGATATTCATCGACGACGGCGTCTATTCGATAAAGAAGGGGATGGACACCTCAGCGGTAGGCATTAAAGATTTCTCGCCGACATTTAGGGTTCTTGAGATGTACGATATCGAGAAGCTCTATGTGGACAGGGAATCGATGGAGGCCAGGGGCTTGACGGCGGATGACTTGATTGTCGGGGCCGAAGTGGTCGACACAGAGACCATAACCAAGCTTATGGAAGAGCAAGACGTGGTATTGCCGTTTTAGTGACGGTTTTAAGTGTTAATTCTAGTCGGAGATGAGGAGGCACGATGCTTCATTTAGTAAATAGGTCGCCATATGTTTCAACCAGCCTGGACAGTTGCGTCAAATTCGCCAAGAAAGGCTCGCCGATTCTGCTCATAGAGGACGCGGTCTACGGAGCGATGGCGGGAACCGCGCTCGAGAAAAAGATGGAGTCCATCATGAAGGACTTTACTGTTTATGCTTTAAAAGAAGACCTTTTGGCGCGGGGCGTGGTTAACGTCATTGCCGGGATCAAAGAGGTAGACTACACCGGGTTTGTCGACCTTGTCGAAGAGCATAAACCGACGACCTGGACCTAGGTTTTATCGCCTTCGAAGAAGCGTGAGCACCAACTCGTCTATCTTGTCGAGGATGTCCTTGAAGGGACCACCAAAGCTCTTCGTGTTTGAAAAAAGCTTTTCCCTCAAGGCCCGTATCTCGGGGTCGTCGCTTTTTAGCGGTGTGATATATCCTTGCCCGATAGCTCTTTCTTCAAGTTCGAGCAGCTTTTTGGCGTCGTCGGCAAAGGATAAGACTCGCGGGTAGGCTTCTTCGAGCGCGCTCCCAAGATGTATATTATTCCCGGTCTCTTCCGCCACCAGCTCGGAGAGCGCTCGCAGCATGATAAAGAGCGTGCAATATTCGATGCCCCTGACACCGCGCCGCCACTGGATAATCCAAGGGTTTCTCCAAAACCACAGACCGAGCTTCTCACCGAAACCTATGAGGTCGAGCGCGGTAGCCTCTAAGGCTTGGGCCGCGGTGACGGCTTTTGTGCTATCACCGGTGACAGGGGAGGGTGCGGCTTTGGCTTGGCCGCTCGGCGCGTGCTTTTTCGACAGCGGGCTTTTGCCTGCCCCGAGATATGAGAGCATGTTAAGGAGGACGGCGTGCCCCAGGCTGTCGCCGGGTGTCTCGAAGTGGAGGTAGGATAAGAGCACTCTGCCGTCACCGTAGGTCGTCTCGATAACCGCCGGTTCGCCTTGGATGCGCGCCGGGTTCAAGTTGGTTCGGTACTCACGTTCATGTTTATCCCAGTCGACCGAAGGCTCGACCATCAGGTCGGCTACGTATGAGCCGGCTTGCGCGCCCCCATAGCGCGCGAGGGTTTTGACGCGGGCGGTTTCCTCAACTGAGAACATGCCGGGCCACCAGGCGTAAAAAGAGCTTCCTTCAGCTATGCCGTCCCATATCGGGTGGTCTGACGCAAGCTCCCTAAGCTCGATTTTACCGCTAAAGCTCGGTACGCGCGCGTCCGTCGGTTTTCTGCCGACCGGCGCGAGCGCCAGCCCGTTCTCATGCGCGAGCGCCAGCCCGGCGCCGCCGCAAAAACCGAGATAGGAACCGCCGTTACCGACAAAGCTGCGAATGCGCTCAACACCGTTTGCCTGAAGCGCTTTGATTTTATTGCTCGCCCAACCACCGGGAACGAATAGTATTTCATAGGAGTCGAGCGCGCCGTCCCTGATATCGGCGGCGGCCACAAGGTCGAAATCGGCGCCGGCCGCGCTCAACGTCTCGTAGGCGATAAGTCCCCAAAGAAACGATTCATCCCAGAAGAGTGCTGTCTTCGCGCTCGACTTCGCGTTTGTTTCCGCAATGCTATCGGCGATCGTCTTTGCTCTGTCGCTTGGTGCGGAGTCTGTCAACGGTCTTCTCCGGGTCCACGATTATCGGCGATAACGCCCATCATCAGTATCATCATCGGCTTGCCCTCTGATTATAAAAGATAAGGCCGCTCTCGCGGCCCTTATCTTAATGTTTTAACGCTAACGCGACGAATAAGTTTGCCGCAATCGAATTACTATTCGTGATCGATGTCCTTGCCGCAGAACGGCATCGACGACTCGCCCATGTGGCGTCCTGGGAGAAGAGCCGCCCAATAGAGATAGCTAAACGCCTTCTTGCCATACCAGTTCGCCCTGGTGTCTTTGAGTAGCGACATCGGACCCCACGCGTATGGGAATTTGCCGTGTTGCGGCTCGACTTTGTAGTTGAAGTCGATTAGTACGGAGCTTCCAGCCCCGGTAACTATAAATCAGGTCGCATGGCCGTCGAACATCGGCATCGCCTCACCCCCGCAAATCTCGCTGAGGATGTTGTAAAGGACGACTTCCACCTCGTAGTGGACGACCGAGCCCGCTTTCGAAGTCGGGACGTTGGTGGCGTCACCTAAAACATAGACGTTGTCGTGCTTCTTCGCTTTCAGGGTGTGGTGGTCGGTCGGGACATAACCCATGCCGTCGTCGATACCGGAGTCGCTGATGGCTTTGTCTCCGATTGTAGTTGGAATCGAGACGAGCAGGTCATAATTGATGCGCTCGCTCGCCTGCAAGTTCTCTATCCACTTCTCGTCGCCGTTCGCCAAGCCGAGGCCGAAGTTAGCCGTGATATTGATATTCTTCTCCTCGGCTATCTTTGTCAGTACCTTGGTCGCTTTAGGCTTGGTAAACGCGCCCGGGCCCGGCGTTACAAAATGGATGTCGACTTTGTCGCGCATCTTTCTAGTCTTAAAATACCAGTCGGCCAGGAACGCGAACTCAAGAGGCGCCACCGGGCACTTGATGGGGAGAGACGAGATGTCGACAACGAGCTTGCCGCCTTGGAACTCCTTGAGCGCTCTGCCAAGCTGTATCGAGCTATCTAAGTCATAGAAGGTAAAGACGTCGTTGCCCATCGCTTCGGCGAGGCCGTCATCTTGAGTCGGATCCGGGCTGCAACCCGTGCTGATGACCATAAAATCATATTCGAAGTTTGTGCCGCTCTTCGTAGAGACCTTTTTGTTCTCGGTATCAATATTAGTAATCTCATCCATTACGAAATTGATACCGGGTTTGATGTACTTGTTTCTCGGCTTAACGATCTTTTTCGGGTCGTCGAGGCCGAACGGGATCAACAGCATGCTCGGCTGATAGATGTGCCGGTTATCTCTGTCGATAACGGTGATGTTCCAATTCTCCGTTGAGAGTTCATGTCTGAGTTTGTTGGCGATCATCGTTCCGCCGTTGCCGCCTCCAAGAATCAGAATGTTTTTTGCCATCTTACATCTCCTTCTGCTTAATAAAGGGCATATGAGACCCGCGTCTCACTTACGCTACCGCTCCTTAAAAGACCGAACTATGCGATTTGTCTAGCAAGCACAGGCTAATAAGGTTCTTTCCGCGGAAAACCCCGCCACCTCCGTTCGCTTAGTTTGAAACCTAAACCGGCTAGGCGCCCGAGGACAAAAGTCATCACACGCCGACATCGAATACCTGAGCAAGTCCGCCGTATTTATTAATTACCCCATTTGCATCCATCAAATTCCAATACAATATTTATGTTAAAGAAGCGATCATTTCCTAAGTTTCGGATTTGACGTAATGCCGATTTAGATAACGATCGATTCGAATGTCGTGTCGTCCGTGCTTGATACAAAATCGAGCCGTGCTCGTTGAAGCGACGGTACCGACGTTGCCGCGAAAACCGGTTTAACATATTCGTGTAAAGCGGGCATGCGCACAACTTCTATTATAGCATAGAGCGTAATATGCGCTCTATGCTATAGTGCGCTCATGCGTTGCGAAAACATTAAGTGTAAAGTGCGCTGACCGTTGCAGCAACTCAAAATCAAGAATGAAGCCGTAGCGAAATCGAGTATTTAACAGTTTGTAACAATTGCAACACGATGTTAGCAGTTAGCTCAATCTTTGTCAAGGCTGGATTGCAGGTAAAGTGTTGTGAAACCCGGTTTGACGGCTTTTCAATGAGCGAAACCCGAGGGGCGATTATCAGCGCCAAGTATGTCGGCTCGACGGCAAAGAGCTTAAGCGCGGCGGTTGAAATTATCGCCGAATTTTGTTATTAACCATAGAGAGAGTTCTTTATATGATGATAAGATATAAGCGGAGTGTCGTTCTCAGGCTCGATTTCAAGGATACCCGTTCAAAAGGAGGGATATTTAGTATGCAAGCAGATGAAGTTTTAAATGCTCAAGGTGACGTTTGCCCAATGCCGATTTTGAAAACAAAAAAGGCTATGGATAAACTATCTACAGGCCAGGTGCTGCTTTTGCAGAGCACCGACCCCGGTTCACATCAGGATTTGGTCTCATGGTGCGAGCGCACAGGAAACAAGCTTGTCAAGCATGAAGAAAAAGACGGTGTTTATAGCTATTGGGTCGAGAAGAAATAGCCTATAGCGCGCGAGCGCCGGTCCCGCCGGCAAATTCAGCGCAACCGTCCGCGCATCGGGTGGGCTCCGAAGCCTAGGCGCGGCCTTCGAATTGGAAGTATGCCTTCCAGGGTTCGACCAGGTCTAGGCTTCGGAGCCTAGACCCAACTCGGTTGAATCCCCGTCGTAGATGATAATCCTCGACGGGGATTATCATCTACGTGCGCGGCGGGGAATCAGCTTTAAGTCTGCTATGTGAACCGGGATGAGTTTCGCGCTTAAACGAGGAAAATTTGTTTGATAGGCTCTTGACAAAGAAAAGGGTAATTGCTATCATCCATGTAACAATTGGTACATGAGTCGCGTGACCATTGGAATTTCTTTCCCGAATTTCTTTTTTTGTATTAATCGAATGATTAAGAATGACCGCGGGCCACTATTGTTTTGGCTACAGTTGTTTATATGCTTACAGTCCTCGATGCACTCACAACCGAAGACACTCGACGGTAATTTAGCTCGATGAGGCAATCCAAGCTCAATGAGCTTAACATACGCAAAGTGGATTGCATAATTGCATTAGCTTGTCTATATTGGCACGAAAGGGGGTCTGTTAACAGGCCGAGAAGCGGTTATGGAGGCATTCTCCATGTACAACGGCTAGCGCTTATGATAGCGCACTGTAAGGCTAGATTTAAACTCATAACATTGTAGGGAGGTAATGTATGCCCAGTTTCGTAATCAAAGAAAAATGTGACGGCTGCAAGGGGCAAGATAAAACAGCGTGCATGTATATTTGCCCGCACGACCTTATGACACTCGACAAAGACGGGTCGGAAACCGGTACTGAGATGAAGGCTTATAACCAAGAGCCGGAGCAGTGCTGGGAGTGCTATAACTGCGTTAAGATTTGTCCGCAGCAAGCAATCGAGGTTAGGGCCTATGCTGACTTTGCCCCGTTGGGTGCGAGCGTTATCCCGATGAGGGGTACCGACTCCATCATGTGGACGGTAAAGTTCAGAAACGGCGTTCTCAAGAGGTTCAAATTCCCTATCAGGTTGGTTCCGGAAGGTTCCGTAGACCCGTATGCGGGGACACCGGAGCCTAATTTTGATGATATCAAAAAACCAGGGTTCTTTAACTATCCACTATAAGGGAGGAGGGATAACATGGAGAAAGAAGTAAATAATTTTCAATTTGTAGAGAAACCGGAAGTCGTGGAAATAGAGACCGATCTTCTATTTATCGGCGGCGGTATGGCCGGCGCGGGCGCCGCTTTCGAGGCATGTCGCTGGGCAAACGCAAAAGGTCTGAAAGTCGTTATGCTCGACAAGGCGGCCGTTGACAGAAGCGGTGCCGTCGCGCAGGGTCTCTCGGCCATCAACACCTACATCGGCGAGAACGATGTTCAGGATTATGTCCGCTACGTAAGGGCCGACCTGATGGGTATCACCAGGGAGGACTTGGTTTGGGACCTCGGCAGGGTCATCGACAACTCCGTACATCTCTTCGAAGAATGGGGTCTCCCGATTTGGAAGAGAGCCGACGACGGCTCGTCGATGGACGGTTTCCAGGCTCGCGATGCCGGCAAAGCTCTGTTGAAAGACGGCGGCGCGCCGGTTCGTTCCGGTAAGTGGCAAATCATGATCAACGGTGAGTCCTACAAGGCCATCGTCGGTGAGGTTGCCAAATTAGCTCTCGAGTCCAACAGGCAAGCAACCGGTATGGACCAGAACCTCTATGAGAGGGTCTTCACCACCAGGCTCCTTCTCGACGCCAACGTCCCGAACCGTGTCGCCGGCGCAATCGGCTTCAGCGTACGGGAGAACAAGGTCTATGTCGTTAAGGCAAACGCTACTCTTAACGGAGCGGGCGGCGCTGTAAACATCTTTAGGCCGAGGTCGGTCGGCGAGGGCATGGGCCGCGCATGGTTCCCGGTATGGAACTCGGGCTCCGGTTACGCTATGGGTATCCAGGCCGGCGCCGAGCTTACCCTCATGGAGAACCGCTTCGTCCCGATGCGGTTTAAAGACGGTTATGGCCCGGTCGGCGCATGGTTCCTCTTCTTCAAAGCCACCGCGACAAACGCGCTCGGCGAGGATTACTGCGTGAAATATGCGGATCACCTCAAAGAGATGTATGCACCGTACGATAGCCCGATGACCACCAACCTCAGAAACCATGCCGCTATGCTGGACATGAAGGCCGGTAACGGTCCGATCTGGATGCACACCGACAAAGCGCTCCAAGAGATGGCTAAGACGATGGATGCCAAGAAGCTCAAGCACCTCGAAGCAGAGGCGTGGGAAGACTTCCTTGACATGACCATTCCGCAAGCTGGTCTCTGGGCGGCAAACAACATCGAGCCGGACAAAGTACCGTCCGAGCTAATGCCGTCCGAGCCGTATCTCCTCGGCTCGCACGCCGGTTGCGCCGGTTTCTGGTGCAGCGGTCCCGGCGATATCCCGGGCGCACCCGCCGATTGGTCATGGGGCTACAACAGGATGTCGACGGTCGACGGTCTCTTTATGGCGGGCGACGTCGTTGGCGCGTCGGGTCACAAGTTCTCCTCAGGCTCACACGCCGAGGGCCGTATCGCCGCTAAGTCGATGGTATCATGGTGCCTCGATCACGCCGACTACAAACCGGCGGTCAAGGAGAGCATAGATGACCTCGTAGCCGAGATTTATCTGCCGATGGAGATCTACGGTAAGTACAAACAATACACGACATCACCGGATAACGTCGATGTAAACCCGAACTACATCAAACCGAGGATGTTACAGTTCAGGCTCATGAAAATCATGGACGAGTATGTGGGTGGCGTTTCAACCTGGTATGTGACGAGCAAGACGATGCTCGATGAAGGCCTCGCAAGGCTCGCGCTCCTCAAAGAGGACTCCGCGAGGATGGCCGCAAAAGACCTCCACGAACTTCTGCGCTGCTGGGAGAATTATCACCGGATTTGGGCCGCGGAAGCTCACGCGCGCCACATCCTGTTCAGGGAAGAGACAAGGTACCCGGGTTACTACTATAGGGGCGACTTCCCGAAGATCAACGATACGGATTGGAAATGCTTCAACAACTCGAAGTTCGACCCGAACACAGGCGACTGGGTCAACTTCAAGAAAGATTACGTCAAGTTGGTTGACTAGTAGAAGAAACTCATCTCCAGGCGCCCTTGCGGCGCCTGGAGAGTTTTTGTGTTTTGCGATTCAAAATTTATCAGTTGAACCGGAGTTATTCCTTAAGCTTAAAATTTTGATGGCCGCGTTTTTAGTGTATAATTTGCATAACCAAGGGCCGGCCCGGCATGGAAGCGGGAGCCGCAACACTCTCTTAAATTCCTCGAAGGTTTTGGCCCGGCGGTGAAGCCGGGGCAAGCTTCACATAGATTGTGTATTGTGACGATTAGATACTGGTTGTTGTGATACTTACCTTGAGAAAAATCACAACCGGGAGGAACACAAATGTCAGAAGAGAAAAATTTAGGAAGCATTCTAGTTGTTGGAGGGGGAATAAGCGGCCTGACGACCGCCATCGAAGCCGCCGAGGTAGGATACGACGTATACCTGGTTGAAAAGAACCCATATTTGGGCGGCAGGGTCGCTCAGCTCAACAAGTATTTCCCAAAACTATGTCCGCCGGCGTGCGGCCTTGAGATCAACTTCCAAAGAATCAGGAAGAACCCCAAAGTGAAATATTTGACGATGGCCGAGGTGGAGAGCATCTCCGGTCAGCCAGGCGATTACGATGTGACCGTCAAGGTCAAAGCGCGCAAGGTGAACGAAAATTGTACGGCGTGTAACGCTTGTGTCGAGGCTTGTCCCGTCGATAGACTTAACGACTTCAACTTCGGTATGGACTCGACGAAGGCCGTTTACTTGCCGCATCAAATGGCATTTCCGATGAGGTACGTTATCGATGAAAAAGCCTGCAAAGGGTCTTCGTGCGCGAAGTGTGTCGAGGCTTGCAAGTACGATGCCATCGATTTGGAGATGGGGGCCGATACCGTTAACTTCAGAGTAGGTTCGGTGGTATGGGCGACCGGTTGGCAGCCGTACGAGGCATCACAGATAGAGACACTCGGCTCCGGCAAGGTGCCGAACGTCGTCACCAATATGATGATGGAGAGGCTGGCGGCCGGCAACGGCCCGACCGGTGGTCAAATCCAAAGGCCGTCAGACGGGAAAGTCCCCGAGACCATCGCGTTCGTACAGTGCGCGGGCTCAAGAGACGAGAATCATCTGGCATATTGCTCGTATATTTGCTGCATGGCTTCGCTGAAGCAGGCGACCTATATACTCGAGCGGAACCCCAAAGCCAAAGTTTACATATACTATATCGACCTCCGGACCCCCGGCAGGTACGAGAAGTTCTTAAAGAATATCGAGGCCAACGAGAACGTGGTCATGATAAAAGGAAAAGTCGCCAATATCACGGCGGACCCGGAATCGGGCGACCCGGTGGTCGTGGCGGAAGACATTCTCGGCGGCGGCCTGATAAGGCAGAGAGTCGATATGGTCGTACTCGCTACCGGCATGCAGCCTTCGACCGCCGAGAAGAAGGCGCCGCTTGATTTCAAATATGACGAGCATGGGCTAATCCTAGAAGATCCACAGGCAGTCGGGGTTTACGTTACCGGGTGCGCCAAAAATCCGGTAGATGTTACCTCGGGCGTAAAGGATGCTACCGGAGCGGCATTGAAGGCCATTCAAACTATGGTGAGGAGGTAGCGCTGTGGAGAAGAAACTAGGAATATATATCTGCACAGGCTGTAGTATAGGGGACGCCCTCGATATCGAGAAACTGACGGCTCTTGCGGGGACGCAGGGCGCCGCCGTCGTCAAGACAGACGAGTTTCTTTGCGGGGACGAAGGCGCCAAGGTAATAGAGAATGACATCTCGGGAGAGGGCGTAAACACGGTCGTTATCGCGGCGTGTTCGCAACGTGTCAACTTCGATGTCTTCAACTTCCCCGATACGATAATCGAACGTGTTAATTTGCGCGAGCATGTCGCGTGGTCGCATACGCCAAACGACGAAGATACCCAGATGCTCGCCGAGGACTACCTGAGAATGGGGGTAGCCAAAGCGAAAAGAATGGAGCTTCCCGAGCCGCATATCGAAGAGGACATCTCGAGGACGGTTCTCGTCATCGGCGGCGGTATCTCGGGCTTGACGGCCGCGTTAGAGGTCGCCAAGACCGGCTACGACGCGGTCTTAGTCGAGAAAGAAGCGGAACTCGGCGGCTTCATGAATAAGATGCATAAAGTCGTCCCGAGAAGGTATCCGTTCGCCAAGCTCGAGGCCCCGAGCATCGGCGCGGTTATAGGTGAGGTTACGGGCGACCCGAATATCAAAGTATACACTTCGTCGCAGGTCGAGAAGGTAGAGGGGCAGCCCGGTAAGTTCAAAGTCACAATCGCTTCGCCGCAAGGCGCGGTCGAGACGCCGGCCGGCGCGGTCATCATGGCGAGCGGCTGGAGGCCGTATGACGCGAACAAGCTCGACAATTACGGCTTCGGGCAGTTCCCGAACGTTATAACGAACGTAATGATGGAAGAGATGGCCAAGAACGGCCCGATAACTCGCCCGTCGGACGGCGCGCCCGCGAAAAGTGTCGCTTTCATACAGTGCGCGGGCCAGAGGGACGAAGAACACCTGCCATATTGTTCATCGGTATGCTGCTTGGGTTCGTTGAAGCAAGCGACTTATGTTCGCGAGAAAGACGCGAACGCGAAAGCATATATATTTTATAAAGACATGAGGACACCCGGCCAGTACGAACTCTTCTATAAGAGCGCGCAGGACGACGAGGGCATCTTCATGACAAAGGGTAATGTCACCAGCGTAGGCGAGGGCGACGGCAACAGCCTCGTCGTCGAAGTCGAAGAGACCTTGCTCGGCGAGCCGGTCAAGGTCGGCGTCGATTTGCTCGTGCTGGCTACCGGTATGGTTCCGACCACCGTCGACGACCCGGTTCTGAACCTGGCTTACAGACAAGGCCCGGGCCTTCCCGACCTCGAACTCTACAACGGGTTCGCCGATTCGAATTTCATCTGTTTCCCGTATGAGAGCAGAAGAACCGGCGTCTTCCCGACCGGTGGAGTTAAGATGCCGCTGAGCGGGGCAGAGAGCATCGAAGATGCGACCGGTGCGGCGCTCAAAGCTATCCAGGTCATCGAATCGGTAGCGGTCGGCAAGGCCGTTCACCCGAGGTCCGGCGACTCGACATATCCGGAGTTCTTCCTCCAAAGGTGCACGCAGTGTAAGCGTTGCACGGAGGAGTGCCCGTTCGGCACGCTCGATGAGGACGAGAAGGGCACGCCGCTGCCGAATCCGAACCGCTGCAGGCGATGCGCAATCTGCCTAGGCGCTTGTCCGGAGAGGATCATCAACTTCAAGAACTACAGTATCGATATCTTAGCCTCGGCCATTAAGGCGATCCATGTCCCGGAAGAAGAAGAAAACAAGCCGCGCGTAATAGCGTTTGTCTGCGAAAACGACGCGTATCCGGCCTTCGACATGGCCGGCATCAACCGTCTGCAGTATAATCCAAACGTCAGGATGATACCGGTACGCTGCTTGGGCTCGGTGAACACGGTTTGGATCGCCGACTCGTTGTCGGCCGGCATCGACGGCATCATGATGATCGGATGCAAATACGGCGATGATTACCAGTGCCACTTCGCGAAAGGTAGCGAGCTTGCCAATTACAGGATGGAGAAAGTCCAGGAGACGCTCAACAGGCTGGTGCTGGAATCTGACCGAGTCAAGATTCTACAGCTCGCCATAGACGACTACGATAAGCTCCCGAGCATTATCGATGAGTATATGGAACAACTTGATGGGTTTGGACCCAATCCCTACAAGGGCTTTTAGGGGGTATGAAGATGTCGGAACACCATATTGTCGAACCTGATTTGAAATTCATAAAGGACATGAAGAAGGCCGGCGGCGATTCTATGAAGAAGTGCTTCCAGTGTGCGACATGCTCTGTTGTATGCAACTTGACGCCCGACGACAGTCCTTTCCCGAGAAAAGAGATGATTTGGGCGCAGTGGGGTCAGAAAGAGAGGCTTTTGAGCGACCCGGATGTGTGGCTCTGCCATCAGTGCAATGACTGCACGGCGAAATGCCCCCGGGGAGCTAAGCCGGGCGATGTATTGGGCGCGGTAAGGAACATGTCGTTTCAGCACTTCGCGTTCCCGAGCTTTATGGGCACGATGCTCAGCAGGCCTGCGTATCTGCCGATAATCTTGACGGTGCCGGCTATAATCCTTTGGATTCTCGCGGGCATGTTCGGAAGTTGGGAATATCCGGAGGGGCCGATAATCTATGCGAATTTCTACCCGGAACTTCTCGTGGACGGCGCCTTTATGACCTTCGCGTTTCTCGCGGTCATTTCACTGGGTATCGGGTTAAACCGGTTCTGGAAGAGTATGGTTCACTATCACGGCGAAGCCGGCCTCATGGGCGCGCCGGTGCCGAACCTGCTCGCCGCGCTGCCGACGATATTCGCGCACAGACGGTTCAAGGAATGTGATGAGAGCAAAGACCGCTACTGGGGCCACATGGGCGTCTTCTACGGCTTTATCGGCCTCTTCATCACGACTATGATCGTTGCCGGTGCGTACTGGACCGGTCTCGGGCATACTCCGTATCCGATGAGCCATCCGCTCAAGTGGTTGGCGAACGCCAGTGCGGCGATTCTCGTGGTCGGCGCCATTATAATCACGGTAAGGCGTATAGCCTACACCAAGAGCGTATCGAGCTACTATGACTGGGCGCTTATCGTGCTCGTTCTTGGCCTCGGTGTGACCGGCTGGGCGACGCAGTTCGTGCGCTTGGCGGAGATGAAGGGCATCGCGTATCAAGTCTACTTCGTACACCTGCTCTTCGTCGCCTACCTCTTCTTGTATGCGCCGTATTCAAAGATGGCGCACCTCGCGTACAGGACCGTAGGCATGACGTTTGCGCGCCAAGCCCAAAGGGACCTCGTGGCGAAAGAGGATATCGCGTAGGGTGGTAGTATGGTCGTGTCGCGGCGCGAAGTGTCGCGTCGAATAAAATAAAGTACCCTGAAGGCGGGCGGTATGCCCGCCTTCAGGGCGCTCAGCCTATCGCTATGCGGTATTTCTTAATCAAGCGCTCTGATATTATGTTAGTTTCCGTTCCGAGATATCTTCGACGACGGCTATATAGTAGCGCGGCTCACCGTCGTCGTTTCTGACAACGGATGCGCTCAGATTGACCCACGCGATAGAGCCGTCTTTTTTGATATAGCGCTTTTCCATGGAGTAGGTCTCTATTTCTCCCGCACGCAGCGCTCGTAGTTGTCGCAGGTCATTCTCTAAGTCGTCGGGGTGCGTGATATCCTGGAATCTTAAGTTGGTAAGCTCTTCTTTTGGATAGCCGACGATATCGCAGTATATCTTATTGAGTCTGATGAACCTGCCTTCCAGGTCGACATGGGCGATGCCTACGGCGGCCAGCTCGAAGGTCGTTCGGAAGCGCTCCTCGCTCTCCTTTAGCTCTTCTTCGACTCGTTTTCGATTCGTGATATCGGTGGCGATACCGCAGAGCGCATAGACGTCGCCGTTAACGTCTCTCAAGGGGAACTTTACCGTAAGATAAGTATGGACGCCGTCATCATGGAGTGCCGTCTCCTCGAACTCCTGTAATTGTCCCGTCTCGAATATCTCCCGGTCGTTCGCCGCGAATCTCTCCGCGATGTCCGGCTCGAACAAATCGAAGTCGGTCTTGCCGAGAAGTTCTTCTTTGCCTACTTTAAAGACCTTCTCGAATTCATGGTTAACCAGGACGAAGCGCCCCTGAGTGTCTTTGACGAATATAATCGATGACGTGCTGTAGATGATGCCGTGGAGTAGCTGCTGGTTTTCCCGTAATTCCTGAGCTATTCGTTTTTGTTCGGTTATGTCTGAAAAAAAGACGGATAGGCCGTTTTTATATGGATATGCATCGACCTTCAGCCAAATCTCCAGGCGCGGATAGTATGCCTCGAACGAGACCGGCATGTTCTCCAACTTAGCCCGCTTGTACTCCCTGGAAAAAGTCGAGTCGACCTCTTCGGGGAACTCGGTCCAAATGTTGCGGAAGAGAAGCTCCTCTTTCCTTCGTCGCAGAAGCTTCTCCGCTCTCTGGTTGAGGTATGTAAAGCGCCAACTGTTGTCGAGCGCGTAAAAAGCGTCGCTGATGCTGTTGAGGATATCGATGACTTGTTTACGCGATTCCCGGACATCCTCCGCGCTCTGTTTGCGCAGGGTGATATCTTGAAAGATGCCGACCGCACCGAGGATGGCGCCATCCTCGGCCCTTATCGGAGCCGTGTTCATCAGTAGGTCGCGTCGCTCGCCATCGGGCCAAACCAGGGTGAGTTCGATACTCGTGAGTGTTTCTCCTTTGAGCGCCGAGCGTCTCAACGGGAGGTTTTCCGGATTATATGGTTTATCATCCGAATCCACAACCGTCAACGAGGTAAGCCCTTTAAAAGCGCTCCGGCGTGAGACAGGGTGGCTATAGAGTTCATCGGCAGCCCCGTTCGTCAGCACGACATCGCCCTTGCTGTCGGCGACGACGATACCTTCCGGCGCACTATCGATTATTGCCCGAAGCATGGCTATATCGCTCTCGAAATCGGCGAATCCTTTTTTGCGGTCGTTGTTGTCCAAGGCGGGCTCCTGTGGTAAGTTTCTTATATGATTTATTACCCAAATAGGGAGCGTGTCGAACCCAACCGTAACATGATAAGCGAGCGTGAGCTTAACGGCTTTCTAATGGCTGCTCCCGATTTGCCGACCGCAAACAGCCGGGGGCTACATGGGTCTCGTTAGGCTTTGCTTCAACCTGCCTTTTGGTTATTATTAGTATACCGCTTACAAAGGAGACAATATCTTGAACAAAAGGCCATTCATATTCTTGCTGTCCGTTATGCTAGCCGCAGGTTGTCTTGTCGGCTTCGGCGTTATTTACAAGCTCTCAGGACGCGACTTCGTCCCGCAGCAACCCCCGCCGACCGTTCGCGAGGCTGAAATATTGCGTGTTACCCGGGAGATGTCGCCGCCGGTCGTTGAGCGCGAAAGCGAGTCTGTGGCTGAACAAGAGGAGCCGGCTACTACTGTTGCTGAGACGGCGGTCGCAGGGGAAGTGACTCTGCCGCCGGTCTTGCCAGGGCTTATCGAGAACGGCTCGTGAGAGGCGTCGCAGGTGGCGCTCACCTTTGATTTGTGCGAAGGAGAAAGGGATAGCGCTGGTTTCGATGAGAAGATTGTGCGCATTCTACAAGCAAGGGACGTTAAGGCTACTTTCTTTATGGGCGGCAAGTGGGCCGAGACGCACCCCGATGCGGCGCGAATGCTCGGCTCTGAAGGGTTGTTCGAGATGGCCAACCATTCGTACTCGCATAATCTCTTCACGGATATTTCGAGCGATGAGATGAAAAGCCAGGTCTTGAAAGCACAAGACAGTATTCGTCGGAATACAGGTGTAACTCCGAGATATTTCAGATATCCCGCGGGCGCCTATAATGGGGCTGCGCTACAAGTGGTCGCCGGCTGCGGGCTTGTGCCTATTCAGTGGGATGTGGTCACCGGCGACCCCGACCCAAATGTGAAAGCGACGGCGATAATTCGCGTCGTGAAGGAGCGGGCGCGCAACGGCTCAATCGTTATCATGCACGCGAACGGGCGCGGTTGGCACACAGCCGAAGCCCTGCCGGCCATAATCGACGAGCTGCGCGCGAAGGGTCTTGCGCTGGTGACGGTTTCGGAGTTGTTGGGGGAGTAGTGCGGCATCGCGAAGCGAATAACTAAACTCGGCTGATGTATGGAAGGAGCGGCGAAGATGATAAGAGAGTGCACCGAGCGGGACTTCGAGGGCATATATTCTATTATCAACGAAGCGGCGCAGGTGTATGAGGGCGTTATTCCGGCGGATAGATTCAAAAAGCCATACATGTCGAGAGAAGAGCTTCGACACGAAATCGATAAGGGCGTCTCGTTCTGGGGCTTTGAAGAGAATGGCGAGCTTGCCGGTATTATGGGCATCCAACCTGTGCGCGACGTCACGCTGATACGCCATGCCTATGTCCGTCCGGATATGCAAAGAAAGGGCATCGGGGCGATGCTGCTGTCACATCTTAGGGGCCTTACCGCAACGCCTATCCTCATCGGCACGTGGGCCGACGCTTTCTGGGCGATACGGTTCTACGAGGGCCACGGCTTCAGGAAAGTTGACGTTGAGGAGAAAAACAGGTTACTAAAGACCTATTGGTCGATTCCTGAGCGCCAGGTTGAGACATCGGTCGTCTTGGCCGGCTACGAGCGCTAACGCAAGTGATGTATCATCATGAAGGGTTGAAACGCGCGGAAGGTTTCGCTAACGGTCTCGATGACGCAAGCCAAATGATCTAGCACAGGAGTAGACATGAACATATCGGTAATACTTGCCCATCCGTCAAAAGACAGCTTCAACCATGCGATTGCGCATATTGTCGACGAGACGCTTCGGGCTAATGGGCATGCGGTGCGTCTGCGCGATCTCTACGCTGAAGGCTTCGACCCTGTATTGCCCGCTGAAGAGATAATAAAAGGCGCGAAGCTCGACGTCGTTGTCAGCGCGCATTGCGAGGAAATCGCGACAGCGGATGGGATAGTCATTATCCACCCCAACTGGTGGGGACAACCCCCGGCGATTCTTAAAGGCTGGGTCGACCGTGTCATCCGCCCTGGTATCGCATATGGGTTCGAAGAAGGGGATGGCGGTGAGGGTGTGCCCGTCGGGCTGCTCAAGGCGCAGAGCGCGCTTGTCTTTAACACCTCCAACACACCGCCGCGGAGAGAACTAGAAGCCTTTGGTGACCCGCTGGAGACATTGTGGAAGAACTGCATCTTCAGTCTTTGCGGCGTTAACGAATTCTATAGGAAGATGTATGCTGTAGTCGTGACAAGCACACCCGAAGAGCGGCAAGCCTGGCTCGAGGATGTTAGGGTGACAATCGACCACTTCTATCCGTAAGTCCCGCGTTGCTTATCTATGCCATTGTCTGTTCATCAAGGACCGCTCCCGATGCCGATTATTCTCCAGGGCGATTCTTTTGTCTCTTTTGCGACATAGACGAACATCGACTCTTGACCGCTTGGCGAAACACCGCCGCCCATCTGCCAGGCGCTATACTCGACATAGTATAGCCGTTCGTCGTAATTAGTACTGTACATGCCTTTGAGCCGCAGTCGTGCTCCTTTGCTGATTTTGACGTCGCCTAGCCAGACGGTATATATGGGGCTGATGCCTGCGAGTTCGCGGCGGTAATCATCCGAGAGGCATCGATTCGCGCCGGCGGTATCGGTCAGGGCTAATCTCTTGTAATAGGCTAATACCAGTTGCCGGGGCCCTAAAGCATCGATATCGGGCATCGGCTTGATAAAGCCCAAGAATACGCCTCGTATTCCAGAGAAGCCGGCAATTATGAATATGGCCGCAAAGACGCCTACCAGTATTTTCTTATACGGCATTCGCAACTTCAAGGTTAGCTGCTTTCCATGGGTTCGCATCGCATAGATCCTAAATGCCCGTGGTCACTACAATAATCCTATTAGTAAATGATAGCAGAGGAGTGGAGTGCTGAATAGCAGGAATCGGGCATTGAATAGACACAAGAAAGCGCATAATAATCGGCCCAGAGGGAGGCTCGCTCGCAATATCACACCGCAGAAAAAACCACGCCCCGTGATGAGGCGTGGTTTTTGTGCTAGTGCGCCCGGCATGGGCGATAGCCTGGCGGTGAAAGTCCGCTATATGCTTGGCGATAGGCTTACACCATAAACCCCGGGCACCTTACCGGGCGGCCTACTTCTCGCCTTCGGAGTATTTGTGAAGCTTGACTTCGACTTTCTCCTCGAGGCCCTCATAGTACTCTCTCAATATCTCGAGTACCTCCGGGCGGCTGAAGTGGTCCGGCACCTCTTCGTTCTGGGAGAGCATGCTTCTTAGCTTAGTACCGCTCAGTAGCATCCGGTCTTCTTTGCCGTGCGGGCAGGTTCTCATCGAGGCCATGCCGTCGCACTTGGTGCAGTAGAAGGTCCAGTCGATTTTGAGCGGCTGGGTAAGGAGCGCGCCCTTCGGAATCTCGTCGAAGATGTGGTGCGCGTCGAACGGGCCGTAGTACTCGCCGACGCCCGCGTGGTCGCGGCCGACGAGGAGGTGGCTGCAGCCGTAGTTCTGCCTGAAGGTCGCGTGCAGGAGCGCTTCGCGCGGACCGGCATAGCGCATCTCCATCGGATAACCCGCTTGGATGACGGTGTTGTTTACAAAATAAAGCTCCACGAGTTTGTCGATTGCTTTAACCCTGACCTCGGCCGGGATATCGCCGGCTTTAAGCTTGCCGACGAGTTGGTGGATGAGAACGCCATCGGTTACCTCGACGGCGATTTTCGCGAGATACTCGTGCGAGCGGTGCATCGGGTTTCTGAGCTGCAGTGCCGCAACGGTGCTCCAGCCCCTCTCCTCGAACGCCGCACGGGTCTCGGCCGGGCGCATGTAGACGCCTTCGAACATCTTAGGGAAGTAGCTTTCGCTAAATACTCTCACGTTACCGGCGATGTTTACATCGCCTTGCGCCATGACCTTTTGGACACCCGGGTGGCCCTCCATGTCATCGGTTCTAAATACCTGCTTGCACTCATGGACCTTGTCGATCTCATAGGTCTCGGACACCGTCAAGCTGCCCATCAGCTCGCCGCTATCGGTATCGATGAGCGCCACCTCTTGGCCTTCTTTGAGACCCGCAGCTTGCTCTTTCGACGTGGACAATGTGATCGGTATCGGCCAGAAGACTCCGTCGGACATCGTGTACTCGTCTACGACACCCTGCCAATCGGCTTTGTTCATGAAGCCGTCGAGCGGGGTAAACGCACCGATACCCATCATGATAAGGTCGCCGGTCTCGCGCGAGGTCATCATTACCTTCTCGAGAGTTTTGGCCTTTT
The DNA here is from genome assembly GCA_018333515.1 of Actinomycetota bacterium. Lineage (NCBI taxonomy): Bacteria > Bacillati > Actinomycetota > Actinomycetota bacterium. The sequence goes on from JAGXSZ010000030.1 coordinate 269,086, forward strand.
CCATCTCTTGCTGCAGCTCGGCGCCGCTGAGCAGTAGCGGTTTTAAATCACCGCCACCATGTGGGGGAACTAATCCTGCCATTTTACCTCCTTATACTGGTAGACGCTATTGATATTGGATGTTCGACACAATCTAAATTCAAGGCTGCGAGCTTTTTTTGTGGTTCCTTCTCTAAGGTTGGAAATACCCAAAAAAGCGGATTGCCGCCTGAAAAACCGAAAATTAACAAAAGACACCCCAGGCAATATGTATGCCCGAAGTAGATAAAGCTTGAACCTGCTGCGTTTAATCCGAAGTATTTGCGCGCCCATGGTGGACGACCTCCGGTAATGTGACCGCTACGAGTATGTAACAATTGTTCCAATTAGCGTATCATTTAGGATTTTCTTTGTCAAGCTCATAGCAAAGATATATTGCCCGAGGGCAAGGGGGAGAGCCAATCGAATTAAGGGAACCGCGACCTGTTTCAACATCCGGTCTTATTCGGTCTCGCACCAACAAGCATTCGGACATTGGGTGTCAGAGACCGGGGTATGGTTGAAAGACCAGTTCGAGTAATGGATGCACAGATGGGCCTACAAAAGAGGGATTAGAGCGATAACGCTTGGTTGCTGAGAGAAAACACTCTAAAGAAACTAGCGAAATTACGTATTTTGGTGTTGACGATAACACTTATAGTGATATAATGCAGTTTATACAGTTGGTACAAGCGCACAAACCGCAACGGCATGTATTGCTGAAGCGTAAAACTATTAATTACATTCCTGGCGTGATGGATGAGTTCATGCGCTAGATCGGGAAGCCTGCTTTTTTAGGTATTTGCGCTCAAATAAGCGTAAAGGCCAAGTCATGCCCTGGACATTTATGCCCCGGACAGCTTTTGAAAAGGCCCTTGAGGCTCTTATATCACTTTAAGCTTTACCTATTGATTCGCTTTAAGTTTCGTGATTGTTCGCGATTAATGATGTTTTAGGATTACTAGAACCTATCTCACAAATGCCATTTCGGCCCGACCGAAACCGTGTTACCCGGAAGTTTGTTTATCGCGGCGTATTTCTGAGACGAGTTCTATTCAAGAACAGGGGGAAGGGGGTGCGACGATGGACGGCATTAATAATTGGCTTGTGGAACTGAACAAAAACAGTCCCATATGGTTTGGAGTGGTCACAGTTTTAACTATGTCGGGGATGGGTGTAATTATCGCCACTATCATAGAGGTTTTATTCAAATTATTGGGTGTAAAGGGTGAAAGAATAGAGATCCATCACTAGTTCGAGGAGGGGCCATGGAGGTCGTAGTTTTGAAATTAGTTCCAGTTGTGATCACAGCCCTAGGGCTTATCGCCTTCATGGCGATTGCATTAATTGTAGGCAATGTTTCAGGTAGGTTGTTGAGAAAAATTCTGGGCATAGGAGGCAAATAGAAATGGAGATATTTTCAGCTCAGATATATCTGCCTATATCGGGTGTAGAAATCGCGATCTGGAAACTCATACTCCTCGGTTTTACGGTGGGGGTGATTGGAGGCTTCTTCGGTGTTGGCGGCGCTTTTATGGTTACGCCGGCGCTGAATGTATTCGGATTTCCAATGGCGTACGCGATTGGGACCGATATGGCTCATATAGCGGGCAAATCAATTGTAGCGACCGCAAAACACAGAAAATTCGGCAATGTGGATATGAGATTAGGCGTATTAATGATAATCGGAACGGCGATAGGCATAGAGGGCGGCGCTATGACTATCATGTGGCTAGAGAAGTTGGGACAGGTAGATTTTATAGTAAGAATAACATATATGGTTCTGCTATTCGGTCTCAGTAGCTTTATGCTTTATGAGTATCGTAAGCTTACAAGAGGGTCAACGCCGGAGAAGGCAAAGGCCGTAGCGGATGCGGGAGCCTCAGGGCTTGCGTTAAAGATGCAGAAATTAAGAATACCGCCGATGATAAATCTTAAGGTCTCAGGATTCCAAATGTCTTTATGGGTGATTATCATAGTTTCAGCATTTACCGGTTTTCTTGCGGGGTTCTTAGGGGTCGGCGGCGGATTCATAAGGATGCCCGCTCTTATGTATGTTATCGGTTGCCCGACAAGAGTAGCGGTCGGTACAGACCTCTTCGAAATCGTCGTTACCGGAGCTTATGGCGCATTCAGCTATGCGATGAAGGGAAGGGTCGAGCTTGTAGCGGCAGCAGTAATGCTCATCGGAGCAGCGGTTGGCGCTCAGTTTGGGACACTTGCAACTCAATATGTGAAGGGTCTGAAAATACGGCTCTATTTTGCGGTCACAATGGCGCTTGCGGGCTTGTCCGTTGTCTTTAAGCACATCGCCGGCACTTACAAGGCAGTTTATAGCTCAAGCCTTAATGCCTGGGTAGAATCGAACCCGAAGTTTATTGAATGGGTAAAAGCGGGAGGTTCATCAGCAGATTCCATTAAGCCCCAAATCGCGGAGTGGATACAGATGAATAAAGATGCGGTTAAAGGCTGGATGGCTCAGCAGTCAGACGTGGTTCAGCAGGCCAAGGCAATGGAAACAATGTGGACCGATTATTCAGGCTATCTTATGATCGGCGCCGCGACTGCTCTGAGCGCTCTTATTATTATAAGAATGCTCCAAGGCATAAAGCTTGAGAAAAAGCTTTTGGCGGAAAATGTGGGGAAGCAACCGTAGGCGTTATCAGATAAAACATAGTAAGGAAACCTGGAGTGTATAGGATATGGATGAGATTGTGTTCCGCGGACTTAAGGCCCTGAAAAGGAGAGTTCGATGAAAAAAATACTTGTTGGCATAGATGGCTCGCAAGCATCTATGAATGCCCTTAAATATGCCGTAAAAATGGCCAAGCTTATGGGCGCGCAGATTACGGGAATCAGTGTAATCAATGAGCCTTCGTACAGGGAATATTATAGAGATATCTCGAGTAAGCTAAAGGCTGAAGCAGAGGCTGTGCTGAACAAAGCGATATCGGAGGTTAGCGACGAAGGAATTACGATAACGACTGAGGTCGATATCGGGTCTCCTGATGACGTCCTTGCCGAAGTGGCAAATAATGACAAGGATGTCGTCATGATAGTGGTGGGCGCAAGCGGAAGGGGAAGAGGATCCAGGATTTTTGTGGGAAGCATAACGCATGCGCTTGTGAATCATGTGGCCGCGGGACTTCAATGCCCGGTTGTCGTAGTTCCGGGAAGTTCTGAGGAATTTCTAAAGTTGATGTAACTACAGCTAAATTTTTTGAAAAAAGTTGATTTAAGAATATGCATGCCTGGACCGGGGGACGAACTGTTAAACCTCCGGTCCAGGCATGCATCGCTGATGTTCTGTAAACCGCTAAAAATGTTCTTCTGTAAACTCCTCGATGCGCTGGTCTGTCAAGGCGAAATACATATTGCCTCATCTAAAAATGTACCTCAAGAGGTGGCACGAAAGCTCCGGCTACAGGGGCGGCGGAGATATGCGCCGCGCAATGTTTCGAGCGCGAAAGTGCGATGGCAGCTTGGGGTTGCTTCGGCGGAGAGTGCGGAGAAGTTATGGTCAGGCAAAGGATCGAGCGCTATAATGTTGAAAAAGATAGGTATGGAAGGGAGATTATGGGCACGGTTGATGTGTTGCGGTCGTATTTTAAAAATGTCGTGGACGAAACGACGTATATCGATGGGACGAGCGAGGCTTTGGGCAAGCTGGGATTTACCGCCGACAACAGCATAGCATGCGTCGGCGTCTGCCGGGACGAGATATCGCAGCCGCTGGTCGAAGCGGTCCGGCGAAATTGGGGTCTCACGTTCAACCTTTCGAGCCTGGCGGCTATGTTTTTCGCGGGAAAGACCGGCTTGACGGCGGCGATGCACCACGCGCCCAATCTGGACGGAAGAGAGCGCTATGTCTTCTATAGCTTTCCGCATATAGCAATCGATGACGACGGATGTATCGGTGTCTGCGTGCGGGATGGGAGATATGGCGGCTCGAGCGCCTGCGGGGCTCTAGGTATTTTCCAAAAGATGGTCGCTGAAGGCACAGTCGATGAGACGATTTACATGGACGACCCGGAAATCAGCTTAATTAAGGCGCGCCTCACCAAGGAGATACCGGCGGGCGAAACGCCGGATCTGCTTCGAGTTACGAGAATCGCGCAGCGCGCGACCCAGGCCGACCTCGAGGCAGCGCTTGACGCTCTGGTCGACCGGGAGAAGAGCGACTACGCGGTTATTACCGGCATCCAGGTTCATGGTTCGGATGGTAATTATATTGCCCCGATAGAGGCTTATGCTTACGTAGACGCCATAAAGCACGAGATAGCATAGCTTTTTGGATAATGGAAGGATTCATGAGCTTCTTATTGACCGCTGTAGTCATGTTCATATTTTGGATGCTTCTTTCAGGGGAGTTCAGTTTTATACTGATTTTGTCCGGTGTTATATCGAGCCTGCTGGTCTCGTATTTATCACACGATCTTTTGGTCGGAAACGCGGATATTAAGCTTAGCGCGCTTAGGATCTATAGGTTTGTTAAGTATTTGCCGTGGCTCATGTGGCAAATTGTGCTTGCGAACTTCGATCTAGCATACCGTACTCTTCATCCCAGGATGCCGATTGACCCAGGCATAATCACGTTCAAAAATGAGTTTAAGACAGAATTGGGAATGGTAACGCTCGCCAATTCTATAACTTTGACACCGGGCACAGTCACTATCGAAGTCAACAAGAACGAATTTATTATTCATGCCATTGCAAAAGGCCCCGCGGAAAGCTTGATGGCCGGAGAGATGGAGCAGCGAGTAAAGAATATAGAAGGTTGTGGTTGAAGATGTTTGAAGTTGCCGCCACGATTATCGTTTTAGCGGCGATTCTCGTTCTCTACAGGGCCGTAAAGGGTCCAAGGGTTTACGATAGGGCATTAGCGGTAAACGTTATAGGCACCAAGACGGTGGTCTTGATCGCCTTAATAGGGTTTATCGATGGTCGTCCGCACTTTCTGGACATCGCGCTTGTTTATGCGCTTATAAACTTCATTGCAACCATAGCGTTTCTTAAATACAGAGAAACGGGCGGGTTGGACTAGAGAGGGCATGAATGGATGCTAAAACGATTATAACCGCTATTTTTTTGGTTCTCGGCTGCTTTTTCATCGTTGTGGCCTCCGTGGGAGTTGTGCGGTTTCCGGATTTTTATACCAGAATTCACCCCGCAGGCAAAGCCGATACCCTTGGACAGGTGCTCGTGTTTTTGGGGCTCATGGTTTACGAGGGGTTTTCGTTTATAAGCATAAAGCTCTTGATTATCACGGTGTTCATATTTATCGCAAACCCGACGGCAACGCACGCTTTGGCAAAGGCCGCCTACTCGCAAGGCGTTGAACCGTGGAAAAAGGAAGACAAGGAGACTAAATGATCGATTTATTACTCCTATTGTTTCTTGTAGTCTGCGCGGTCGTAGTAGTTCAAATGAAAGACTTGCTCAGCGCCGTCATAATGCTCGGGGCTTACAGCCTTATAATGGCCGTGGTGTGGACGAGGCTTAACGCCGTTGATGTTGCCTTTACCGAGGCTTCCGTCGGGGCGGGGATTACTACCATGCTGCTGATAGCGGCATTGAGCAGAACAAAAAGAGGCGAGGCGAGCAATAACACTAGCGATAAACGGTTGAAATCATCGCGTCATCAAGTACCGGCTTTAATACTGGTACTTATTACGGGCGCTGTCTTAATCTACGGCACTATCGATATGCCGAACTTTGGAGACCCCAACGCGCCCGCAAATCTTCACGTAGCCCCAAGGTATATAGAAAAATCATATAAAGAGACCGGGGTCGTTAATTTTGTCACAGCTGTTCTTGCAAGCTATAGAGGATACGATACTCTTGGTGAAACGACGGTTATATTCACCGCTGGAATATGCGTGGTTTTGCTTCTGAGAAAAAACGACGGTGCGTCTGGGCGGAAGAGTCAACGATGACAGTTCCCGGGAGAGACAGGACAACGCGAGGACATATAGTAGGCGAGCATGTAATCGGAAGAACCGTTGCGAAGTTACTAATTCCTTTTATACAGCTTTATGGCTTTTATGTCATAGCCCACGGTGAGCTTGGCCCCGGCGGTGGATTCCAGGGCGGTGTTATTTTGGGAGCGAGCATAATCCTCTATACGCTTGCGTTTGATATAGAGGCGGCGAGAAAGAGGCTATCTCAAAAGGTAAGCGACCTTCTGAGTTCGACAGGTGTATTGATATACGGCGGCATCGGCTTGTTGTGTATAGCAGCAGGTGGAGCCTATCTAGAATATGGCAAACTACCATTAGGCGACGCGGCGTTCGCCAGCCACTTAGGTATCTACGGAATTGAAATAGGCGTCGGCATTACGGTAGCCGCGGTGATGATAACGATATTTTTTGAGACGGCGAGGCGAGAAGATGCTTGAGTTCATCGCGGGGAAATATAATTATTGGATACATGTAACGCTTATGATGATCGGCTTTTATGCGATTATAGCCAAAGGAAACCTGATCAAGAAGGTAATAGGAATGAATATCTTCCAGACGGCGGTATTCCTGTTTTATATTTCAATCTCAAAAGTAAAAGGGGGGACCGCCCCGATTGTGTGGGATGAGGCTGTTTTATACAACAACCCTCTGCCCCACGTTTTAATTCTTACCGCGATCGTTGTCTCCGTCAGCACGACAGCGGTCGCCCTGGCTCTAATCATCAGAATATACAGGGAATATGGAACAATAGAAGAGGACGAAATTCTGGCGATGGGTGGGGAAAGGATAAATGCGCAAAGATGAACATAGCGGAGCACTTTCCGGTACTAGTTATTGTAATACCTCTGCTATCGGCGGTCATAATTCCGGTTGTTGGGCGAAACAACACTCTCTATAGCTGGTATATAACGGTCGCAGTCACCCTCTCATGCTTTTTAATCTCCCTTTCGTTACTCAATACAGTGATGAGCAAAGGGAAGATAAGTTACTGGCTCGGTGGTTGGGAGCCTCCATGGGGTATCGAGTATGTTGTCGATTATCTCAATGCTTTTGTTCTCATCGTTGTAGCGTTCATAGCCTTTATCGTCTCGCTGTATGCTAAGAAAAGCGTCGAGAAAGAGATCGATGAGAACAAGATAACGCCTTTTTATTCAATATACTTGCTGTTTGTCGCGGGACTTATGGGCATCGTTATAACCGGCGATATATTCAACTTATATGTCTTCCTGGAAATCGCGTCTCTTGCGGGGTATGCCCTTATTGCGGTGGGAAGGAAAAGAGCCGCGCTCATGGCGAGCTATAACTACCTGATACTCGGCACAATCGCCGCGACATTCATATTGCTCGGCATCGGCTATCTCTATATGGTGACCGGCACCCTCAATATGGCTGATTTACGGGATAGGCTGCCGATGCTTTACGAGTCTAGGGTCGTGCGCACCGCCTTCGCATTTTTTACGGTGGGCTTAAGCTTAAAGCTGGCGCTCTTTCCTCTCCATGCCTGGCTTCCAAATGCTTATACCTATGCGCCATCGGTTGTAAGCGCCATAATGGCCGCGACCGCCACAAAGGTCGGCGCCTATGCTTTGCTGCGGGTTATGTTTACGGTGTTTAAGCCGGAGTTCGATCTGCAGGTTGTGCCGGTTACAAAAATACTGATCGTTCTCGCTCTTATCGCCATAATTGCCGGCTCGGTGCTGGCTGTCGCTCAGACAAATCTCAAAAGGATGCTCGCCTACTCCAGTGTCGGCCAGATAGGCTATATAGTTTTGGGCGCCGCGCTTGCCAATCAAGTCGCCATGACCGGAAGTCTTCTTCATATTTTAAACCACAGCCTGATGAAGGGGGCGTTATTTCTGGCGGTCGGGGCGGTCGTTTACAAGCTGGGGATAGAAGAAATTTCAGGCCTTAAGGGCATGGGAAAAAAGATGCCTTTTACCATGGCTGCCTTTACAGTCGGGGGTATTTCGATGATAGGCGTGCCGCTTACAGTCGGTTTTGTTAGCAAATGGTATATTGTGCTTGGGGCATTAGCCTCTGATATGTGGTTTATCGTCCCCGTAATTCTTCTTAGCTCGTTGCTGACTGCCGTATATTTTTGGAGAATCATCGAGGGGATATATTTCGCGGTGCCGGACGGGGCCGGCCAGATAAGAGACGATGCTCCGCTCGGTCTGCTCGTGCCGACCATGGTGCTTGCGGGGCTTTGCATATTTTTCGGGGTCGCGGCTGTTATCCCGGCATCGATAGCGGGTAAGGCGGCGAATATGCTCTTGGGAGGTGTGTAATGGAGGTGGTTCAGTCGGCAATGCCTCTTTACGCCATAGCCGTATCGCTCGTCGCGGTTGTTTTGATTGGAATTTCAGGTAAAAAACCTAATATACGGGAATTTTGGACCATCGCCGCCGCAGTAACGAAATTCGCGATCGTAGTATCGATGCTGCCGGTTGTTCTTGAGGGAAAAGTCATAGAGTATTTCCTGGTCAGCGTTGTCCCGGGGCTTGATATTGAGTTTAAGGTCGATGCTTTGGGGATATTTTTTGCGCTGACGGCGTCTTTTCTCTGGATTATTACGTCATTCTACTCGATTGGGTATGTAAGGGCGCTGAAGGAACACGCACAGACAAGATATTTTATGTTTTTTGCCGTCGCGCTCTCCGCGACCATAGGTGTCGCGTTTTCGGCGAATATGTTCACGACGTTCATCTTCTACGAGATTATAACGTTCTCCACGTTTCCGCTCGTCGCCCACAAAGGGACCGCGGAGGCGCTTAAGGGCGCGAGGAGATATCTTACATATTTACTCGGTATGTCGGTAGCTTTTCAGTTGTTTGCCATAATTCTTACTTATAACGCGGCGGGCACGCTCGATTTTGCAAGCCACGGGATACTTGCGGGAAAAGGTTCGGACCTGCTGCTGGCCGCGATTTTTGTGCTCTTTATGGCGGGGATAGCCAAAGCGGCCATGATGCCGTTTCATTCGTGGCTTCCCGCCGCAATGGTCGCGCCGACACCGGTGAGCGCCCTTTTGCACGCCGTTGCGGTAGTCAAAACCGGCGTATTCGTTGTTTTAAAGGTCGTTCTAAATATTTTCGGCGTAAACCTTTTATCGCAGCTTGGGATGGGCGCGGTCCTCGCGTATTTCGCGTCTTTTACAATAATTACGGCATCGATTATGGCGTTAAGGCAGGATAACCTGAAGGCGCGCCTCGCGTATTCAACGGTATCCCAGCTTTCTTTTGTAATGCTCGGCGTCGGGCTTCTGACACTATCGGGCATAACGGGCAGCATTATGCATATCGCGTTGCACGCGTTTGGCAAGATAACACTCTTCTTTGCGGCCGGAGCGATATATGTCGCCGCCCACAAGACTAAGGTGAGCGAACTCAACGGCATAGGCAGGCAGATGCCGTTTACGATGGCGGCTTTTACGGTCGGTGCGCTCTCCATGATAGGCATCCCGCCGTTGGGCGGCTTTTTGAGCAAGTGGTACATAGGAATGGGAGCCATTGAGGCCGGAATGTTGCCTATTATTGCTGTGATTGCGACGAGCACGATACTTAATGCCGCCTATTTTCTGCCGATAGTGCATGCCGCGTTTTTTAAAGAACTACCACCGGGAGAAAGGGCAAAGAGACATGAAGCGCCGGCCATTATGGTAATACCGCTTACGCTGACGGCCGCGGGTGTATTGGTGTTGTTCGTCCGGCCGTCAATATTTCTTAAGCTTGCTAAGATGGTTGCGGCCGGTGTGATGTAGGGTGCCGGATGTGCCACATGAATTCCAACAGAAGGGAACACCTTGATGAGCGGGCAGAACAATAAGCATACTTTGGATATGTCTAAAAATCTAAAGAGGCTCTTGTATGGTTTTTATGCAATACTCGTCTTACTGATTGTTGTCGATTTGTTCATCCCCAAACACCCACACTTCTCATGGGAAAAGTACCCATCGTTTTATGGGGCATATGGATTTTTTGCTTGTGTGGGGCTCGTTCTGGCAGCAAAATATCTTCTGCGAAAGGTTGTTATGAGGGAGGAGGATTACTATGATTAGCATGCTTCCCCCGGCGGCGATATTTATCGTCGGCGCGTTTCTCGTGCCGTTTTTTAAGGGTAGGGTCAAATCCGCGTACCTGCTAATTTTGCCGGGCGTCGCTTTTATAAATCTGTTAAATATCCCGGAGGGGACGCATTGGGTCGTTCGTTTCCTGGAATACAGCATAACTTTTGGTAAAGTCGACAAGCTAAGCATGGCCTTCGGCTACATATTCATACTGATAACCTTTATCGCAAACCTATACGCACTCTATGTGAAAGATAACGGGCAGCACGTGGCGGCGCTGCTTTATGCCGGAAGCGCAATAGGGGCTGTTTTTGCGGGCGACATGTTAGCGCTCTTTGTATTCTGGGAGATAATGGCAGTAACGGCGACATACCTAATTTGGGCGAGTAGAACAAAGGCTTCTTATGGCGCGGGGTTTAGATATCTTTTAGTTCATATATTTGGGGGTCTTTGTTTTCTCGCAGGCGTAATCCTGCTTGTAAGCAATACCGGCTCAATCGAATTTGGGTATATTGGCTTAAACGGATTAGCATCCTATTTGATATTTCTTGGGTTCGGCATAAACGCCGCCTTCCCGGTTTTGCATGCCTGGTTGCCTGACGCATATCCCGAGGCGACCGTTACGGGCGCGGTGTTCCTAAGCGCCTTTACCACTAAAACGGCGGTCTACGTGCTGGCAAGGGCGTATCCCGGCGCCGATATTTTGATATGGATTGGGGCAGCTATGGCAGTGTTTCCCATGTTTTATGCGCTTATCGAGAACGACCTGCGAAAAGTGCTTTCTTACGGTCTTATTAGTCAGCTTGGATTCATGGTGGTTGGAGTTGGGATTGGAACGGGTCTATCCCTAAACGGCACGGTTGCTCACGCTTTTAGCGGTATTTTATATATGGCACTTCTTTTCATGTCTATGGGCGCTGTTTTACATCAGACCGGTAAGATTAACGCCACGGATTTAGGTGGTCTGTACAAGACCATGCCGTTAACGGCCATATTTTGCGTAATAGGCGCCGCGTCGATCTCCGCATTTCCATTTTTCAGTGGATTTGTAAGTAAATCGATGATCGTAAGCGCCTCGGGCTATGAGGGCTTAGCCGCCCTATGGCTTGTTTTAATATTTGCTTCCGCGGGCGTCCTTCATTACTCAGGCATTAGAATACCGTATTCTGCATTTTTCGGACGTGATTCGGGGATAAGGACAAAAGAAGCGCCGTTTAACATGCTTCTTGCCATGGGTATTGCGGCTTTCTTGTCTGTTTTTATAGGCGTTTTTCCGGGCGCCCTCTACAGCATTCTTCCATTCCCGGTCGATTATGTGCCGTATACGGCTGCGCACGTCATAGATCAACTTCAGTTGTTGCTCTTCTCAGCGTTGGCGTTTACGCTTCTGATGTTGTCGAGAGTTTATCCCGCGGAAATAAGGGCCGTTAATCTCGACACAGACTGGTTCTACCGTAAAGGCGCCGGAGTTCTTATGTGGCTTGTAGGCAACCCTATGGCTAAAGTGGGGGCGGCTATTAATAGGGCGGCTTTTGAGACCGTCCCCACATCTTTAGGCTGGGCGAGTAAAAATCCGCAGGCGGCTTTAAAGATCGCATGGGATACCGTGCTTTTGCAGTTCGGTAGCCAAGAGAGAAGAGCGGAGATTGCCGAGCGGATTAAAAGAGAAAAAGAGATTTACCCCGGCGATATAGTCAAACATTGGCCCATTGGCACAACGGTGCTGTGGGTGACGCTGTTTTTATTCGCGTACCTACTGGTATATTATTTGTCTTAACGTGTGGATGGGTCGCGTCGATGCCGCAAACTATATTATAAGCTGGGGGATGAGCGGGGGGAGCGTTATCGGAGGCTCCAGGATTTTGCGGATGCTCTTACTGTGCTCCTAGGTAGGAATGGTGACGGTTAGCGTAGTGCCCCGACCCGGTTCGGATTGTATATCGAAGGTGCCGCCGACTAGGCGGGCGCGTGTTTGCATGCCGTCTATCCCTAGTTTTCCAATGCGTGAAAACTCGCCGATACTTACCGGCAGTTCGAAGCCCTTTCCGTTATCGGCGATAACAAGCTTCGTAGCGGTATCGTCAAAACCAATAGAAAGTTCCGCGCTCGTTGCCGCTGCGTGCTTTGCTACATTTCTCAAGGCTTCTTGAGCGATCCTAAAGAGAGCCACCTCAACCTCTGGTGAAAAGCGTCTCTCCTCGCCTGATACCGTCAAGCTTGCTGATATTTTATGCTCTGTTTTCAGTTGTTCCGTCAGCCACTCCACAGCGGGAATCAGACCTAAATCATCGATAATCGACGGCCTTAAATCGCGGCTTAAGCGACGCACCTTCTGTAGAGAGTCTTTGAGGTGGTCATGGAGCCCCCACAAGAACCTTAATTTGGCCATTGGCAGCTCTTTGCTTGCCTGGCAAAATTCCTCGAGCTGGTGGAGCGCCGCGATAAGGTTTTGCGCCGTGCTGTCATGGAGGTCGCGCGAGATACGCAACCGTTCCTCCTCGTGTCCTTTTGTTATCTGCCGCAGGTAGAAATGCTGGTTTTCTTGCAACCTGACTTCTTTTGTTATGTCTCTGCCGATAAATTGAAAGCCGTCAGGGTGCCCATTGCTGGAGATTAGATTCGTAGTTACTTTAAGGATAGCCTCGGTACCATCTTTTCTGATAAGCTTTTGTGTATAAGGCTGTTTGTCTGTTTTATCATCTAGCAGGTTGTCTTGGATCGTTTCTGATACGGTGAGGCTCTCTTGCGGCAGAAACCGGTGACTGTCGGCCCCGATCAACTCTGATAGTCGAAAGCCCAGGAGATTGGCGGCGGCTATGTTGGCGTCCGTGATTTTACCATTCAGATTCTGAATCCAAATCGCGTCGTGTGCGTTCTCAAAGAGCTGTCGATATTTTCTTTCAGAGAATCTAAGCTGTTCGTTGGCCAACTCTCTTTCATGGTAGAGACCGGAATTATCTATAGCGATTCCAACAAGGTTTCCGAGGGCGGAAAGCAGTTCGATTTCCGCTTCTTGAAACCGGCGTTTGTTGCATGTGGCTATGCAAAGCGTTCCCATAATCTTATCTCGAGCCATTAAGGGCACGCTTAACTGGGTGTGTAAGCCTTCCTCTCTTGCGGTCTCAGTATAAAAATCCGGATTATTTGCGATATCCTCTACTAATATCGGCTTTCCCGAGTCGGCAACGCAACCGCAGAGACCCTCCCCTAATTTCATCCCATCCAAAGCTTGCGCCGAGCGCTCTTTTATGCCTTTGAAAGCAATCAAATTTAATTCTTGCTCATTCCTGTTTCGGGAAAAAATCAAAACAATATCGACATGCATTACCTCCATAATCATTTTAATGGCGTTATTGAGAACTATTTCTATATCCAAGGAACGGCTGAGCATCTCAGTAAAGGCATTGATAACGGTGAGTTGCTTTTCCTGCTTTATCGACATTCGGACCTTAGACTGCAGTTTCCGCTGCGATGATTCAAAACACGCTCTGGCCTGTTCAAGTTGTTCACTTCGCTTTCTAAGCGTGTTCGCCGAAATTGGCGCGACGGACCCTATTAACGTTATCATTATGGTTTCGATGATGGCCGTGCTCGGTGTTGGTGAGATAAATATAGCCCGCGGCAACATGAAAAGAAGAGCGATTATTATGGCCGCAGCACCGCCTTTTAAACCAAAAATAAAGCTACTAAGGATAATGGGCACCAGATATAGGATTCTGTCGACGGTATGTCTTGTTATGCCAAAGTAAGTATCCGGAATGGTGAGTAGGATGAGATTGGTCTGGTCGTTATAGTGGTGAAGAGTTATAAGGACAAAGATGCTTACGATTGACCAAAAACTAGGGTTAAGGATGAGACGTTCCTGACGTGTTGTGTGATGTTCAGTCTCCGTGTTCACGCTTATCCCTCGTCATGCAAACTATTCTAGCCCGACCCAACCATTTTTTAGAGCAAGAATTACCGCTTCGGTGCGAGAGCTAACGTCTAATTTATCGAATATATGGCCTAAGTGGGCTTCGGCGGTACGCACGCTTAGGCTAAGCTCTGTAGCGATTTCTTTATTGCTTCTGCCTTGTGCCGCTAGATTAAGCACCTCTACTTCACGGTTGGTTAACAGCTCAAACGGCCTTAACTCATGGTTTCTTGCCGTGTTGCTAAACCGCTGCATTACTTTTCTTGCAATTGTGGGGTGGAGCACCGAATCTCCCCTATGTATTGCATATATGCTATCGATTAACTCTTGTCCGGTGATATCTTTCAAAAGATAACCGGCTGCCCCCGATTCGAGAAGGGCGAAAATATATTGATCGTAGTCGTATGCGGTAAGTATAAGTATCGGCACAGAGAGAGGCAATGCTTTTATAGCTCTAGTGGCTTCTATACCGTTAAGTTTCGGCATGGAAACATCGGCTATAATGATATCGGGCTTGAGCTTGGTCGCCAAAGCAACCATCTCTTCTCCGTCTCCGGCTTCACCGACTACTTCTAAGCCCGATTCTTTTTCTAAGAATCGACGGATGCTCTCTCTTACCAGCACATGATCTTCAGCTAACAAAATTCTGATGTTCTTACTCACATTAATTTCATTATAAACCTCCACGTAGATTATTTCAAAACGGTAGGACTACGTAGCGCTGGTAAGTAAAATTACGCATTTACTAGAACTTTAACTATAGCGTAATCACTCATGACCAATAAAAATTACACGTACTGCTTATGATGCGCAACAAGGTATTTCGCGAAAGTAAAAAGCGGTAGCAGCACCGATTCTATATTGCCTGGACAGTGATTCAATTAAAGCACCAGGTAAATCAAGCATGAGAGGAGGTATAGGGTGCCAATGAGAGCCTATTTGTTGGTAAGCGTGGTCGACGACATGGGCCAGGATTACTTTATAAAAGCGGTTCGAGCGCTGGAAGAGATGCAGGGCGTCGAGTTTGTCGACCCGGTTACAGGTAGTTTCGACATGATAATAATGGTAGAGGCGCCGCTGACCATCGAGACCTTGGTAAAAAAAATAAACTCCAAGTCGTGGGTTAGAAGGGTAGAGGTACTTCGCGTCGTCAGTATATTTGAGCGATGCAAAGCGTAAGACGCGCTACCTGTGACCAAACCCCAAAACGACGCTCGGCAACTTGTTCGTGCGTGGCGGAGTGCGTGGCGGAACTGGTGTAAAGTAAAAGATTTTTGATAATCAATCTAAAAAAGGAGGCGATTGAATGAGTGGACCAAGACAGGTCTTCGAATTAATGAAGGCCGCGTCGGAGGCGCATGCCAGGTGGGACTATGAAGTATCCATGAGCATCCTGGCAAGCCGAAAGAAGCTTATGCTTCTTCTCTTAATGACGGTACCGATACTGTTGATGTCGGCCGCCGAGGCCGCCGACATGCTGGGATCTAAGACCGCATATGCTCCGGCTTTTTATTCTACCGATGTTTTTCTTGTTTCAATTCTTATAGGCTTAGCAGCCGGTTTAATCACAGGCGCTATTGGCGCGGGCGGAGGGTTTATAATCACGCCGGCTCTGATGGCAATAGGTGTAAAGGGTATCCTCGCAGTAGGAACGGACTTGTTCCATATTTTTGCAAAAGCTATTATGGGTACGGTCGTGCATAAAAAACTCGGCAATGTTTCAGTGAAATTGGCGGCGGCATTTCTTGTTGGAACATTTGCGGGTACTTTTATCGGCGGCTATATAAACAAGACTCTCTACAATATAGACCCCGCGCTTAGCGACGCATTTATTAGCGTTGTCTACGCTGTGCTCCTTGGCTTTTTAGGTTTTTATTCTCTTGCGGATTACTTAAAGGCTAAAAAATCGGGCGATACCGGAGGTGCGCATGGAGGCGGCTCCGCGGGCCTTACACCTTTCGCGCAGAAAGTACAGAATATAAATATCCCTCCGATGATAACATTCGATGAGGATTTTGGAGGCAGAAAAGTATCTGGCGTACTCCTTGCCTTGGGTGGAGTTGTCGTAGGTACGGTCGCGGCCATAATGGGGGTAGGCGGCGGCTTTATCACCTTCCCCATGTTCGTCTACATGTATGGAATATCGACCATGACGACTGTCGGGACCGATATCCTTCAAATCATCTTCACCGCCGGCGTTGCGGCGATAGGCCAGTACGCTATTTACGGATATGTCTTTTACACCCTGGCGATGGGCATGTTGCTCGGCTCGCTGGTCGGCATCCAAATCGGGGCGCTTACCACGAAGGTCGTAAAAGGCATACACATAAGGGCGTTCTACGCGATAACTATTCTCGCCGGCTTCATAAACAGGCTCTCCGTTTTGCCCAAGAAGTTAACTGAAATGGAGTATATTAGTTTATCAATGTCGGTGGTTAACGGCATAGAATTGGTTGGAAATATACTGTTTTGGGTGGTAATAAGCTTTTTTGGTGTCTGGATATTTAGCAAGTTCTTCGGTAATCTCCATGTTCTAAGAGGGGAGGGCTAGGGATGATCAAAGATAAGAAGCATTTCAGCCTTGGCCTCATGCTTTTGGCCTCATTCTTTATAGTGCTGTTCTGGATATTTACCCCAACGTTTGGCAATGGCATGAACGGGCTGCAGTATGCCGATGATATGTTCAACAAGCTCTCAAAGGGCTCTTCTTACTTTATTCCGAAAGTTGCGGAAAAGAATGAGAAGTTTTACGGCAAAAACTTTGAAGTCTCAATCGATCTAGGAAAACCCGAAGTCGCGGAAAGCGCGGCGATCCTCTTTGAGCATGCGGGAGCGGCGGTAGTCGCTAACGGTACCGAGCTGAAAATTAAAGGAGACCTCGGCAAAGTATTGGCAAGCGCTTTGGAAGACGCCGACGCGATGTACAAAAACAAAGGAACGGATGTTACCACAAAATACGGTTACGACAATACTAATACCAAAGATGAGAAAGTAATATTTGGTAGCTGGTGGCATGCGTTGAGCAAAATCGATAAGAGATTGCAGTTGGACGGAAAAGTCAAAGAAGCGAAAATGGTCGGCGATGTTATGAAAAAAGCCGTTGAGCCCGGCTACAATTATTATGGGATAGAAGCCAAAAGCGTCTCCGAGAAGGCGGTATTAATGACGGCTCTGCTCGTCTTTTACGTGATTTATACGCTGTGGTTTGGCTTTGGTGTGTTCTATCTATTCGAAGGTATGGGGCTTTCTATGAAGAAAGGGGCCAAGTCAGAGGCCTAGGAGGGGTATCCTATGAAAGTATTAGTTCCCGTCGACGGGTCGAAATCGTCGATGCAAAGTGTTCATGCAGCTCTGGATTTTACCAAGAAAGCAGAGGCAGGCGTATGTCTGTTGACCGTTGTTAGGCCTATAGTAGATTTCGATTATGAACTATCGGCTTCGCAAAGGGAAGCCGTAATGAAAACGCTGATGCAACATGCCGAGGAAGTCATCGAGAAGGCAAAGGAAGTTTTTGTTGCGGGCGGCGTAAACCCCTATTGTGTGATTAAGACGAATGCGAACTCTGTGGCCGATGAAATATGCGACCTTGTTGAGAAGGAAAAATTTGACCTGGTAATAATGGGCAGAAAAGGCCTTAAAAGGACTGAACGGGCTATTATGGGATCGGTAACCTCACGGGTTATAAAATGCAGCCCGGCTAATGTTCTAGTAATGCCAAGCGATGCTGTTCTCAAGTGGCGGAGGATTCTTCTTGCCGTTGATGACTCGAAATGCGGTGAAGTTGCCGCACAGGTAGCTTTAGATATGGCTAGTGCTTTTGGGCAGGAACTTAAGGTGATTTCGGTTGTTGATATGCCGGAGGAGACTTACTCCGTAATCCCAAACGCTATCGCCAAGCTTGTTGATAGTGCCCGCAGTGTTGCCGATTCTGTAAAAAGCAGGGCGGAAGCGCTAAATATTAAAACAGATATTTATATAAAAGAAGGCGATACCGCATGGATAATAACAGACTTTGCAGAGAAAGAAAATGTGGATCTGATTTGCATAGGGAGCTATGGCAAAACAGGCCCAAATCGATTTACCGTCGGAAGCGTTGCTGAGAAAATTATAGGGGGCGCATTGTGCCCTATACTTGTTGTTAAATGTTAAAGACTAAGCAAGAAACTTAATAGGCTCGGTTTTTCGATTGACAACACTATTGCATGCGTGGGCGTGTGCGGGGATGAGTTATCGCAGCCGTTGGTTGAGGCTGTAAACAAGAGGTGGGATATGCGTTTAACCTTTCAAGTCTCGCGGCGATGTTCTTTGCCGGCAAGACCGGCCTGACAGCGGCGATGCATCATGCCCCAAATTTAGATGGCAAAGAACGCTATGTGTTTTATAGTTTTCCGCACATCGCCATTGACGACAAGGGACGCATCGGTGTCTGCGCTCGGGAGGGCAGACACGGCGACTCGAGCGCATGTGGAGCTTTAGGTATATTCCAGAAGATGGTCGCTGAGGGTGCGGTCGATACAACGACTCTCGTGGACGACCTTGAGATAAGTCTGATAAAGGCGCGGCTGTCGAAGGAGATACCCGCAGGTGATACGCCCGACCTGCTTCAAGTCACAAAAATCGCGCAGCGGGCAATTCAAGCCGACCTCGAGGCCGCTCTTACGGCCTATGCTATCGTAGGCGGCACGAAGCACGACCTATAAGAAAGATAGCCCGCTATTAGTGGGTGGCAAGTTCTTATCGGCAGTGAAGCCGCCGAAAGCACGCTGGAGGCGGGGAAGCCCGCTTTCGGCGTTTCATTTATACCGCATGGAGCGCGTCTTTCGTTTAAAGCGCGACCTAACGTGGAAGAATGAATGTACAAGTATTTAATATCCTTGGGCTTGCTTGAAGCATAGACAAACAGTATGAACGGTTGTGGGTTTGACGAACCTGCAAATCATCGCTGGATTGTTGATTTTATGATAGCGGATTGAGGCTTAGCCCGATGACGACATGCGGCTTGGGAAAACAGGGGTGGAAAAGATGAGATTTTTAGTCGCCGTTGATGGTTCGGAGACCGGCAAGAACGCGCTCAAGCAAACGCTTGCGTTTGTCAAGCAGGCGGGTGGTGAGGTCATAGCGATAACGGTACCGTTTTATTACGGGGCTGAGTTTGAGCTTGGGCTTGTGGGGACCACTGAGGAGGTCTTTACCGGGCCGGCTGAGGCTGTTTTGACGGAAGCGCGCGAGGCCGCGAAGGAGATGGGCGTCGAAATTAATACGGTCATGGAGACCGGAACAGTCCATCAAGCCATTGTTAAAACAGCAACCGCGAATGACGTTGATTTAATTGTTATGGGTCGGCGCGGTTTGACTAGGTTTGAGCGAGCGTTAATGGGAAGTGTTACGTCGAGGGTAATCGGCTACAGTCCGATAGATGTTCTAGTCATTCCTCGCGAGAGTGTTTTGAAGTGGGATAAGGTTTTACTACCTGTCGATGGCTCGAAATATAGTGATGAGGCGGCTAAGCGCGCAATTGAGTTGACTAAGAATTATGGCGGGAAGTTAACCATTCTCACGGTTGTCGACATAAACCCCGAACTCTTCGCTATCGCTCCGGATATCGCCGACCAGGTTGAGATGGGCGCGAAAAGCATCGTTGACGAGGCCAAAGCGCTCGCCGAAAAAGCCGGCATTGACGCCGAGATGGTATTGGTCGAGGGTGAGCCATACGAAAAGATTATCGGTGTGGCGAAAGATGTGGGTGCCGGGTTGATCTGCATGGGCAGCCACGGGCGCACGGGCATAGGGCGGCTTATGATGGGAAGCGTCACCGAGCGGGTCATAGGCGAGGCCACAACTCCGGTGCTGGTTGTAAAGACTTCGCAGGCGGCGCCGTTAATCAAATAACGGTTTTGACGAGTGATTTTATTTCTCTCGTAGCTCGGGGCCTGTTTGCGCGGGTCGATTTCGCGCCGCAACATCGTTGCGCTTTAGGCGCGGCTATATATACCTTGCTGACCTGAAGATATCCATGAATTCGGGGTGGACGTTGAGTTCGAGGTAGGTGATGGTGTCGGCGATGTGCTCGGCCTCGGCGATTCGCTCCGCATCGAGCAGGATGGCGCGGGCACCGGCAAGTGAGCCGTTGCCGAGCGTTATAAAGCGCTCTTTAGGCAGTTTCGGGTAGAGGCCGATGGTCGTGGCTGAATCGACATCGATGTGGATGCCGAACGAGCCTGCGGTGTAAATGTGCTCGATATCTTCGAGCGCCACACCTACGCTGTTTATAAGGATGGTCGTTGCGGCTATCATCGCGGCCTTGGTCGTCAGCAAGTTGTGGATGTCCTTTTCAGTGATGTAGGTCGGCGTTTGTCCGTTGGCGCCCTCGGCGAGAACATAAGACATGCGCCCGTTTATCTCCCTCCAGCGCGCGGTTTTCTTGTCGAGGACGAAGCGCCCCGTAGGGTCGAGCAAGCCCGAAAGATATAGTTGCGCGACGAGGTCGATAAGCCCCGAGCCGCAGAACCCATAGGCCGGCGCTCCGGCGATGGCCGAATAGGTCGGCTCGAATGTCGCCGGGTCGATGGTCGCGCGCTCGATGGCGCCCGGCTCGGCGCGCCGCGCGCAATCCGCGACACCGGCTTCGAGGGCTGGGCCGGCCGAGCCCGCAATCGCCACCATCCACTCTTTATTACCGAGGATGGCCTCGACGTTGGTGCCGATATCGAGCAAGAGCGACACACCCTCGCCCCCGGCTATGCCTGAGGCGATAGCCCCGGATATCAGGTCGCCGCCGAAGTAGCCGCCGACACTCGGGAATACGTAGACCGTGGCGTTGGGAGACGTTATTAACGAGACGTCCTTTGCCCGGAGTCTCGGGATATGGTTTATCGACGGTATGTATGGTTCAAAGCGCATGACGGCCGGGTTGAGCCCCAGGAAAAAATGGGCCATCGAGGTGTTGCCGGCTACCGCCACCGCCATAACTTCGGTCGGCGAAATACCGGCTGACGCGCATGCCTGTTCGATGAGACCGTTTATTGTAGCTCGCAGAACTCCTGTGAGCGTTTCACTGCAGCTCTGTCCGGCGAAGTGGAGCCTGGTCAGCAAATCCTCGCCGTACCCGGCCTGGCCGTTTACCTCACCAAAGGTTGCGAGGCTCTCGCCCGTTATGAGGTCGATGAGTTCGACCGCGACGACAGTGGTGCCGATATCGACCGCTATGCCATAGTTTCTCCGCGAGGTATCGCCCGGCTCGATGCCACAGACTATGAGCGTTTCTCGCACGATGCTCCCCGCAACCGTCACCTTGCCCGCAGTCTCGCGCAAAACGCTTGCCGCCTCGAGTATGAGGCCGAGAGGCCATTCTATATGCGGAACGCCGGCGATCTCGGTGATTGCGTGATTGAGGCGGTCGATATCCGCCTTATTGTTGTCGAGCGAGCCCGCCGGTACTTCAACGTAGCATTTAAAGGATAATGTCGACATCCAACCTCATCTTTAACACCTGCATTAATGTGGAGCTGTTCGAACTCATATTCGCGGCTTACGCTATGGTTCGGCCAAGCTGCTTGCGCGCAAAACCCGTCTCAAACGCTCAAAAATTATTCAACTTGCTTGCCGGGCAAACCCAAAGCAAAGGCCGCCGCTACAATCGGCAGAAAACTTACATAGAACAAGGTCTGCTCGATTCCGAAGCCGAATGCGTCGGCGACGCCGCTTATCAGACCCACCCCGAGGCCGCCCAGGCCAAGCCCGAACCCCAAGGCCAAACTCGACGCCGTAGCCTTATTATCAGGAAATATCCGTTGCGCCGCAACCACAGCCACCGAAAACGACGCCAAAAGTGACGCCCCGGCCAGTCCCAGCCAGACAATTAGCATCGTGCCGCTTGAAAGGAGCGCCGGCATCAAGAAGGGCACTGCGGCAAGTAACGAGCCGATTATCACCGGTCTTGGTCCGAAGCGGTCTGAGAGCATGCCTCCAAGCAGTCCCCCGAGTGCGCCCGAAAGCGCGAGTACCGATAGGATCGCCCCTCCCGCAACGAGCGAATAGCCGCGCTCGGCTAAGAGAATAGGGAGAAACGTAATCAAGCTGAAGAACGCGAGCGACCGGAAAGCAACGGTGCCGAGCAGGGCGACGAAGGGGACGAGCTGCGACCGGACAGTACTAAAAAACGGCGTGCCTACGCGCCGGCCGGGATTGTTCATGCGCGGTGTGAAGCGGTACAGCAAAATCGCGACGGCAATACCCGGAAGCGCCAGCACTGGGGTAGCCGACAGCCCAAACGCCGCGACTAGCGGTGCCACGACAAGCGGCATCGCCGCGAAGCCGACGTTGCCGCCGAGCGAGAAGAGCGACATGGCCCGCCCGCTGTTGCGCGTGTTGGTATGCCCGACAATCGCCGACGCCGGCGGATGAAAAGCCGCGATACCCAGCCCCGCGAGCGATATAACGATGAGCAACAGAACATAGTTATCGATAAGCCCGATGCTCGACATCATGACAGCGGCGAGCGGCGGCCCGAGCTTCTTGTTTCATTCTTATCATTTATCTAGAAATCCGCTGCATCAGAAGGGCTGAGCTAAGCTATTTATTCGACACGGTAGAGCGACTCGAGCCATTAAGCACGTGATACACTTATTAAACCACGGACTAGCAGATGTTTCCTTGAAATCCCCTCGACCCTCTCTACTTACGGTTATAATATAAGTAAGCCGGGATACAAGGAGATAGCAGTATGCCAGAAAGAGACGTTGCTCATAATATACACACAACGTTATTACCGAGCTGTGAATAGACCCGATTGTTTACTGGCGAATCAAGCGAGCCGGCAACCCAAACCAGTTCATATAGTCAACGGGCGTCGGGTCTTGATGAAGTTCATCCATGCCGCGCAGGGCAGATAATCAATAGAAGGAGGCTAGCATAATTAAGTGCTATTATTGCGCGTGAATGTACGCGACCTTGGTAAGAATCGGAAGAATTCGAACTTAGACATGAGATTTAGGGGGGATAGTAATGAAACATCGCGTCGTAGCAATAGTGTTGGTAGCGGTAATGCTTTTAAGTTTTCCGGGTATAGCAGCTGCTGCAAACTTGCCCGTTCCTGTGTTTGGCCAGCTACCACTCAATAATCTGTGCTGGGCTACTGCGGCCTCGATGGTTATAGCTTATGGCAAGCCGGACAATATAGATAGAAAGGTCGATATCGCCAAGATGATTCATGGCGCCGTCAACTATAATAAAGGCGGCACCAACGCTAATATGCGGGATGCTGTCTGGACATATCTAAGGTGGCCCGGCTCCATTCAAAACAATATGCTGTCCTATACAGCGGTTCAATACCAGACCAACAATGGGGGGCCGATTATTGCCAGAATGAGTAAGAATAGCGGCGCAACGCTTCACGCACTTACCATCAGGGGCTATAACACGACCGGCAGCAAAGTATTCTATAACGACCCTTGGAACGGAAAGTTCTACGATAAGTATACTCATACCGACCTTGTACTTGGCCGCATTAATGATCCCTGGGATTGGGGGATATGGAATGCCGGCATATTTTGGAGGTAAGGGGGATATCATGAAAAAACTCTTTCTACTGGTCGGTTTAGCGGTATTAAGCTTGGCGCTCTCTACTAACGTTTGCCTCGCGAACGAAAGACCGCTTAAGGAGTTGTTAAAAGAACAAGAACTGGAAGCGCACCCAGAGCGCGAAGCGATAGAAAAGCTGCTTGCGGATGATTCGATTAAACAGGAGATTGCGGAAGCGCTGTCCAAGAGTGGAAGCCCCGGAGAGGGATTCGATCGGCGCTTTTAAGGATATGAAAGTCTACGAAAGAGACGAGGCGGTAAATCAAGAGATAAAGGCGGTTTTCGCGGCCGACCGTAATGCTGAAGGGGAGGCTCTAATTGGCGGCAGCTCAGGCGGAGGGTCACGCGAAGTTAATCCGCTGCCCGCGATAATAAAAGATGTGTCCGCCCCCGGCATGGCGGATAAGACAGGTGGCTATTGGGGATACTATCTACCCGCGTTTCTCGTAATGCTTGCGCTGGCAACCTTCTTTATCCGGCGCACAAGGGCGAGAGCCAACAGCTAAACCCGCAGTCACATCACTAGAGCGCGGTCATCTAGCTAACGGCAGGCGGTTTCATTCGGGATACTTTTAGAACGATTTTGACGCAATCCGCTATTTTGCCTATTATAAACAATAGAGAATTTGGGACACAATGATACAATAATATTAAACGGATAAAAGAGTGATTGGATATGAACTGGAGAGAAAGAATAACTGTGGATCCGCTCGTATGTCACGGAAAAGCTTGTATTAAGGGTACACGCGTTATGGTGTCCGCGATACTTGATAATCTGGCGGAAGGTGTAAGCGAGAAGGAAATCTTAAAAAGCTATCCATCGCTAACCCCTGAAGATATTAAGGCGACTATAGCGTATGCTGCGGAACTATCTCGCGAACGATTGCTACCTGTAGCAGAGTAGGCAAATATGCGGTTCAAGATAGATGAAAATCTACCAATCGAAATTGCAGAACTTCTGATCCATGCTGGATATGATGCAAAAACCGTAAATTTCATCTATTAAAACATAGAACAGAAAACATCGTCTTATTCTCCGCAGGTTAAGCCTCAATTCGCCACAAGCTATCGCAGACGAGCGTCGCCAAAACCCCAGCCGCCGCCATCGAGAGCATCGCTTCCTCGGCCGCTATATCAATCCCGTTAAGCCCCTGGATATTCGCACCCGTCTATGTAAAATAGATGATACGATAGGTTATTGACAATGTATCGGGATTGATGCGCATAAGACGCGTCTCGGAGGATATCTTGAATCTACCGCGTGTTACAATATCGGCGCCCCATAGAAGCTCGGGCAAGACCACGCTGAGCATCGGTCTTTGCAAGGCTCTGACCGACGCCGGCTACAAGGTGCAACCCTTCAAGAAGGGCCCGGACTTTATCGACCCGATGTGGCTGAGCGCGGCCACCGGTCGTACCTGCCGAAACCTCGACCTCTTCATGATGGGCGAAGACAAGATAATAGAGTCCCTGCGGAGGGCGGGGTCGGACGCCGACATCAGCATCGTCGAGGGCAATATGGGCCTCTATGACGGCATGGAGGTCGACGGCAAAGGCAGCACCGCCGATGTTGCGCGTATAACTAAATCTCCAATAATCCTGATAATCGATACGAGCAACATGACGCGAAGCGTCGCCCCGCTGCTCCAAGGGTTTATTAACTTCGAACCCGACGTTACGATATCCGGTGTGATTCTAAACAAAGTCGCCGGGGCCCGTCACGAGTCGAAGCTGCGAACGGCTATCTCGACCTATACCGATGTCGAGGTTATCGGCGCGATTCCGCGCTCGCCGGAGATAGGCATAATCCAGCGCCATTTGGGTCTGAAGCCGGCCAAAGAGGATGCACAGGCCATGTCGACGATAGAATCGATAGGCGCCGTGGTCGAGGAGTACGTCGACCTCGATAGGGTCGTCGCGATTGCGCGAGCGGCCCCGGATTTACCCGTGGCCGAGTTGCCGGAAATCCCGGTAGCTCCCACGCAGGTGCGAATCGGGATAGCCCGGGACGAGGCGTTTACCTTCTATTATCCGGAAAATCTCGAAGCCCTGAATGCCGCGGGGGCCGAGCTTGTTCCATTCAGTCCGCTTCATGACGAGAGTTTGCCGGAGGTAGACGCGCTCTATATCGGCGGTGGGTTCCCCGAAGTATTTATGGAAGAACTCGAGAAGAACGCCGCCATGCGCGCGGAAATCCGCGGGGCGATAGGGCGAGGCATGCCGGTCTATGCCGAGTGCGGCGGCTTGATGTACCTGTCCCGCAAGATGTCGTGGGGGGGGATAACGAGGGAGATGGTCGGCGCGCTCCCATGCGATATCCTCATGCACGAAAAACCGAGAGGGCACGGTTACATGATAATGGAAGCGACCGGAGCCGGCGGTTGGTTCGAGCCGGGCGCCATGATGCGCGCGCACGAATTTCACTATTCCGAAGTCGTCGATTTAGAAAACACCGAGTTTGGGTATAATCTCACCCGTGGAAAAGGCTTGGACGGCGAGCATGACGGGATCATATACAAAAACGTTTTCGCATCCTATGCCCACCTGCACAGTTCCGGTTCGTCCGCTTGGGCGAGGGGCTTTGTGGAGTATGTCAAACGCAGCCCGGTCAGCCTAGACCGGCGACCATAATTACTTAAAAAATTTATTTGCTACACACTTGACAAAAGGTATCGTAATTGGTACGCTCATCGTAACATTTGGTACGTACTCTTTTTCTCTTTACACAATTATAGAGACCGCTCTTAAATCAAGCATCAGGAAATCTTAATAAGGAGGTATACATATGAGCTTTGAGTTAAATGGAAAGTCTTATGAGACGGATGATGACGGCTACCTCGTAAACCTCGAAGATTGGAATGAGGACGTAGCCAAGTACATCGCCGAGCAAGAAGGCGTCGAGATGACGGAAGCACACTGGGAAGTCGTCAACTTCTTGAGGGATTACTACAGCGAGTACAAAATCGCTCCGATGATCAAAATCTTAATCAAAGAGATGAAAAAGATGTTTGGTCCGGAAAAAGGCAGCAACGCGTACCTGTACCAGCTCTATCCGGCAGGCCCGGCATTGCAGGCCTGTAAGATCGCCGGGCTTCCGAAGCCGACCGGCTGCGTGTAAGCACAAGATTCCAATTCGTTTATTGAAGAGGATTACAGAGGACCGACCTGACATATTTTTAATATTTCGGTCGGTCTCTGTTAGAACGTAATCTAAATTCAAAGCTGGACGAGGCCGCCTTTAGCTTTGAACGGAAATCGTACTCCAGTACAAATGAGATCGATCGAAACCCTGATGGGACGTATCTGATAATTAGTAGTAATCGCATCATACATGTTCTTGCCGGGAATACGTTCCGGGGAAACCTCTAGCGTAAGTCCGAGGGCGAAAGCTTATCAGAAAAGGGATTAAATATGAGCGGTTTGACTTTGGCTTTCACAATCGCCGGCTATTTAGCGATAGCCATATTTCTAGTTGGTTTCATGGCTAGGGTATGGAAATACGAGACTACGCCTTCCCCTTTGAAGATAGCGTTTAATCCTGCGCCCGTAGGAGCCACTGGTGTTGTCTACAGAATGGCTCAAGAGGCAGGGCTTTTCAAAAGCTTGTTCAACAGCAACAAGATAATTTGGTTAGCAGGCTATATTTTCCATGTAACCCTAGTAATAGTATTGATTAAGCACACAAGATTCTTCTTTACCGTCAGAGCGGACATCATCTCTGTAAAGAAATTTGTTATGGGCTTAATTACTTTCAGTTCCCAGGCGATGCCCGGAGATATTATCTTTAAGATGAGGCGCACTCAGCACTTAGGTGCAGCAGGATAAATCGCGTGCAATGCTCAAACGAAGCTTTGCTTACAATCGCGTTTAACAGAAAAGGAGGCTAAGTAATGTCAGACGAGCTGAAAACTCCACTCTTAGATGAGTTGGAAAAAGGGCCATGGCCAAGTTTCATAACGGACTTGAAGACCATGGCCGACAGACCAATGGTCAAAGACCTCTTGGGTCAGCTTGAGAAGTCGTACCGCGACAAGGTGGGTTACTGGAAGCACGGCGGCTTGGTAGGCATAATGGGGTACGGCGGAGGTGTTATCGGTAGGTATTCCGCAATCCCTGATCAGTTTCCGGGGGTTTCGCACTTCCACACCGTCAGGGTAAATCAGCCGTCAGGGTGGTTCTACACCTCGGAAGCATTAAACGAGATCATGGATATCTGGGATGCGCACGGCTCTGGTTTGACCAACATGCACGGCTCGACAGGGGACATGATACTTCTCGGTACCACCACTCCGGAGTTGGAGCCTATCTTTAGAGAGTTGACATCTAAGGATTGGGATTTGGGCGGTTCAGGATCCGACCTTAGGACCCCGAGCTGCTGCGTAGGACCCGGCCGTTGCCAGAACGCATGCTACGACACCCTGGCGCTTACCTACAATATTACTCACAAATATCAGGATGAACTTCACAGGCCTATGTTCAATTACAAATACAAAATCAAGATGTCGGGATGCCCGAATGACTGTACCGCCGCTATGGCCAGGTCGGACATGGCAATCATCGGCATCTGGAAAGACGAGATTCAAATCGACCAGAGCGCAATAGCCGAGTATGTCGATGCGGGCTTCAACATCCGGGAATACGTCATAGAGAAATGCCCGACGAAGTGCATTACTCTCGAAGGGAAAGAGCTAAA
This sequence comes from Actinomycetota bacterium, assembly GCA_018333515.1. Taxonomy (NCBI): domain Bacteria; kingdom Bacillati; phylum Actinomycetota; species Actinomycetota bacterium. The sequence goes on from JAGXSZ010000030.1 coordinate 297,315, forward strand.
AATAGACGACAGCGACTGCGTAAAGTGCGTCCACTGCATCAATGTGCTTCCGAAAGCTCTGAGTCCGGGTAAAGAGCGCGGCGCCGCTGTCGCTATCGGCGGTAAAGCTCCTATCGTAGACGGCGCGCTCTTCGCAACGCTCATCGTTCCTTTCATGGAAATCGATGAGGAGAACGACTTCGAAGAATTCCATGATTTTCTTGAGAGAGTCTGGGAGTTCTGGGATGAGCACGGCATGAACAGAGAGAGAATCGGCGAGTTTATCGAGAGGGTCACTCTCAAGACGTTCCTCGAGGGAGTCGGTGTTGAGCCAATGCCTCAGCAGATCACGCAGCCGAGAGACAATCCGTACATCTTCTATGAAGAGTACTTTGAGGAAGAGACAGAATAGGAAGAGGCGGTATTCTCCCGGCAAATGGTGGGCTGCCAAAGCCGGGAAGCCTAATAAAATGCGAGTATGCAGGAGGTAAAACTTCATGGCCACGACAGAAAGAAGAACCGACATAGGCCCACCGCATTATGATAAGTTCTTGCATCCGATAATCAAAGAGAATTACGGCAAGTGGAAATATCATGAGACATTGCGTGCGGGCGTATTGGTGCACCACGGTGAGACCGGCTCTATCTACACGGTAAGGGCCGCGTCGCCGAGGCTAATCAGTACAAACTTCATAAGGATGATTACCGGTCTGGCGACGAAATACTCCGACGGTTATCTCAGGTTTACAAGTAGGAATAACGTCGAGTTCTTGCTTGGCAACAAAGACAATATCGACCCGTTGATAAAAGAATTGTCGGATAACGGCATCCCGGTTGGCGGCCTCAACAACTCTATATCGAACGTCGTTCACACGCAGGGATGGGTACACTGCCATTCAGCCGCGACCGACGCATCGGGACTGGTCAAAGTCGTCATGGACGAGCTTTACGAGTATTTCGTCGAGATGAAGCTGCCGCATAAGTTGAGAATAGCCGTCGCGTGTTGCTTGAACATGTGCGGCGCGGTACACGCATCCGACATCGCGCTTCTCGGTCTCCACAGGACACCGCCGAGAATCGACCACAGCACCCTGCCGAATCTCTGCGAGATTCCGACGACGGTTGCTTCGTGTCCGAACAACGCCATCAGGCCGACTTCGATAGATGGCAAGACGACCGTCAAGGTCGAAGAGGATAAGTGCATGTATTGCGGTAATTGCTTTACCGTATGTCCGGCGATGCCGATGGCGGACCCGCTCAACGACGGCGTATCTATATGGGTGGGCGGCAAGATCTCCAACGCCAGGACGGAGCCGATGTTTACCAAGTTGGCAATCCCGTTTCTGCCGAACAACCCGCCGAGATGGCCCGAGGTTACCGAGGCGGTCAAGAACATCGTCGAAGTCTACGCCAAGAACGCTAAGCCTTATGAGCGCGTTGGCGAGTGGATAAACAGGATAGGCTGGCCGAAGTTCTTCGATTTGACCGGTATCGAATTTACCAAATACCATCTCGATGACTTCAGGTATGCCGGCACGACCTACAGAAGGTCGATGCATAACAGGTATTAGGAGGTTGTAACATGGCTGGGGAAGTTTCTATCGAGCAATTGGCTGATGACATGTTTCAGGTCGTCTCCGATAGCGCAGGACAGAAGAAACTGAAAGCGAAAGATCTGACAAAAGCGGTAATCGCAAAGTATGGTGACAAAATCTCCAAGGACGATGCGAAAGCGGCTATAAAGCTACTTATGGACTCCGGCCGGTGTGTATATGGTTATTTCGGCGGAAGCTCGATTGAGTTGCCGCATACGGAAGCGTCCGCGAACGAGTAATCATAAGACATTACTTAGGCCCAAGCGCATTATGATCCGGCGTTGTGTGTCGCCGCGGACAGCAGCGTATGCGGCGTCGGAAAAGAATGCATAAAGCCAGGATTTTAAAGGAGAACGGTATGGCAGTTGTACTTAAGATGAGAAAGCGAGAGATTGGTGCAGCCGGGCATTCTCGCGGCCGTGAGGGGTCGCATTTAAGGCCGCGTTACACCGAAAAGACTCCGCCTTGCAAAAATGCCTGCCCCAGCAATAACGATATAAGAGGGTTCTTGACGCTTATTGCTCAATCCGAAAGCTACGGCCGGACTTTTGATGAGTCGTGGGAACAAGCCTACAGGCTTTTGACGGAGACGAACCCCTTGCCGTCGGTTATCGGAAGGGTATGTCCGCATTTTTGCGAAACTGACTGTAACAGAAAGGCCAAAGACGAAGCCGTATCGATCAACCAGGTCGAGAGGTTTATCGGTGATTACGGTATAAACAACGACCTCGCTCACGAGAAAGTCACGGATGAGGTGCGCTCGGAGAAGGTGGCAATCGTCGGTTCCGGTCCCGCCGGCCTGTCGTGCGCGTTCCAGCTGGCACGCCGCGGCTATCCGGTAACGATTTTCGAGGCGTTCGATAAATCGGGCGGCATGCTCCGCTACGGTATCCCGAGCTATAGGCTCCCGGAGGATATTCTCGACGCGGAGGTAAAGAAAATCGCCGACCTAGGTGTCGATATCAAATACTCGACCAGGATCGGGACGGATATCTCAATCGATGACGTCAAGAAGGACTACGCGGCCGTCTATATGGCGATCGGCGCCCACGATGGCTGGAATCTCGGCATACCGGGAGAGGCCGGTCCCGGCGTTCTGAACGCTGTCGAATACCTAAACAGGGTCAACGCCGGCGAGACAGTCGATGTCGGCGAGAAAGTCCTAGTAATCGGCGGCGGCAATAGCGCGGTCGACGCGGCGCGCGTATCCTGGAGGACAGGTTCGACGCCGCAAATCGTCTACCGCAGAACCAGAGACGAGATGCCCGCGAGCCCCGAGGAAATCGACGACACCGAGGGCGAGGGAATTCATATCGAGTTTCTCGCGGCACCGGTCGAGGTCGTCCGCGACGGCGACAAAGTAACCGGCTTGAAGTGTATCAAGATGGAGCTTGGCGAGCCGGACGCGAGCGGTCGCCGCAGACCGGTCCCGATCGACGGCTCGGAATTTACTATTGAAGCCGATACGATTATCCCGGCGATTGGCCAGGGCCCGAATTTCGGCGGACTTGAGAAATTCGAAGACAACGGCTGGATAACCGTCAACGAGCTTGGCGAGACGACCGAGCCCGGCATGTATGCCGGCGGCGACGTCACCAACAAGCTCGGAACCGTAACCGAAGCCATCGGTCTCGGCAGGAAAACCGCGGAAGCGATAGACGCCTATATCAAGGGCGAAGAGCTTGCGAAGGTATACCCGGCGCCTATAGTCAAGAGCGCCGAGATGGCGATGAACTATTACGAGTCGTTGCCGCGTGTCGAGAAGTCGCATATCCCCGTCGACGCTCGCAAGGGCAATTTCGACGAGGTAGTCTCGACCTTCAGCAACGACCAGGTTATCGACGAGTCGAAAAGGTGCCTCAGCTGCGGCATGTGTTTCGACTGCGGAAATTGCTACAATTTCTGCTCATACAACGCGGTCGGCAAGTTGCCCAAGGGCGAGCACTACGAGTTCAAACTCGAAGTATGCGTCGGCTGCAAGAAGTGCGCCGAGGAGTGCCCTTGCAACTATATCGATATGATATAAGCGCTGGTTTAAGCACCGGTTTCTTTAGCGGCGCTCAGCGAGAGCCGTTATCGCTAATCGCACATAACGTGATCGATACCAAGAATAAAGCCCGCTTCAGAGATGGAGCGGGCTTTAGCCGTTATTGTTGCGGCTACCTGCCCCGCAGTATGCTTCCGCCTGCGGCGTATTCGAAATCGACAGGCAAGCGTTTGTAGCCGAGTGTCTCTCACTAGGCTAATATTTCTCCGACTCTGCCCCGAATCGCGGCGGCGAATTTTGCGAATGTTAGCTCAATGTCCGGCTCCTGGACGCTTTCGAATGTTGCTTCGGGTTTACCGGTAACGAACCATGCCGCATTATAGAGCCTTTGAATAAGAAAACGCCTGCACATAATCGCGATTCTCTTTTGGCACGACGCATCTTTAAACTCACTATCTGTCGGGAAATGCGGTTCCCTGACCCCTACCGGTGCGCGGGATTCCTCATCATCCTGCATTATAAAAACATAACCAAGCCAAGGCGGCCTTGGTCCAAGCAGGTCTTCTTTACCCGCCACGATAAGATCCATGGCATTACCGATTGCTTCCTCAGCGCGGTTGTTCAGGTTCTTACCGTATGATCCCAACTGAGACTTGAGTTCAACGGCCGCCACCAATGAGCCTTTGTGCACGGCTACGATGTCCCATTGCTTTTCCGCCCTAAAATATCCAGGCAGTTCACGCTTCGATTTCAGAAACAAACCTGACTCAGGCAAGCCGGCATCAATGAAGATTTGCGCCACCAGGCTTTCCAGGGGAGCCATATGCCTACCAGACGTAACCTCGGCGCGAAGGCCTACATCTGTGGTCCCTCTGTCGGCTTGCCTCTCCGCGGCATCCGCTCGTATTGTCCAGCACTTAGTTACAGCATCTCGAAAATCATATTCAGGCATCTAATCCTCCCTAATCCGGCATCTCGGTCAGACCATAAGCATCCATCGCAGCAGCCGTAGCAAGCCCCACATTGCGCCCACGAAACGCCTGAGTTAGGCGGGACTTCTGTTCGTTGCTCAAGCTGTCCGGGTCCGGCACGCATATCCGTCGCAAATACTGCGATTGGAAGCGAAGTGTGCCGCCTCTCATGCGCACCGCATAACACTCTACGAACATTTGAGCAACCCGTGATAGTAGCAGGCCGCCCAGAACCTCTAAGTCCCACGTGTCGGACGTAACCCAATACAGGTTGTGATGAGGGTAAAGCCCGCCTGGGTCTAGAACCGGCTGAATAGATGCTTTCATATCCTGAAAAAGCAATTTAGGCTTTTCCGCAAGGCCGGGGTCTATTTTGTCAATTGTACGATACCATTTTTCAGGCGTCTTGCTTGCAACATGGCGTTGCATTAGTTCGTCGACGGTACGCTCAAAATATTGTTTAAGTTGCGGATATCTGCTTAACTCAACGAGGCTGCCGTTACCATTCCAGGGATTTACCAACCATGTATCGGACCAGTCGATAAACCCGGACCTGATATGTGAAGTCGTTACCAACGGCAGCAACCGATCAGGCTCCGCTACTGTTTTATCTTGTGTTATAAAGATCTTATCGGCACCCGTTGCGACACCAATGCCGACTTTTGTTCCCGTAAAGCCATCTTCTAGCGGGGCAAATCGTCTTTCAAGATCATCGAGTATCGCCAATCTTTCAGGCGATCCTGTGGGCCAAAATGAATCGCCGTTAAACCATTTATGTAAGCGGGCGGCGGTAATCGTCGGCAATTTAAGTGACTCACAACTATTGCTTTTAATCCAATCAAAAAGTAACGGCACAGATTCAGCGCTAAAGTCCGGCGTCGCTTTAGCTGCAATGACAGGGCCTTGTGCGCCCGCCCTCAGGATGGTTATAGCAGGATAAGCCGATACTTCTTCTGCGAAAGCATCAACGCCGTGCATTTCAAGAACCGCGTCGACGGCATAGAGTAACGATACTAGTCTACGAAGCCGTTTTCCGTATGCGTTACGCATCCAGCGGTCGGCGCAAATAAAAGCTAGAATGCCCTCGGGTTTGAGTGACCTAAGACCTACCTCAAAGAACCCTATGTAAATATCCGTACCCTCGGTCATGGTTTTGCAGTTGTTTATATATGCAGACCTACAATCGGTAGGAATTTCTTGAGCTCGGATATATGGTGGATTACCGATTACGAAATCGGCCTCTCCCTTAGGGTGTTTTTCAAGTAAATAGTCGGCGTGCTTAATCCAGCCGGCTGATATCTCCCGTATATCAGCGCTAGGCCAATTGGCCGACACTAATGCCGTTTTAACTGCTTCCAAAGCTGTCTGAACATGGCGTTCTTGAAGATCAAATGCGGAAATGGCCTTTTTGGCATCGCGAAGAGACCGCCTGTGAATCTTGCAGGATGTTGAGAGCCTCTCAACCATGGGAACCAAGAAAGAACCGTCGCCGCAGGAAGGCTCGATGGCAACCATTTGCGCTAAATCACGGTCAGCTGTGTAGTCCGCCAGGTCGAGAATCATCTCGACCATCCATCGCTTGGTAAACACCGCTCCATAATTCGTGGCCTGCAATTTCTACCCCCGATGATTACAACGCATGTTACTGTCGCTCATCTAATACTGGAATTATTATAGCAGAGCCCCGCGCGTTCTGTGGCGGGTTGATTTATGCTTCGCTAAAAGCATAAGGTCGAAAAAGACTAATCGCCAACGAACAAAATGATTGAATACGATTCTTAGTCATCTCAAATTGACCGCCCCGGATAACCGCTCTCAAAAACAACATTATAAAAGTCTCGCGTTATGCTTATAATAGGGTAGGACAAACCGTGATGCGAAAGACCTATATCAGACCGGGAGGAGATGCGCGTCGTGCGAACCGAAGAGAATACGGCACTGGAGAACGCCGAGGAACTCATCGAGGAGACCCTTGAGAAATACGATAAATACGTCAACCCTGGGTTTGCCCGGTTGATGAGGTTCCTAGGGACGACCCTCGAGGTAAAGACCGAAGGGGTCTACATGTACGACGCGCGCGGGAAGAGATATCTCGATTTTCTCAGCGGGCACGCCGTCTATAACCTGGGCTTCGCCCACCCGAAGGTCATAAAAGCGGTAGAAGAGCAGCTAAAACTGATACCGCAGACGAGCGTGCGCACCATGCTCAACAAACCCATGGCCGACCTCTGCGAAAAGCTTGCGAAAATCACCCCCGGGAACCTGACCTACTCGTTTCTGTGCAACAGCGGTACCGAAGCGGTCGAAGGGGCGCTAAAACTCGCCCGCATGGCGACCGGCAAAACGCGGATTATAGCGACGCAAAACGGTTTTCACGGTAAATCGATGGGTTCGCTCAGCGCGAGCGGGCGGCCGCAATACAAGGCGGCGTTTGAGCCGCTCGTACCGGAGTTCGAACATGTCCCGTTCGGCGACGTATCCGCAATGGAGGCGGCTGTCACCGGTGAGACCGCCGCAATCATCCTCGAGCCCATACAGGGCGAGGGCGGCGTCATTTGCCCGCCCGACGGGTATCTGAGGGACGTGCGGCGTTTATGCGACGACAAGGGCATCCTGCTTATCCTGGACGAGATTCAGACCGGCCTTGGAAGGACCGGCAAGATGTTCGGGTGCGACCATGAAGATATCGCGCCGGATATCATGACGCTCGCCAAAGCGCTCGGCGGCGGCGTGATGCCGATTGGCGCCTTTATCGCGACGCCCGAGGTCTTCGCCCCGTTCGAGGAGAACCCGCTCATCCATTCGTCGACCTTCGGCGGAAACCCGTTGGCCTGCGCCGCCGCGTTAGCTGCCATCGACGCGATAATCGAGGAAGACCTGCCCGCGCAGGCCGCCCAAAAAGGCGAGTACTTGCTGTCGAAACTTAAAGATATTCAAGTGAAATACCCGGACCTGATTGTGGATATCCGCGGAAAAGGCTTGACCATCGGCGTAGAGTTCGCGGATGAGGGTTTTGTCGGGAGCACGATATATACTCTTCAAGACCGGGGGATACTCGCGCTTCATATGCTCAACAACCCGAAAGTCATAAGGCTTCAGCCGCCCTTGATTATCGGTTATGACCAGATAGATTTTTTCCTGGAAGCGTTCGCGCATTCAGCCGAGATAAATAAATCGCTTCTCGCGTAGACCTTAGGAGGGTATCGTATGCCGCTGATAGTAGAGACCATCAATGTACAGATGAGCGCAGCCGAGCTGTTCCCGATTATCTCCGATTTCGAGAAGTACCCCGAGATGATGGCGGACGTAAAGAAAGTCACCATACTGGAGCGGGGCGAGGGCTACACCGTCTCGGAATGGGTAAACGAGATAGACGGACGGGTCATTAAATGGGTCGAGAAGGATATAATAAAGCCCGAGGAAAACAGGATAGACTTCGAGCAGGTAAAAGGCGACCTTAAGACATTCCAAGGTTACTGGCAGCTCGACGAAGCGAGCGATGACACCAAGATAACCTTTAGCATCTCGTTCGAGTTCGGGATACCGATGCTCGCCCCCCTTCTGCACCCGCTTCTCTCAAAGAAGCTGCGGGAAAATATGAAGCAGATGCTCGCGGATATTAAAATCAAAGCCGAGGGCCAAGCCGTAGGGGTGGTCGAGTAATAGTCTCATGGTTTTGCGGTGCTCTGGATAAACGTAGCTCAGCCCTTTAGGGCTGACTCCCGAGGGCTCAAAGCCGGCAGTTGTTTTCAGGGCTAAAGCCCTGAGCTACGAGTAAAATCTTTATCGCGGGGCTCGGATGGGGGCAATTGGCGGATCGGGTGATTGATGACATTTAACATACCCAACGCTCTGACATTTTCGAGATTACTATTTATCCCGGTGTTTCTGTATGCTCTTTTTGCCCGGGATTTCGAGGCGCGATGGTTGGCCCCGCTGGCTTTCGGACTGGCGGCGCTGACCGATTGTTTCGACGGATATTTTGCGCGAAGGCTCAACCAGGAGACGGAATTCGGCAAGCTGGCCGACCCCGCCATAGACCGGATATTCGTAGCCGTAGCGGCGGTCGCGGTCTATCTGAAATTTCAGGCGGTTATCCCGGCGTGGGTGGTCCTCGTCATCGTCGGCAGGGACGCGTTGATGTCGTTGGGCTGGATGGTGCTTTCCCGCTATGGTGTAAAGCTGCGCGTATCTATGCTCGGCAAAACGGCGACCGGTTTCTTGATGTCCGCGCTCTTCATTCTCCTGGCCGATGTCGAGTTGAACATGCGCGTAGTCCGGTCCGCGGGCCTACTCGCTCTCTATGTGGGGGCGGCCCTCTCCGTAATTTCCGGTTACGTTTACCTGAAAATGGGAATATCCACGCTAAGAAGCAAGCAAGCTAATTAGCCGCCTTGGCGGCTGCTAGAGGGGCATTAGCAGCCGCCAAGGATGCCCGAGGGGTATTAGCAGCCCAACAAGGACGAGAAGGGAGAACAGATTTGCTTGGGAGAGTCAAAATCAGCTGGCTCGGGCACGCCGCTTTCAAAATAGAGACAGCCTCCGGCACGGTAATAGTCACCGACCCGTATAGCGAAAAAACGGGGTACGCGCTCCCGCGTGTCGAAGCGGACATAGTCACTATCAGCCATCACCATTACGACCACGACAACGCCCAAGCGGTCCGAGGCTCACCGCGCGTCGTCGAAGCCGGCGGGAAAATTGTGATAGGAAGCACAACCATAGAAGGAATCGACTCGTTCCATGACGAAGTAAGCGGATACAAACGAGGACGGAATATAATATTCAAGTTCTACGTAGACGGCCTTGTCATGGCTCACATGGGGGATTATGGGCAGTCTATGACGCAAGAGCAGCGAGAAGCGCTGGCCGATGTCGATGTTCTCCTGATACCGGTTGGAGGGAGATTTACGATCGACCATGCGCAAGCAGCTGAAATCGTGCGAGAGTTAAAGCCGAATATCGTAGTACCCATGCACTATAAAACAGAGGTTGCCGCGATCGACATCGGCCCGGTCGGGCCATTTTTGGAATCTATGCCTATCGTTAGAGAGCGGGGCTCCGTTATCGAGCTGTCGGCGGATGAGTTGCCGGCTGAGACAGAGGTATGGGTCATGGAGTATTCGCAAGCATAAGATCGAGCACGAATCGTCGAGGAGGTTGCCCGGGGAACCCTTAATGCGTAGCCGACAAAGGCGAATTAGATTTAACAATACTGGGACTAAGAGCAAAACTACTGGGGGGATTGATATGAAAGCCGTAGTTATGGCGGGCGGCGAAGGGACGAGGCTCAGACCATTGACGAGCAACCAGCCCAAGCCCATGGTGCCGATACTGAACAGACCTTGCATGGACTATATCTTGGAATTATTGCGAAACCACGGAGCGACCGACGTCGTTGCCACTCTGCAGTTTCTCCCGCAGCTCATCAAAAGCTATTTCGGGGACGGCTCCGTCCACGGTATCAACCTCAACTACTCTATCGAGGAGTACCCGATGGGCACCGCGGGCAGTGTTAAGGAAGCCGAGGATTTCCTGAATGAGACCTTCATGGTAATAAGCGGCGATGCGCTAACCGATTTTGACCTCACATACCTGATGGATTTCCACAAACGAAAAGGCGCCATGGTCACAATCGCTCTCAAGCGGGTCGAGAACCCACTCGAGTTCGGAGTAGTCATGACAGAGGAGTCCGGCCAGATAGACAGGTTTTTAGAGAAGCCGACCTGGGGCCAGGTCTTTAGCGATACCGTAAACACCGGTATTTATGTGCTGGAGCCGGAAATCTTCAAATACGTTCCCAAAGGCGAGAAGTTCGATTTCAGCAAAGACCTCTTCCCGGTGTTACTCGAAGAAGGAGCGCCCCTATATGGCTGCGTAATGGACGGCTACTGGTGCGACATCGGCAACTTCGAGCAGTATGTGCGGGCGCACAAAGACATTCTCGACCTTAAATCCAACCTACAGCCGCCGGGCATACGGATGCGCGACAACGTATGGATTGGCGACGGAGCCGATGTCGACCTTTCAGTCGACATCTCGGGGCCGGTGGTCATTGGGCAAAACGCCAAAATCGAAGCGGGCGCCGAACTTAGCGAATACTCGGTAATCGGCAACAACGTGCTCATGATGAGCAAGGCTCATACCCACCGGAGCATCATTTGGGATAACGCTTATCTCGGGCAGCACTGCCATATCCACGGCGCGGTTATCGGCAAGAGCTGCGATATCAAGAGCGGTGTCAGGATAGAGCAGGGAGTGGTCGTCGGCGACGACTCGGTTCTCGGCGAGAACTCGGTAATCAACCACGATGTGAAGATTTATCCGTATAAGAAAGTCGATGCCGGGGCGGTCGTAAACAGCAATCTTATCTGGGAGTCGCGCGGCATGCGGACGCTCTTCGGGGCGAAAGGCGTGAGCGGTCTGATAAATGTCGATATAACAGTCGACCTGGCGATGAAGCTGGCGATGGCCTATGGCACCACACTCAAGCGCGATGCGCAGGTGGTGGTGAGCCAAGATGCGAGCCGCGCGTCGCGCATGATAAAGCGGGCCATGATAGCGGGTCTAAACTCGACCGGTATCACCACAAACGACCTGCGCATCACGTCGGCTTCGGTAAACCGGTTTCTTATCCAGACCGGGCAAGAGGTCGGCGGCATCCATATCCGCACGTCGCCATTTGACCAGCAATCACTCGAAATACACTTCTTCGACACCAACGGTCTCGACATAAAAGAGGGACTGCAGCGGGATATCGAAAAATATTTCTACCGCCAGGATTTCAGGCGCGTGTTCTACAATCAGATAGGCGAGACGGAGTTCCCGCAGCGCTCGATAGAAGCGTATAGGGACGCGCTTTTAAAGAGTGTGGATATCGATAAAATACAGGGGCGGCGCTTTAAGGTAGTCGTCGATTACGCCTTCGGCAGCACCGCGATTATCATGCCCCACCTTTTAGAGAAGCTCAATTGTGATGTGGTCGGCCTGAACGCTTATACGAGTGAGCGGCGCACTACGATCTCGCCCGACCAGTTACAAGCGGCTACGCAGCAGATATCGAGGCTGGTCGACACTTTCAAGGCGGACTTCGGGATTATGATAGACAGCGGCGGCGAGAAAGTCACCATAATCGACGATAGGGGCCGCATGGTCTCGCTCGTCGACGCGCTTCACCTCTTCGTCTACCTTGCTTGCAACTACGAGCAGAGCATCGGCAAAATCGCGGTTCCACTCAACGTTTCGTCGGTAGTAGAGGATATCGCCAAACGCTACGGACGAAGCGTCATCCGCACAAAGGTCAGCTCGCGCGCGATGATGGAATCGGCGCTCGACACCAACGTTATGTTTGTCGGGGCGCAGAGCGGGGGCTACATTTTCACCCGGTTTCTCCCTGCCTACGACGGCATTGTAAGCTTCTTCAAGCTGATGGAATATTTAGCGGCGGCGGAGAGGCCGCTCTCTGAAATAGTCGCCGGCATGCCGCCTTATCACCTAGCCAACACAAACACTTTCTGCCCGTGGGACAAGAAGGGGCTGGTCATGAGAAGGTTGCTCGAGAAAGCCAAGGGTCACGAGGCCGAGATGATAGACGGCGTGAAGATATACAACAGTGAGAGCTGGGCGCTGGTCTTACCGGACCCGGATGAGCCGGTGGTGCGCATCTACGCGGAGGGCAACACGCAAAAAGACGCGGATCATGCAGTCGAGAATTTTGTCGATTTCGTTAGAGAGGCAATCGAGGTCGGAGAGTAACTATTGATTAGGACATGTAATTATTGATTAGGTCATCTGAAGGGGTGGATATGGCGGAATCCGTAATCAAGTTCGGAACCGACGGTTGGCGCGCTATAATGAACGACACGTTTATCTTGTCGAATGTGAGAATCGTAGCCCAAGCTATCGCCGATTACATCAAGGGCGAGGGCCTTGGCGAAAAAGGCATAGTTATCGGGTACGACACGCGGTTTTTCGCGGAGAGGTTCGCTCACGAGTGCGCGTCCGTCATGGTCGGTAACGGTATCCCCGTTTTTATGCCAAGAAGAGCGCTGCCTACACCGCTCACGGCTTTTTCGATAAGGATTTACGGAGCGGCGGGGGCAATAATGTTGACCGCAAGCCACAACCCGCC